>JBAYSM010000075.1:0-15530 GCA_041676205.1 Rhodospirillaceae bacterium | reverse complement strand
GGCCTCGGGGAACAGGCGGCCCATGCCGGACAGGAACCACTCCACCTCGCGCGCCCGGAACAGGAAGATACCGCGCAGGATGAACCCCAGGCAGCGGTCCGGGTGGGCCTGCCCATAGGCCAAAGCCAAGGTGCTGCCCCACGAACCGCCGAACAGCAGCCAGCGATCGACGCCGAGGTGCTCGCGCAGGCGCTCAATGTCGGCGATCAGGTGGTCGGTGGTGTTGGCGGTGATGTCGGCATAGGGCCGCGACCGTCCCGCGCCGCGCTGGTCGAACAGGATGATGCGCGTACGCTTGGGGTCGAAAAAGCGGCGGTACCCCGGCGCGCAGCCCGCCCCCGGCCCGCCATGGACGAAGATCACCGGCAGCCCGTCGGGGGCGCCGCTTTCCTCCCAGTACAGGCTGTGACCATCGCCGACGTCGAGCATGCCCTGGCGGCGCGGCTCGACGGGCGGGAACCAGTCGTCGCCGCCGTTGCCGTGTCCGGGTGTGTGGCCGTGTCCGGCCCGTTCCATGGGCAACCCTATTCGTCAGGGATCAGGCCGCTGCGCCGGCCGATATTTACTGCGGCAACGCGGTTGCTGGCGCCCAGCTTTTCAAAGATGTTGGCGACATGGTTCTTGATGGTCGGTAGGGCAGTATCGAGCTTGCGGGCGATTTCCTTGTTGCTGTAGCCCCTGGCGATCAGACCCAAGACCTCTGACTGCCGGGGGCTGAGCGCCGGTCCGCCCGCCGATTCGCCGCCGTTGTCCATCGTGCCTGCCGTCGGGAAGAACTCCTCCCCGTTCACGATGCTCTGGAGGGCCGACAGGATCTCGGTGATGCTGAACGATTTGGGGATGTAGCCGGTCGCCCCAGCCTCGATCGCGCTACGCATGTCGTGCAGCTTTTCCGAGGCGGTCAGCACCACGATCGCAAGGTCGGGCTGCTCGGCCCGCAATTCACGCAGCACCGCGAAATGCTCCATGCCGGGCATGTACAGGTCAAGCACCACCAGATCGAGGTCGCCATGGTCGCGGGACATGGCGTGGGCCGCAGCGCCGTCGGCAGCTTCGATCACCGTGTCTGCGAATCCGCGCGCCTGCATGAGGACGCGCAACCCCTCGCGGAAGACGGCATGATCGTCGGCTACCAGCACTTTGCGGCAGCGAACGGTACTGCTGGCCTCGGTTCCGCCGCTAGGCTCGTGCGCGAGTGATATAGGCCGCCTCCATCCGACTCATTCGTTCCCCGCCCAAGCATCGCAATCTCCGGGCGGTGGCGCAAGCATGGGAAATGTACCGTCGCGCTTTCGCAAAAATTGGGCAGGCGATAGGGTGGGGAATGGTCTTGCGCACACTTATCTTCCTGCTGTGCCTGAGCTTTGGTCCCGCCTGGGCCGAAGGTCTGCCGCCCGTGGTCGGTCAGGGTCGGGTGGAGGGCGTGGAACCGGGTGGCATCCTGCGTCTGGAGGATGGCCGCCGGGTGCGCCTCGCCGTGCTGGAAGGCCGCGCCGAGGTGCGGGACGCGGTGGCCCCCCTGGTGGTCGGCCACGCTGTCGCCCTGCACTGGCCGACCGAACAGCACGACCGCCATGGCCGGCTGGTCGCCCATGTCGTGCGCGCCGACGGGCTGTGGCTGCAACGGGTCCTGGTCGGAGATGGTGCGGCGCGGGTGGTGACGTTTCCCGACGAGCGGGCGGCTGCGGCGTCTCTATTGGAAGTCGAAGCGAGCGCCCGCAATGCGGGGCGGGGCATATGGGCGACCTCGCCCCTGCTTCCGGCGGCGGATGTGGCGGCCGTGGACAAGGCCAAGGGGCAACTCGCCGTGATCGAGGGAACGGTGGTTTCGGCTGCCGTCGTGCGCGGACGGCTTTATCTCAACTTCGGGCAGGACTGGCGCCGCGACGTGACGGTCAGCATCTCCGCGGCCGGGTTGCGTACCTTTCCCAAGCCTGCTCGCGCGGCCGAGTACTGGCAGGGCCAGCCGATTCGCGCGCGGGGCTGGGTGCGCCGCTATAACGGTCCGTTGATCGAAGTCGATCACCCCGAGGCGCTCGAACGGCTGGGTGGAAAATAGCCGCGCCGCCTCGTACCATGGTCTTTCCATAGACCCAGTTAGGAGCCTGTTCCATGCGCGCTGTCTTCGTCCACATCAAGTGCGAGCTTGGCAAAGCCTATGAGGTGGCCGATCAGGCCATGGAAACCATTGAGGAGATCTCGGAGATCTACTCGACCTCCGGGCAGTATGACCTGCTGGCCAAGTTCTATCTGGCGGACGGCATCGACATCGGGCGGTTCGTGACCGAACGGGTCCAGACTCTGCCGGGCGTCGCCGACACGTTCACGCTGATCACCTTTAATGCCTTCACCAACGACAAGAGCCCTGGCGGTACGCGCCTCGGCGGGTGAGGCGTTTAGGTCCGCGTCGCGCTGACCGGCCGGCCCGCAAGATCGGTCAGGACGTTGAGCAGCGGACCATGTGGATCGGCGAGGTCTTCAAGGATGCTGAGGTGGTTGTGGCGGGTCTGCGTCATGGTAGCGACCTGCACGCCTTTGGCCGCCCAGGCATCCGCCAAGGTCCTGGTCTGGCGGTGGAACTCGCCGCTCTCCAGGCCACCGACGGCCAGCACCAGGGGGGCCTTGCTGCGCGGCTCGGCGAACAGCGGGCTAACCGCCCTGGCGCTGTCCTCGGTCAGGCCCAGCGCCTCGTTCATGGTGGTGGGGACCAGCGGGCGCAAGTCATAGATGCCAGACATCGCCAGGGTGCCCTTGATGACGTCAGGCGGCAGCGCGGCGTCCCAGGCGGGCCAGTCGGTGGCGACGAGGCTGGCCGCCAGATGCGCCCCGGCGGAATGGCCGATGACGTACAGACGGTCGGGATTGCCGCGCAGCCGCCGCTCGGCACCGTGCCACAGGCAGGCTACGGCGCGCCGGGCGGCTTCGACCATGTCGGGGATGGTGGCTTCGCGGGCCAGGGGGTAGTTGGCGATGGCGGTGGAAAATCCCGCCCGCACCAGGGACTCGGCCAAAAAGCTGAACCCGGCCTTGTCGTTCCACTGCCAGTACCCGCCGTGCAGGTACAAGGCCAGTGGCGCGTCGGGCGTCATGGCTGGAAAGAAGTCCAGCACCTCCCGCTTGCCAGGGCCATAGGCGATGTCCAGGCAGTCGGTGCACTTGGCCCGCACCGCTTGGCTGCGGGCCGCCCAGTCGGCATAGATGGCCGGGTGATCGGGAATGGCGGCGCGGGCGTTATAGTGGGCTTCGTTGTCCATGATGAGCGTCTCCCCAGGCACAGCGTCAACGGTTGCGGCCGGTCAGCCGTTCCTGTGCTGCAACGGCCTTCTTTCCGCCCATAACGGCCTGTACCCTCTTGGGACGTAGTGGGCGGCAATCGTAGTCAGGTGCAGGAGTAATGGGAATGGAGCTTTCGAGGAGGCATTTCCTTAGCGGTGCCGCGATGGTCTGCGGCAGCGCGTTGTGCGGTTGCGCCCAGAACCCCATGGGCCGATCCGCCCTGACCGGCTTCACCTCGATTGAACAGGACGTGGCGGTCGGTCAGCGCGAGCAGCCCAAGCTGCTGGAAGCCTTCGGCGGCGCTTACGAGAACGCCAAGCTGCAACGCTACGTGGACGGCATCGGCAAGCGGCTGGCGGCCCGCAGCGAAAATCCCAACTTGCCCTACACCTTCTCGGTCGCCAATTCTCCGGTGGTCAACGCCTTCGCCCTGCCCGGCGGCCCGGTCACGGTGACGCGCGGCCTTGTCGCGTTGTGCGACTCGGAGGCGGAACTGGCGGGCGTCATCGGCCACGAGATCGGCCACGTGACCGCCCGCCACTCTGCCGAACGGCAGGGGCAGCAGGTGCTGGCCGGGCTGGGATTGGCGGTCCTGGGGATCGCCACCGGATCGCGGCAGGTGGCGGATCTGGCCTCGGTGGGGGCGCAGGCGTTTTTGAGCAATTATTCGCGCCAGCAGGAGCTTGAGGCTGACACCTTGGGTGCTCGCTATCTGGACCGCGCCAATTACGATGTGTCGGCCATGGCGTCGTTCCTCAATACCCTGGGTGAACAAAGTCGGGTGGAGGCGGCCACCCTGGGCTTGGAAGGTCAGGTCGATCAGTTCAACATGATGGCATCCCATCCCCGCACGGCCGATCGCGTGCAGGCGGCCATCGCGGCGGCGGAGGCTGTGCGCCAGGAAAACCCCTTCATCGGCCGCGACGAATACCTGGAGATCATCGACGGGATGCTGTTCGGCGACGACCCCGAGCAGGGCATCGCCATCGGCACCCGCTTCGTGCATCCCGGCCTGCGCTTTGAGTTCACGGTGCCGGACGGCTTCCGCATCCTCAACTCGCCCGCCAACGTCATCGCCCGTGACCCCGAGGGCGCCATCATCGTATTCGACATGGCCAAGAGCCGGACGCGCGACATGCGGCGCTATATCGCCGGCGAGTGGGCGGCGAACGCGCGCGTCGCCGGTGTCGAGGCGTTCACCGTCAACAGCCTTGCCGCCGCGACCGGAGCAACGCGCGGGACCGTCAACAACCAGCCGATGGACGTGCGCTTCATCGCCATCGCCGGGGCGGGGCAGGAGGTTTATCGGATGATGTTTGCCACGCCCCCGAACCGCACCGCCAGCTTGGGCGAAGACCTGCGGCGCACGTCCTACAGCTTCCGCCGCATCAGCGAGGCCGAGGCGGCGCGGGTCGAGCCGTTGCGTTTGCGCGTGGTGCGTCCGGCAGGCGGGGCGACCGTGGCCGATCTGGCGCGCGGGCTGCCCTACGGCCGGTTCAACGAGGACTGGTTCCGGGTCCTCAACCAACTCCCGCCGGGGCAGCGGCCCCAGGCCAAGGGACGCGTCAAGGTGGTCGCGTAACATCCTCGTCCGTCTGGTGAAGGTGCGAGTCGTTTGGGTTTGCGCTGGCGATTCTGGTCCGCTGGTCTGTGGTTCTGGCTGTGGCCGGGCTGGCTGGCGGAGCGGTCGTCGAAGGGGTGCATTTTTTCTCGGGCTAATCGCTCTGCTCCCCCTATGAAATACCGCAATTGCTGCTAAACCTCTCGGAACACCCTCCGCCCGCCAGAGGTTTGCCGTGCCCGACGTCACCATCATCACGCTGACCATCGCCTCCCTGCTGGTGGTGGTGGCGGTAATCCAGCCCTTGGCCGCCCGTCTAAAGGTGCCGTCGACGGTGCTGCAGGCTGCCGTCGGCACGGGCATCGGGTTTCTGGCCGCCTTCCTGCTGGCCACGCCGCTCACCAATGCCCTTAATGCGGTGGTGGCACCGCTGGTCGCCATGCCGATCCCCTCGGCTGTCATCATCTACGTGTTTCTGCCGCTGCTGCTGTTTCAAGCCCCGCTGACCATGGAAGTCCGCCGCATGATGGAGGACGCCGCGCCCATCATGCTGATGGCGGTGGTTGCGGTGCTGGTTGCAGCGGCGATCATCGGCTACGGGCTGAACCTGTTGTTCGGGGTGCCGTTGCTGGCCTGCCTGCTGTTGGGGGCGATGGTGGCGACGACCGATCCGGCAGCCGTGGTGGCCATTTTCCGCGACATCGGCGCTCCGGCCCGTTTGACCCGCCTGGTCGAAGGGGAAAGCCTGCTCAACGACGCCGCCGCCATTGCCTTGTTCACCATGCTGCTGGGGGTGATCGTCTCGGGCGAGCCGCTTGATCTGAGTGAGGGTGTACTGTGGTTCATCAGCTCCTTCACCGGCGGCATGGTGCTTGGGGTGGCCGGGGGGCGGCTGTTGGTGGCACTACTGCCCCTGATGAGGGGCAACCGCGCGGCTGAGGCGACGCTGACCCTGGCCGCGCCCTATATCATCTATATTCTTGGCGATCAGATACTGATGGTGTCTGGCGTGGTGGCGGTGGTGATTGCGGGTTTGACGGTCAGCGCATTCGTGCGGCCCAAAATTTCTCCGGCCAACTGGGATCATCTGGTCAATCTATGGGAACAGGTGGCTTTTTGGGCTGGGTCGCTGGTGTTTATACTGGCCGCCATTTTGGTGCCGCGCATCCTCACCGACCTGACCATCACCGACGTCCTGATGGTCCTTACCGTAGTGGTGGCGGCTCTGGTTGCGCGCGCCCTGGTTTTGTTCCTGCTGCTGCCCCTGCTGTCGGCGGTGCGGTTGGCCGAGAAGGTCAGCCTGCCCTACAAGGCGACCATCCTGTGGGGCGGCCTGCGCGGGGCCTTGACGCTGGCTCTGGCCTTGGCGGTGACCGAGAATGCGAGTCTCAATCCTGAACTCAAACGCTTCGTTGCGGTGACGGCCAGCGGTTTCGTTTTGTTCACCTTGTTCGTCAACGGTACCACGCTCCGGCAAGTCATCCGCGTGCTCGGGCTTGATCGCTTGTCGCCGATCGATCAGGCGTTGCGCAATCAGGTGCTGGTGCTGGCGCTGGCTGATGTTCGTGACGCCGTGCAGGACGCCGCCAAACGCCACGAAATCGCCCCCACCCTCAGCCGCGGCGTGACCTTGGCGTACGAAGCGCGTATTGCCGAATTGGCGAGTGCGGGGAATATTGAACAGGCCCTACTGGACCGCGAACGGCTGGCGCTCGGCCTGATCGCCTTGGCCGCCCGTGAACGCGAGTTGGTTCTAGAACATCACGAGCAGCAATCCTTGTCGCAGAACGTGGTCGAACACCTGCTGCGGCACGCCGAGCGGTTGATCGAAGGCACCCGCAGTGATGGTCGCGTGGGCTATCAGCGGGCGTCGCGGCGCCTGCTGATGTTCGGACGGGCATTCCGCACCGCCCATATGCTGCACCGCCTTCTGCGCATCGAACGGCCGCTCAACCGGAGGCTGGCCGAGCGGTTCGAAAGCCTGCTGGTGCTGCGTCTGGTGCTGATCGACTTGCGCAACTATATTGGCGTCCGTCTGCAGCCATTGTTGGGCAAGCGCATCGCCGATCTGTTGCGCGAAATCCTGCACACCCGTCTGACCGCAACGACCAAGGCGCTCGACGTCCTGCGTTTGCAATACCCAGAATACGCCGACGCCCTGGAGCGTCAGTTCCTGCGCCAGTTGGCCCGCCGCGAGGAATTGAACCACTATGATACCCTGCGGGCCGAAGGCCTGCTCAGTCCCGAGGTTCACGAAAGCCTTCGCCGCACCGTGATCGGCAGCACCAGAGGCGCAGAGGGCAGTCCGCGCCTCGATCTGCGGTTGAAGACCCGCGATCTGATCGAGCAGTGCCCATTGTTCCTGGGGCTGCCGCCCGGCAGCATCGACAAGGTGTGCCGCCTGATGCGGCCGCAGTTCGTGGTCCCCGGTCAGGCCGTGGTGCGCAAGGGGGAGAAGGGCCGCGGGGTGTATTTCATCTCCAGCGGCGCCGTCGAAGTGCGCCTGCCTGGTCAAGCCGTACGTCTGGGCCGCGGCGATTTCTTCGGCGAGATGGCCCTGTTGACCGGCCGCCGCCGCATGGCCGACATCGTGGCGTTGACCTACTGCCACCTGCTGGTCCTGGACAGCGGCGATCTCCAGAAGTTCCTGGACGTGAATCCCGAGATCAAGGCCCACATCCAAAAAATCATGGCCGACCGCGCGGCGGCCAACGGGAATGGGTAAGGGGGCGCCTTTCCCTTTCCCTTTCCCTTTCCCTTTCCCTTGACTCTTTTCGCCTGCGGCCGTAGAAAGCCAGCCTTCCGGTTTGCCTTGGGCGGGCCGGCTCATGCTGCTTCGGGCACAATGCTCCCGAGGGGGTCCATCAGTCCGCGACGGGGTCGCGCACTGGTGCGCTTTGTGCTGGCGTGATGTGAACAACGGAAGGGTATTGGGTAGGCATGTTCGACGCTCTGTCGCAACGTCTCGGTTCGGTCTTCGACAAGCTCAAGCGGCGTGGCTCGCTGAGTGCGTCCGACGTCGACGAGGCCATGCGCGAGGTTCGCATCGCCCTGCTCGAAGCCGACGTCGCCCTGTCCGTGGTCAAGGACTTCATCAAGGCGGTCAAGGAACGCGCCGTCGGGGCGGAGGTCATCAAGTCCGTCACCCCCGGCCAGATGGTCGTCAAGATCGTCCATGATGTGCTGGTCGAAATGCTGGGCGGCGAGCCCGGCAAGGATTATGACGAAGCCGCTGCCCGCGAAATCCTGCTGAACATCGACCGCACCCCGCCGGTGCCGATCCTCATGGTCGGCCTCCAGGGGTCGGGCAAGACCACCACCTCGGGCAAGATCGGCCTGCGCCTCAAGACGCGTGAGAAAAAGCGCGTGCTGCTGGCCTCGCTGGACGTCTACCGCCCGGCGGCGCAGAAGCAGCTTGCCATTCTCGGCGAGCAGACCGGCGTTGACACCCTGCCCATCATCGAAGGCCAGATGCCCGTCGCCATCGCCAAGCGCGCGATGGACGAGGCCCGCAAGGGCGGCTACGACGTGGTCATCCTCGACACCGCCGGCCGTCTGCACATCGACCAGGAATTGATGGACGAGGTCGCCCAGGTGCGCGACGCCGTCAAGCCTGCCGAAACGCTGCTCGTCACCGACGCCATGATCGGTCAGGACGCGGTGACGCTGGCCCGTGAATTCAACGACAAGATCGGCATCACCGGCATCGTGCTGACCCGCGTTGACGGTGATGCGCGCGGTGGCGCGGCGTTGTCCATGCGCGCCGTGACCGGCAAGCCGATCAAGTTGCTGGGCATGGGCGAAAAGCTCGATGCCCTCGAAGGCTTCCACCCTGACCGCATCGCCGGCCGCATCCTTGGCATGGGCGACGTGGTCAGTCTGGTGGAAAAGGCCGCTGCCAACATCGATCAGGTCGAGGCCGAACAGATGGCGGCCAAGATGATGGCCGGGTCTTTCGATCTGGAGGACATGCTCTCACAGCTCCGCCAGATCAAGAAGATGGGCGACATCAAGGGCTTGCTCGGCATGCTGCCGGGCATCGGCAAGATGAAGAAGCAGATCGACGACGCCAAGCTGGACGATAAGGTCATGGCCCGTCAGGAAGCCATCATCCTGTCGATGACCGTCCAGGAACGCCGCCGTCCCGAACTCATCAAGGCCAGCCGCAAGCGCCGCATCGCGGCCGGGTCCGGCATGGACGTCGCCGACGTCAACAAGCTGCTGAAACAGTATCAGCAGATGGCCGAGATGATGAAGAAGATGAAAAAGATGGGCGGCAAGAAGGGCATGATGGGCGCCCTTGGGGGCCTATTCGGGGCCAACAAGATGCCCGACATGCCGACCGACCCCGACGAGCTTCGTAAGTTGATGGGCGGCGCCGGGGGAATGCCCGGCCTGCCCCCAGGGATGGGAGGCATGGGCGCCGGAACGCCCGGCGGTTTGCCCCCCGACCTGTTGCGCGCCATGGGCCGCAAGGGGAGCAAGAAACGCTGATCGGCGTGTTGCTCCCGACCAAATTGACCTTCGACTTTTCCCGACACTCTTGAAGACCTTAAGGAAACAACCATGTCTCTGCGTATCCGTCTCGCCCGTGGCGGCGCCAAGAAGCGCCCGTTCTACCGCATCGTCGTTGCCGACGCCCGCTCGCCCCGCGATGGCCGTTTCGTCGAGAAGATCGGCGTGTACAACCCGGTGCTGCCGGCCGACCACTCCGAGCGTCTGCGCATCAAGGATGAGCGCGTGACCTATTGGCTGGGCTGTGGCGCGCAGCCGACCGACCGCGTTGCCAAGCTGCTGGGCATGGCCGGTCTGACCGAAATGCCCGCCCCGCCGGTGCAGACCAAGAAGAACCAGCCCAAGGCGAAGGCCCAGGAGCGTCTGCGTGAAGTCGCCGAGCGCGCCAAGGCCGCTGCCGAAGCCGCCGAAGCCGAAGCGGCTGCCGCCGCCGCCGCTGCTGCCGCCCCGGCTGAGGGTGGCGACGAGCCGGCGGCCGAGTAAGCCGACGGATTGCCGCGCGTCATGGCATCGCCTCGGGACGCAGAGACGGGCCGCGTGTGCGTGGGGGTCATCGTTGGCCCCCACGGCATCCGTGGACAGGTGCGGGTGAAGAGCTTCACCGCCGAACCCGAAGACATTGCCGCCTATGGGCCGGTGGTGGACGAGTTCGGGGGGCGGACCTTCACGTTGCGCGTGGTTGGCCGGTCCAAGGGCGTGGTGCTGTGCTCCATCGCCGGGGTTGACGACCGCACTGCCGCCGAAATGCTGCGCGGTGTGCGCTTGCATGTCGATCGCGCGGTTTTGCCGCCGGCCGACGAGGACGACGACGAGTTCTATCATGCTGACCTGATCGGGCTGCGGGTGGAGTTCGCCGACGGCGTGGCGCTGGGCACGGTTGCCGCCGTCTACGACTTCGGGGCTGGCGACATCCTGGAAGTGCGGGCCGAAAATGGTGGCGTCACCATGGTTCCGTTCACCCGCGAGGCGGTGCCGGTCATCGACATGGCCAATGGCCGGCTGATTGCCGAACGGCTGGCCGGGCTGCTGGAAGACCCGCCCAAGGCTCCCAAGGCACGCACCGCCGCCAAGGACCGCCGTCACAAGGCCCGTCCCGACCCAGCCGCCAAACCTGCGGAAGCCCCTGCGGGCGAGGACTGGCCCGACGAGGACTGGCGCTGATCATGAGCGACGAACGGGCGTCGTTCCGCGCCGTGGTCATGACCCTGTTCCCGGAAATGTTTCCGGGGCCGCTGGGTCACAGTCTGGCGGGCAAAGCTTTGGCCGACGGCACATGGTCGCTGGAAACGGTGGACATCCGTGGTTTCGCGCGCGATAAACACCGCACCGTTGACGATACCCCCTTTGGGGGCGGGGCGGGGATGGTCATGCGGCCCGACGTCATCGACGCCGCCATCGACGCCAGTTGGCCGCACGGCCCCGACGGGCAGCGGTTGGGACGTCTGGTCTACCTGACGCCTCGGGGCCGGGTTCTGGACCAGGAAATGGCCCGCGCCCTTGCGGCGGAACCTGCGCTGACCGTGCTGTGCGGGCGGTATGAAGGGGTTGACCAGCGCGTCCTGGACGCATGGCAGCCCACCGAGATCAGCCTTGGCGACTTCGTGTTGTCGGGCGGAGAGGCGGCGGCGATCACCCTTTTGGATGCGGTGGTCAGGCTGTTGCCCGGCGTCGTCGGCAAGACCGAGTCGCTGGAAGAAGAAAGTTTCGAGCGGGGACTTCTGGAGTACCCGCTTTATACCCGCCCCGCCGTGTGGCAGGGCCGGGCAGTTCCGGAAGTGTTGCTTTCGGGGCACCATGCGAAGGTCGCAAACTGGCGGCACGAGCAAAGCGAAGAGATCACCCGGCGTCGTCGACCGGACCTATGGTCCCGGTACATCGCCGCCCAGAACAAAGAGCAAGAGGGTTGATGTCATGAATATCATTCAAAAGCTCGATCAGGAGCAGATCGAGTCCCTGACCGAAGGCAAGCAGATTCCCGTTTTCGGACCCGGCGATACCGTCAAGGTGTGGGTGAAGGTCGTTGAAGGCACGCGCGAGCGTCTCCAGGCTTACGAAGGCGTCGTGATCGCCCGCAAGAACGCCTCGATCAACTCGTCCTTCACCGTGCGCAAGATCAGCTTCGGCGAAGGCGTGGAACGTGTGTTCCCGCTGTACTCCCCGATGCTGGACCGCATCGAGGTGGTTCGTCGCGGTAAGGTCCGCCGCGCGAAGCTGTACTACCTGCGTGACCGTCGTGGCCGTAAGGCGCGTATCGTGGAGGACACCCACGGCACGGCGCGCGCCCGCGAGTTCGAAGTGCAGGTCAGCAGCGACCGCAAGGCCGCGGCGCAGGCCGCCAAGGACAACCAGGAAGGCTAATCGCCTTTTCGGTTCGACTGCCAAAGGCTCCGGGGCCGGCGTGCGCGCCGCCTCGGAGCTTTCCTACGGAAACAACACACACCTATAGGAGTGGAGCGGATGGCTAAGGCCCGCACCCTGTTCGACAAGATCTGGGACAGTCACCTGGTCGACGTGCAGGAGGACGGCACCTGCCTGCTCTACATCGACCGCCACATGGTCCATGAAGTGACCAGCCCCCAGGCCTTTGAAGGTCTGGCGCAGAGCGGTCGCAAGGTGGCCCACCCGGAACGCACCCTGGCCCTGGCCGACCACAACGTGCCGACCACGGACCGTTCGGTCGGCATCACCGACCCGGAAAGCCGCACCCAGGTCGAAGCCCTGGAAGCCAACGTCAAGGCGTTCGGCGTGCCGTACTTCGGGATGGACGACATCCGCCAGGGCATCGTGCACATCGTCGGGCCGGAGCAGGGCTTTACCCTGCCGGGCATGACCATCGTGTGCGGTGACAGCCACACCGCAACCCACGGGGCCTTCGGCAGCCTCGCGTTCGGCATCGGCACCTCCGAAGTGGAGCATGTGCTGGCCACCCAGACGCTGGTTCAGGCTCCGGCCAAGAACATGCTGGTCCAGGTCAACGGCGCGCTCGGCGCCGGCGTGACCGCCAAGGATCTGGTGCTGCACATCATCGGCGTGCTCGGTACCGCCGGGGGCACCGGGTTCGTAATCGAATACGCTGGCGATGCCATCCGCGCGCTGTCGATGGAAGGCCGCATGACGGTCTGCAACATGACCATCGAAGCAGGCGCCCGCGCTGGCCTGATCGCCCCCGACCAGACCACCTTCGACTATCTCGCCGGCCGTCCGCTGTCGCCCAAGGGCGCGGCGTGGGAAAGCGCCGTCAGCTACTGGAAGACCCTCAAGACCGACGACGGCGCGCACTTCGACAGCGTGATCGAGATCGACGCCGCTGCCATCGAGCCGACCGTCACCTGGGGCACCAGCCCCGAGGACGTCGCCCCGATCTCCGGCCGCGTGCCCGACCCGGCCACCGCCCGTGACGAGGCCAAGGCCACCGCCATGCAGCGGTCGCTGGACTACATGGACCTCAAGGCCGGTCAGCCGCTCGAAGGCGTTGCCGTGGACGTGGTGTTCATCGGCTCGTGCACCAACGGCCGCATCGAAGATTTGCGCGCCGCCGCCTCCATCGCCAAGGGCCGCAAGGTGGCTGACGGCGTTCAGGCGCTGGTCGTGCCCGGTTCCGGTCTGGTCAAGGAGCAGGCCGAGGCCGAGGGTCTTGACGAAATCTTCAAGGCTGCCGGGTTTGAATGGCGCGAGCCGGGCTGTTCCATGTGCCTGGCCATGAACGCCGACAAGCTCAAGCCGGGCCAACGCTCGGCCTCGACGTCGAACCGCAATTTCGAAGGCCGTCAGGGCCGTGGCGGACGCACCCATCTGGTTGGCCCCGAGATGGCCGCCGCCGCCGCGATCACCGGCCACCTGACCGACGTGCGCAAGCTGTCCTAGCGGGTCTATTGGGACGGGGGCGGGCGCGCGGTGGGGACCGCCGCACCCGCAAGACCCCAGAGGGGAGAGACCTTATGGCGCAGGCTGCCACGCGTTACTTCTTCGTCAACCCGAAGCACACCGGCGGGGTGTCGATCCTGTCGGATATCGTGATGTCCGATGACCTGATGGCCCGGCTGTGGCCAGTGAATGAAGACTTCGACTTCGATATCGTTGACGACGACGGCGAGGAAGACGGATTCATGGAAATCGACGACGCCCTCGGCCCGCTGCTGGTATGGCGCGGCCCCAAGCGCAGCCGCTAAAAGACAGACAAAGGAACCTGGGCATGGATAAGTTCACCGTTCTCACGGGCGTCGCGGCGCCGCTGCCGATGATCAACGTCGATACCGACATGATCATCCCCAAGCAGTTCCTGAAGACGATCAAGCGCACCGGACTGGGCAAGAACCTGTTCGACGAAATGCGCTATGACGAAAACGGCGCCGAGGTTCCCGGCTTCGTGCTGAACCAAGCTGCATGGCGCAACGCGACCATCCTGGTGGCCGGTGACAACTTCGGCTGTGGGTCGTCGCGCGAACATGCGCCGTGGGCGTTGCTGGACTTTGGTATCCGCTGCATCATCGCGCCTAGCTTCGCCGATATTTTCTACAACAACTGCTTCAAGAACGGCATCCTGCCGATCAAGCTCCCGCAGGAGCAGGTCGACAAATTGATGGACGACGCGCAGCGTGGCGCCAACGCCACCGTCACCATTGACCTGGAAAAGCAGACCATCAAGGGCCCGGACGGCGGCACCATTTCGTTCGAGGTCGACGCCTTCCGCAAGCATTGCCTGCTCAACGGCCTGGACGACATCGGCCTGACCCTCCAAAAGGCCGATAAGATCAAAGCCTTCGAGGAAAAGCAAAAGCGCGAACAGCCCTGGCTCGCTACGCCGGGCGCCGCCGCCTGAGGCGGTTACGCTGCTTCCGATAAGAGAAAAGGCCGTCCCGGTGGGGCGGCCTTTTTTGTTTCCGGTGCGATTGACAACTGTCATTGCCCTGCACCGGGTCACAGGCTTCTATGATCGCTTAGGTGTCGCTTCATAGGAGCTTGGTAAAATGAAACTCATCGCGTATGGCATTCCGGTTCTCATGGTGCTGCCGGTGGTGATCTGGGTCGTCGTTCAGAATGCCGTCATCGGCGGCGACGCCAACAGCGCCCACCTCAACGCAACCAACTGGATTACGCTTGGCGCGGCCGGCGTGGCGATGCTGGTTACTGGCTTCCTGCTGGCCCGCATGATCCTCAAGGGCAGCGAAAAGTCCGGCAAGTAGCACGGAGGTTACGGAGGGAGGCACTCAACTTGGCCGCCATGGTGGGGTAAGCCAAAGCGCCCCTATCCCGGCGCGGGCGCAATCCTGTACCTTTCGGAGTCCCGCGACGGATTGCCCGGAGAGTATTGATGACCCTGCTCAGTGAGACGGCTGCCCATGCTTCCCTCCTTCATCATGCGAACGACATGCGCGCGGGCGGGCTGCGGGCATTGTTCGCCGCCGATCCCAGCCGGTTCGAGCGATTCTCTCTGCGCGTGGACACTGTGCTGCTGGACTTCTCCAAGAACCTGATATCGGCGGAAACGCTGGGTCTGTTGCTGGCCCTGGCCCGCGAGCAGGGGGTGGAGGAGTGGCGCAACCGGATGATGGGCGGTGCGGCCATCAACACCACCGAGGGCCGCGCGGTCCTGCACGTCGCGCTGCGCAACCGGTCCAACCGCCCGATCCTGGTGGACGGGCAAGACGTCATGCCCGCGGTCAACGCCGTGCTGGCCCGCATGAAAACGTTTTCCGACGCGGTGCGGAGCGGGGCGTGGACCGGGGCCACCGGCAAGCGGGTCACGGATGTCGTCAATATCGGCATCGGCGGGTCCGACCTCGGCCCGGTCATGGCGTCGGAGGCGCTCAAACCCTACCACCAGGACGGCCTGCGGGTTCATTTCGTGTCCAACGTGGATGGCACCCATATTGCCGAAACCTTGCGCGGCCTGGACCCCGAAACCACCCTGGTCCTGATCGCGTCCAAGACCTTTACGACGCAGGAAACCCTGACCAACGGCCAGACGGCGCGGGCCTGGCTGGTCGAGGCCTTGGGTGATGCGGCCGTGGCCAAACATTTCGCAGCCATGTCCACCAACGCCGAGGAAGTCGCTGCGTTCGGCATCGACACCGCCAACATGTTCGAATTCTGGGACTGGGTCGGCGGGCGCTATTCCCTGTGGTCGGCCATCGGCCTGCCGCTGGCCATCGCCATCGGCTTCGAGCGGTTCGAGGAG
>JBAYSM010000074.1:0-15595 GCA_041676205.1 Rhodospirillaceae bacterium | reverse complement strand
GACGCCCTGGTTGCCCACTTCATCGACACCACGGCGCAGCGCACCCTGGAGGCTCAGTTCGCCCAGGCCCAGAAGATGCAGGCCATGGGCCAGCTCGCCGGCGGGGTCGCGCACGATTTCAACAATCTTCTGACCGCCATGATCGGGTTCTGCGACCTGCTCCTGCAACGCCATGGGGCTGGAGATCCCTCGTTTGCCGACATCATGCAGATCAAGCAGAACGCCAACCGGGCGGCCAATCTTGTCCGGCAGCTTCTGGCGTTCTCGCGCAAGCAGCCGCTGGCGCCGCGCCTGCTCGACGTCACGGATGCACTCACTGAAATGCACCATCTGCTGCGCCGTCTGCTGGGCGAGCGTATTCAACTCGACATCAAGCACGGGCGGGATGCCGGGATGGTGCGCGTCGATCCGGGCCAGTTCGATCAGGTGATCATCAATCTGGCAGTGAACGCCCGCGATGCCATGACCGAACAGGCCGGCGACACTGGCGGCAAGCCAAGCCGTCTGGAACTGCGGACACGGTCTGAACGCGTGGACAAGCCGTTCACGCGCGGCCCCGAGCAGGTGCCGGCCGGTGACTATACGGTCATCGCCGTGGCCGACACCGGCGCCGGTATTCCACGTGAAAACCTGGGCCGCATCTTCGAGCCATTCTTTTCCACCAAAACCGGTGCGGTGGGCACGGGAACAGGCCTCGGCCTGTCCACGGTCTACGGCATCATTCGGCAGACCGGCGGGTTCATTTTTGTGGATTCGGTGCTCGGCAAGGGGACCGAGTTCACCATTTATCTCCCCCGCTCCGAGGCGACCGCCGAGCCTGCCGCGACGCGCCCAGTATCCGCCGCCAAGCCAGGCGGCGAGCCGTCCGATGCCGACTTGACCGGCGGCGGGCTAATCATGCTGGTCGAGGACGAGGACCCCGTCCGCGTGTTCGCCGCCCGCGCGCTGCGCAACAAAGGATACACGGTGATCGAGGCGCGCACCGGCGAAGGCGCCCTGGATCTGCTGGCCGAGCACGCCCATATCGATGTCCTTATCACGGACATGGTGATGCCCGGCCTGAACGGCGCCGAACTGACGCGCGCCGTGCGCCGCGACCGGCCGGACCTGCCGGTCATCCTGATTTCCGGGTACTCGGAGGAAGCCGCACGCGGTGAAATTACCGATTCGGCGGACATGCACTTCCTGCCCAAGCCCTTCAGCCTGCAGCAACTGGCCGCAAAGGTAAAAGAGGTCATGAGCGTAGGCGCTTGAATCAGAACGGTTTCCGCGACTTCTGCGGGAGCCGTTCTTGTTGCGTTCGCATTTTCCGTTGCCGAAAAGAACAAAGCATGTACTGTGAGGATCGTTGCGCGGCCCAAAGAACCTGTGGAATAAGGGGTGGCACCGATGTCTCAGACCGCACTCAGACTCGTCGACAAGGACACCATGGACAAGCAGAAAGCGCTGGACGCTGCCCTCAGCCAGATTGAACGTGCCTTTGGTAAGGGCTCCATCATGCGTCTCGGCCAGCAAAAGGCCGTGGACGTTGACGCGATCTCGACCGGCTCCCTGGGTCTCGACCTGGGACTGGGCATCGGCGGGTTGCCGCGTGGCCGCATCATCGAAATTTACGGCCCGGAAAGTTCGGGCAAGACCACCCTGGCCCTGCACTGCGTGGCCGAGGCTCAGAAGAAGGGCGGCACCTGCGCCTTCGTGGACGCCGAACACGCCCTGGACCCGGCCTATGCCCGCAAGCTGGGCGTCAACCTGGACGACCTGCTGATTTCCCAGCCGGACGCTGGTGAGCAGGCGCTGGAAATCGTCGATACGCTGGTCCGTTCCGGCGCTGTCGATGTTCTGGTGGTGGATTCGGTGGCGGCCCTGGTGCCGCGCGCCGAACTTGAAGGCGAAATGGGCGACAGCCATGTCGGTCTCCATGCCCGCCTGATGAGCCAGGCCTTGCGCAAGCTGACCGCCTCGGTGGCGCGGTCGAACACCATGGTTATCTTCATCAACCAGATCCGTATGAAGATCGGCGTGATGTTCGGTAGCCCCGAAACCACCACCGGCGGCAATGCGCTGAAGTTCTACGCCTCGGTTCGTCTCGATATTCGCCGCATCGGGCAGATCAAGGACCGCGACGAAGTGGTCGGCAACCAGACCCGCGTCAAGGTGGTCAAGAACAAAGTCGCCCCGCCGTTCAAGGTAATCGAATTCGATATCATGTATGGGGAAGGCGTGTCCAAGGCCGGTGAACTGGTCGACCTGGGGGTCAAGGCCGGGATCATCGAAAAGTCCGGCTCCTGGTTCTCCTACAACTCCACCCGCGTCGGGCAAGGCCGCGAGAACGCCAAGCAGTTCATGCGCGACAACCCCGAAGTCGCCGCCGAGATCGAAAACGCCATCCGCGCCAATGCCGGGCTGATCGCCGCCCAGATGCAGGGCAGCCCCGGCGTAGACGAGCCGGCCACCGAAGACTGACGATCCGATCGAAACGCGCCTCCGGCTTGGGGGCGCGTTTTGTCGTTGATGTGAGGTAGGGGCTTCCGTTTACGCGGACGGGCTGCCGACCGAGCCGCTTGGGGCAGGCCTCTCCTCGTCAGCGGACTCATGGGGCAAGTCCGACGTCAGGTGCAGCGGGGACCGTCGTCTCCGCTTACTCCGCCAAATCCAGCGCCCCACGGAGCGCCCGGCGGGTCTCCGGCAGAAGTTTTTCCAGGGCGGCCACGTCGGCAGCGCGCTGCTGGGGGAGGGGCGCATGTCCATGGGCGATGCGGTCGGCGATGGCGGCGGCCCGGACGCAGGCGAAGTGGCCCAGGGCGCTCTTGAGCCGGTGCGCAATGGCGGCAACCTCGGTCATGTCACCGCTGTCCAGGGCCGCGCGCATGGACGACAAGTATCCTGCGGTTTCGCGCTCGAACAGGCCGAACAGAGCGGTGAGGCGCGGGCCGCTGTAGGTCCGCAGCAGAATAACCACCCGGTCGCGATCGACCAGCAAGGCCGGTAACGGCTGTTCCTCGACCAGTGGCGCGGCATCGACCGGCAACGGTCGGCGGCGTAATGCTGCGTCGAGTGCGGCGGGATCGACCGGCTTGCGGACCACGGCATCGAATCCGGCAGCGAGATATTGCGCAACGGTTTCGCCTGCTGCGTCGCCTGTCACCGCAACCACCCAATGTCGTTCGGCGGGGTATTCATGGGCGCGCAGGCGCTGCACCACCTCAAGCCCGTCGAGACCCGGCAGGTGAATGTCCAGCAGAACGGTGTCGAACGATTTGTCGGCAAGTAGTTGCAAGCCTTCCTCGCCGGAAACCGCCATGGTCACATCGTGGTCATGGGCGCGAAGCATTTCCCAAAGAATGACCCGGTTGATCTCGCCGTCTTCAACCACCAGGACAGACTGGCGCCCAAGGTTCTCAGGACGTGGCGCAGGCGCCGGGCGTGCCGCCGCCGTATCGGCCTCGCGGCGATGAGCAATCAGTTCCATCAACAGCGCGACGCGGCGTTGCAGGAGCGGCGCTGGGCAGGGTTTGACCAGAAAGTCGTCTGCTCCGCTGGCCACGGCGCGTGTTATCAGGGCTTCGTCGCCCGATCCTGACACCATCACCACTGCTGTCCGCGCCAGGTTTGGTTCAGAGCGTATGGCTTCCAGCACGGCAAACCCGTCCATGCCCGGCATGTAGATATCGAGCAGGATGATGTCGGGCCGATGCTGGCGGGCCAGCGCGAGGGCCTGCTCGCCGCTGGTGGCAAAGCGCGCCTGGGCCTGCCCCTTGAGAGCCGCGAACAGAATCTGGATGTTGCTCGGCTCGTCGTCGACGATCAGCAGTGTGCCGGGGGACCGCTCAGGCACCTTGAGTCTCCGTGGGGGATTGCAGAGCGCTCAGTATGCCTGCTGCCTTGCCGAAGTCCAACCGTGCCAGGGCGGCCGACGGTAGCCCCACGCACAAAAAAAACCTCCCGCCGGAGCGGGAGGGGGCAGGGGGGACGTTCGGAGTGCGGTCAGGCCGACGCCAGTTCCTTTTCGGCAGCTTTGGCCTTCTGCTCCATGATGCGGCGCAGGATGGGCGTCAGGATGAGTTCCATGGCGAATCCCATCTTGCCGCCGGGCACAACGATGGTGTTGCGGCGGGACATGAAGGAGCCGGGGATCATCTGGAGCAGGTACGGGTAATCCACCCCGAAACGGTCAGGCTTGCGGAAGCGGATGACCACCAAGCTTTCATCGGGCGAGGGAATGTCGCGGGCGATGATCGGGTCGGAGGTATCGACCACCGGCACACGCTGGAAGTTGATGTCGGTCAGCTTGAACTGCGGCAGGATGTGGTGCACGTAGTCGTGCATTCGGCGCATGATGGTATCCATCACGGCCTTTTCCGAATAGCCGCGCTGGCTGGTATCGCGGTGGATCTTCTGAATCCATTCCAGAT
This sequence comes from Rhodospirillaceae bacterium, assembly GCA_041676205.1. Classification (GTDB taxonomy): domain Bacteria; phylum Pseudomonadota; class Alphaproteobacteria; order Rhodospirillales; family Rhodospirillaceae; genus Cauispirillum. The sequence goes on along the minus strand of JBAYSM010000074.1, from coordinate 11,183 downwards.
TGATGACCGGCACCACGCCGATGCGCAGGTCCACGTGCTGGGCGACGTTGTACTTGTCTTCCTGGTCCGGCTCGGACACCACGCAGCCGTGCAGGCCTTCATAGAACAGGAGGTCGGTGTTCTGCGGCAGATCTTCCCACGGCGTGAACTGCCCCGGCTGGAGGCCGAGTGCGGCGTAGGGCATGGCCTCGGCTTCGTTGTGCAGGTACAGCCGCCGCTGGCCGGTGCCCGTTTCGCCATACGTCTTGAACAGATTCTCCAGCGCCGGAAACAGGTTCGCCTGCGGGCCGAAGTGGCTGAAGTTGCGGCAGTTTTCCTGCTCTGCCTCGGCCACTTTTTTCTTCATTTCTGTGCGGTCGTAGCGGTGGAAGCTGTCGCCCTCGATGACCGCCGGGGTCAGGCCCTCGCGGCGGAACATATGGGAAAAGGCTTCCTTGACGGTGCTGGTGCCGGCTCCGGATGAGCCGGTCACAGCAATGATGGGGTGTCTGATCGACATATTCGACCCTCCCTGTGCCCCGCCCGTTCTCTTTATCATACGAGGGCGGTGGCGTTGGAACACGTAGAAATTCCGGGGTGACGGTACGGGATCGGCCACCCGGCACTGCGCTCCCCCAGGCGCGCGGGCCGGGTGGCCTCCCCCCGTCGGACCGCCGTCAGGCGGCCACGGTCTTGAGCTTTTCACGCCAATTGGGGTACAGCGCGTCGGCGTCCTTGGGGAAGGATTCAAAGGCCCCGGCGAGTTCCGGATGCTCCTTGGCGTAGTCCACGAGGTCCACGCCCTGCTGCCACGCGAGGCTCGCCTGACGCAGCGACTTGGCACCCGCCGCGCCGCCGTCCTTGTGGCCGAACGCCCCGCCGCCCGAGGTCTGGATGACGTTGGAGTGGCCCAGGTTGTCGAAGAAGCCGGGCAGGCGCAGCGCGTTCATGCCGCCGGAGATGATCGGCGTGGTCGCCTTCATGCCCTGCCAGGTCTGGCGGAAGTAGGGGCCTTGGGCGACGTCCTGCTCCAGCATGTAGGCGATGGCCTTGTCGTCGGCGTCGCCTTCCATCTTGCCGTAGCCCATGGTCCCGGTGTGGATGCCCGAGGCGCCCGACAGGCGGCTCATCTTGCAGTGTACGAAGGCGGTGTAGCCGCGCTTGGACTGCGGGCTGGTCACGGCGCCGTGGCCGGCACGGTGATAGTGCAGGAACTGCTGCGGGAAGCGGCGGCGGCAGGCGGTCACAGCGGTCGGCCCGGCGACGTAGCCATCGACCAGGAACGCGACGTGGTCGGCGAATTCGCCAAAGGTTTCCAGGATGAACTCGCCACGGGCATACATTTCCGCCGGATCGTCGGCGGTGATGTTGGCCGAGAACAGCTTGGCCTGCCCGGTTTCATCCTGGGCGCGGCGCATGGCGTCGGCGATCATCGGCATGATCGTGCGCAGCGGGGCGAACACCTGGTTGCCCTGAGGCTCGTCGTTCTTGATGAAGTCGCCGCCCAGCCAGAACTGGTGGCAGGCCGCCGCGAACGGCTCGGGGCGCAGGCCCAGCTTCGGCTTGATGATGGTGCCGACGACCATGCCGCCGTCGACCAGCGGACGCTCCAGCACGCGCCACATATCCACGATGTTCATGGACGGGCCGTCGAACAGACGCAGGTAGCCGGGCGGCACATAGAAGTCGTGCATCTTGGCGTATTCGATGTCGCCCATGCCCTGGTTGTTGCCAATCGCCAGGGTCAGGAACGAGGCCAGCATGGCGCGGCCGTCAATGATGTTGCGGTCGAACAGATCGACCGGATAGGCGATCTTCATCAGTTCCTTGGCTTCGTCGATTTCGTAGACGAGGGCATCGACGCCGCGCGTGAAGTCGTCGGTGGTGCAGACTTCGACGTTGGTCCCGGTCGAGCTTTCGGCGGCGAAGTGGGCGGCGGCCTCAAGATAGCCGTAGCCGGCCTTGGGCTTCATGATGTAGGCGCACAGGACGTGCTTGCCGCCGGCGATCAGATCCTCTTCCCGTAGGTCGAGACGGGCATAGCGGTTGGACTGGTCCATCTTTTTGGTACTCCGCTTGGACGTTTCTTTTAAGGTCTGGCCGTCGGTGCCTTTGCGGGGTGAGGACCGCTCAATCACCAATCAACCGCCGTGCTACTATGTCTGCCTGTTCGGGGGAAGCCCCGGAACACCCTGCGGTGGGGTGGGTGAAACTATTACGGGTGGGTAAAATCCCGCCCGCCAGGAGAGCCGTCGCGGCACCCATGCGGGTGGTATTTCATCCCACCCCTTTGAATTCTGTGGATTCAGGGTGGGCGGAATCCCACCCTCACCCTAAAGAACCGCCGCGGTGAACAGGTACCCTTCCCCATAAATGGTGACGATCAGTTCGGGCTGCGCCGGGTCGGGTTCGACTTTGCGGCGCAAGCGGCCGATCAGGACGTCGATGGTGCGGTCGGTGGGGTTCCACTCGCGATTCACGGCGTCCATCAATTGATCGCGGCTAAGGACCTTACCTGTGTGGGAGACCAGTGCGTGAAGCACCGCCGTCTCTTGACGCGTCAAGGTGCACGTGCCGGTCGCGGGGGATTGGAGAACGCGCTTGGGCACATCGAACAGCCAGTCGCCAAATCGGTACTGCGTCTTGCCGCTTCCGGCGGCGGTCGGCGCCGTTCCCGCCCCGGTGCCGCCGACACGCCATAGAAGATTGCGCAGACGGACCGCGACGTCCCGCGCTTCGATCGGGCGACTCATGTAGTGGTCGGCCCCCATTTCCAAGGCGACGATGCAATCGAGCGTGTCGGCGCTGTCGGCCAGGGCGATCAGACCGAGGGCTGAACCGGCGCGCAGGGTGCGCAGCACCGCCAGTCCATTGTCATCCGGCAAGCTCATGTCCATCACGACGGCGTCGATCGGCCGCTCCCCCAGGAGTCTATAAAGGGTCGCTGCCGAGTTTGCTGGAACGAGGTCGTGCCCATCGCGGGAAAGGACGTCCATCAGGGCCTTGCGGCGCCCCGAGTCGGGGTCCAAAACGACGACTCGCCGTCGTGGGGTGGGATTCTGCATGGTGGGTGGCCTCCTGGTGCCGTGCGCGTCATCACTGGCCTCGTGCGGCCCGTCACTCGACCTGTGCCCGTCATCACGGAGGGTGTGATGAAGGTCACATTTTGTGAAGATAAATTTTAAACCTGTGTTAAGCACTCACCTGATTATTACACATAATTCACAATGTTCACACCATGCACGCATACAGTTATTACATCCTTTGGCTATACTCTGGGCATAGGGATGAGGGGGGGCTGCGGCTCCCCGGAAATAAAGGAAATCAAACGGTTAAAAACGTTTGAAAACGCCTTATACCGGGCCTGAGGCCCTGGCTCCCTGGGGTGGTCGTAGTTCTAAAGTTCGGCTACGCCCTACTCGAATGACCGTGAATGCGTTTCCCATCGGAGGATAAGCCAATGACCAAGATGATCCAGTCCCTCAAGGCGATCCGCACCAACGAGTCCGGCGCCACCGCCATCGAATACGGCCTGATCGCCGCCCTGATTGCGGTCGTCATTATTGGCGCCGTCAGCCTGATCGGTACCGATCTGGTGGCCAAGTTCGGTGAAGTCAGCGCCGCCCTGTAACAGCGGCCCCGGCCGGGCGCCCCGGAGGGTTCCGGGGCGCCTTGGACTGGAACTCGTTTAAACGGGGGAGGAGGGGTGCGGTGCTGTCCGTCCTTTCCGGGGGCGACGCCCTGACGGCCTCGGCCGTCGTGCAGGGAGTGAGCGTCTTCGCCTTTATCGCTTTGGCGATCTATGGCGGGTGCCGCGACGTCGCATCCTTCACCATTCCCAACTGGATTTCGCTCGGCATCGTGGCTGCCTTCGGGGTGGCGGTGGTGGCTGGGCAGAGTGCTCCGGCCCAGGTGCCGGAACACATGGGGGCCGCCTTGGTCGTCTTCACCGTGGGGCTGGCGCTCTTTCACTTCGGGGTATTTGGCGGCGGCGACGTCAAGCTGATGAGTGCGGCGGCGCTGTGGACCGGGTTTGGCGGCCTTGCGGACCTTGTCCTCGCCGTCGCGTGCTTTGGCGGCGTGCTTACCTTGGCCCTGTTGGCCGGACGCGCCCTGCCGGCCCGCCTGACCACCGCCCACCCCGGCCTTGAACGCTTGGTATCGGGGCGTCATGGCGTGCCCTACGGGGTGGCCATCGCCGCCGGGGTCGTGACCAATTTCATCGTGCTGCCCCTGATTTCCGGGCAGACGCTTTCCTGAACAAGGCTGGTGCGCGGGCTTGGACCCGCCAGCGGCCGGGGGGTAAAGATGCGAGGTGCCGTTTTTGCTCTGATCGCCGTGGCCGTGCTGGCCGCCGCTGGGGCCGCCTTCTTCGCCAACCGCATGATGTCCGGTCCACGGGTGGTGGCGTCGTCCGATCTGGGCGAGCCGATGCCCGTTGCCGGGCTTCTGGTGCTGGTGGCCGCCACCGACATCGACCCCGGCAAGGCGCTCGGCTCGGGTGCCATGCGTTGGCAGCCGTGGCCCGACGACATGGTGCGGACCGAATACGTCACGACCAACCCGGTCAAGGACGACGGTAATGCCCGCAAGGCGACCGTGGCCCGCTTCGAGGGCCTGCTGGCGCGCCGCCACATCGCGGCGGGCGAGCCGCTGACCGACGCCAAGGTGTTCGATCGCCAGACGGTCGGCTTCCTGGCCGGCGCCTTGAACAGCGGCATGCGCGCCATGTCCGTCGCCATCACCGCCGAAAGCGGGGCGGGCGGCTTCGTCCTGCCGGGCGATCAGGTGGACGTCATTCTGTCACACGACATTACCCGCAGCCTGCCGCGAACCATGCAGGACTTCGGCAGCGACGCCGGGGTGGTCAAGAACGCCGCCGAAACGGTGCTCGAAAACATCCGCGTCCTGGCCGTCGACCAGACGGTATCCCACAACGCCGATGGCGAGGCGGTGGTCGCCAAGACCGCGACGCTGGAGGTCATGCCCCAGGACGCCCAGGTTCTGGCCCTGGCGGCCAACATGGGGTCGTTGAGCCTCGCCCTGCGCAGCCTGGATGCGCCGACCGTGCCCGATGACTCCGCTCCGATCAGCGACGTGGATGTCAGCCCGGTTCTGGCCCGTGCCATGGCGTCGGCCGTACGGCGGTCCGAAGCGCCGACCAATGCCGGGGCCGTCGGCGCACCGGCCGCCGCGCCCGCCAAACCGGCGTGGTCGGTGTCGATCTATCGCGGTGGGGTCAGCCGAGTGCAGACCATCGATGCGCGCTAACGGGGGAATGGGATGATGAACGCGAGCTTTCATGGGGTGGTGCTGGCCGGGCTGATGGCCCTGGCCGCCCTCCCGGCGTCAGCAAGCCCTGCCACTGACCTCATCGAGATGGAAAGCGTCCGTGTGCGCGAGGGCAGCCCCGCCGCGTTGAACCTGCGCAGCAATGTCGGCCCGGCCACACCCCTGGAAATGGCCGTCGGGCGGACCATGGCGGTGCCTCTGCGCGCGCCGATCTCCGATGTCATCGTGGCCAACCCGGCGGTGGTGGACGTTCTGGTGCGCGGGCCGCGTCAGGTTTATGTGCTCGGCCGTGGTCCGGGCGCCACCAACATCTTTTTCATCGGCGCCAACGGCGATGTCGTGCTGAATGCCGAGGTCCTGGTGTCGGCAGATCTGACGGCGGCCAAGACCGTGCTGGCCCGCCTGCTGCCCGAAGCCAACATTGAGCTGCGCGCCGTCGGGCAAAGCGTGGTGATGAGCGGATCGGTGCACTCCGCCCGTGAAGCCGCCGACGCCCAGGCAGTTGTGGAGCAGTTCCTGGGCACCGGCTTGCCCGGCGGCCTTCAGGCCACGGAACGCGCCGCCGGAGGGGCTTCCGCCGAAGCTGGCGCGGCCGAGGCATTCCAAGCTGTATCCGGCGGGGGCGCCTCACGTGGGGCGGGGCAAGTGCGGGTCATCAATGCCCTGCGGGTCATCGGCGATCAGCAGGTTCTGCTCCAGGTCAAGGTGGCCGAAATCCAGCGCACCACGCTGAAGGCGCTGTCGGTCAACATTGGGGGCAACAACATTACCTCCACTCTGCCGTTCCCCGCCGGGGAGCCGGTGGTGAGCGCCGTGACCGGGGGGATGAGCGCGCTGGGCATCGACAGCATGGCCTTCGACGTGCTGGAGAGTCAGGGCCTCATCAAGGTGCTCGCCGAGCCGAACCTGACGGCGATCTCCGGCGAAACCGCCAACTTCCTGGCCGGTGGCGAAATCCCCGTGCCGTCCGATGTTGACGACCAGGGCAACGTGCGCGTGACGTTCCGCGAGTTCGGCGTGTCGCTCAGCTTCACGCCGGTCGTGCTGTCCAATAACCAGTTGTCCTTGCGCATCGCCACCGAGGTCAGCCGCGTGTCCGAGGAAAACGCCCTGCCGTTTGTCATTCGCGGCACCGGGCGCGAAGTATCGATCAAGGGGCTGTCCGTGCGCCGGGCCGACAGTACCGTCACCTTGCCGTCCGGTGGCAGCCTGATGATTGCCGGCATGTTGCAGAACGACGAAATCAACTCGTTCTCCGGCGTGCCCGGCCTGATGGATATCCCAGTGATCGGGGCACTGTTCCGCAGCCACGAGTTCCGCAACCAGCGGACCGAACTGGTGGTCGTCGTTCAGGCCTTCCGTGTCCGGCCGATCGAGTTTGCCAAGGGCATGGCCCTGCCGACCGACGGTTTTGTTCCGGCCAGCGACCTCGACATCTATCTGCTGGGCCGCCTGCACTCCCGCTACGGCGGCGCGGTGCGCGGCGAGGCCCTGACCATTGCCGGCCCCATGGGCTACATCATGGAGTAAGGACCATGCGAACGATTCCGACCCTATGCCTTGTGGCGGCCCTATCCGGGCTTGGGGCGGCGCTTGGTGCCTGCACCACGCCCCCGGCCGGCACGCCCGAAGCAACCAAGACCCATGTCATCCGGCCCCAGTTGGAGACCTTCCGGGTGAAGGTTCCCCTGGCCCGCGCCACCATGGCGCAGCCGCTGCCGGGTCAGTTCGTGGAGGAATATTATCGGCGCGGGCGCGGTCCCATGACGGTGGTGGTCCCCAACGCCCACGCCCTTGCGTCTGGCCGCCGTCTGGCCGCGTGGCTGGAGGAACGGCTCATTCCCGCCTCCGTCGGTCAAGCCGTGCCCTCGGATCCAGTGATTGGCGACACAGCCAACGACGGCACCATCGAGGTATTCTTCAAGGCATACGTGGCGGTCGTGCCCGAATGCGGCGACTGGCGGGGAGGCGCCGGGTTCAACCCGGAAAACCTGCCGCACACCGATTTCGGATGCGCCACCCAACGCAACATCGGCTTGATGCTGAGTGACCCCGGCGAACTTCTGGGTGCCCCGACGACCGGACCGGCCGACACGCCGCGCTTGGTCAACACCCTGGACCGTTATCGGACCGGACAGGGCATCGGGACACAGGCACCACCCGGCGAAATCACCACCATCGAGGTCGACAGGTAATTTGGGAAAGGGGGACGGCCATGCGCATCTCCATCGTCGCCTTCACGGAAACCGATGAACGTGCCAACGCCGTGCGGGTCATGGCAACCGACCATCGGCTGCGCCGGTGCACCGTCGCTGTTCAGGATGGCGGCCTGGAGGCGGCGGCGCGGCATCTGGCAATGTCCGGCAGTCCCGACCTGCTGATCCTGGAAAGCCACATGCAGGGCGACCATCTGATGCAAGCCCTCGACGCCTTGGCGGCGGCGGTGGCACCGCAGACCCGCGTGGTGGTGCTGGGGCGCAGCAACGATATCGCCTTGTACCGGGCGCTGCTCGGCATGGGGGTTTCCGAGTATCTGGTGGGCGATATCGACCCGGCCGATCTCGCCGGCGTGGCAACCACCGTATTCAGCGGCGAAGGCAGCGAGACTGTGGGGCGGGTCATAGCCTGCTACGGCACGCGTGGTGGCGTGGGGGCGAGTTCGGTTGCCACCAACCTTGCCATTGCGTTGGGCCGCGAACTGGACGAGGACGTGCTGCTGGTCGATCTCGACCTGTCGTTCGGCACCGATGCCCTGGCGCTCAACCTCAACCCCCGCCAGACGGTGCAGGAGGCCCTGGCCGCGCCCGATCGCCTGGACGATCTGCTGCTCGACCGTTTCATGGTCAAGGTGGATGACCACCTCAGCCTGCTCGGCGCCCCCGCGGTGCTGGGCGACGGGTCTAGCGACCCCACTCCGGCCAGCCTGGACGCGCTGTTCACCCTACTGCGCCGTAACGCTGCCTACGTGGTGGTGGACCTGCCGCACCAATGGAGTCCGTGGGTGCGCGAAGTGTTGTTCGACGCCAATGAACTAGTGCTGGTGACGTATCCCGACCTCGCCAACCTGCGCGACGCCCGCAACCTGATGGAGCATCTGGCCGAGCCGCGCGGTATACAGGCGCCGACCCGCGTGGTGTTCAACCGCGAAGGGGCGGCCCGCAAGGGCGAACTGACCGCCAAGGATTTCGAGGAAAGCCTGGGCGTCCGGCCGTCCCTGTCCATCCCCTATGACGCCACCGCCTTCGTCACCGCCATGAACACTGGGGAGCCGGTCGTCAACGCCGCGCCGAGTTGCGCGGCGGCCAAGGCCATTAATGATCTGGCCTGGATGGTCAGCGGCCGGTCACGGTCCGACGTCAAGGCCAAGTCGAAGGCCAAAGCCAAGGGGGCCGTGTCGTCCGGCTTCTCCCTGTCCGGGTTGTTCGGCGGGTTCTCGCTGACCAGCCGGAAGGCCTGATCATGTTCGGGCGGCGCAACGGAAGCTTTCCGCCCCGACCGGCGGCGTCGGTTCCTGCGACGCCGTCCGCGCCGCGTGCCGTGCTGGACACCGTCAAGGGAACCGCCGCGCCCGCTCCGCTGCCCCCCACCTCGGCGACAAAGGTGCGCGGCCCCGCCGACGAACGCCTGGACGAAATCAAGGTCTCGGTCTTCAACAGCCTGATGGAAGCGGTGGATCTGGCCCAACTCGGCCAGCTCACGCCCGAGGCGGTGCGTGAGGAGATCACCGATGTCGTCTCCGAAATCATCGCCATGCGCAGCTTCGTGCTGTCGGCCCAGGAGCAGAAGCAGGTCATCACCGACATCTGCAACGATGTCCTCGGCCTTGGTCCGCTGGAGCCTTTGCTGGCCCGCGACGACATCGCCGACATCATGGTCAACGGCTATGACAAGGTTTACATCGAGGTCAACGGCAAGATCGAACTGACCGACATCAAGTTCCGCGACAATGCGCAGCTCATGAACATCTGCCAGCGCATTGTCTCGGCGGTCGGGCGGCGGGTCGATGAAAGCAGTCCGATCTGCGACGCCCGCTTGGCCGATGGCTCGCGCGTCAACGTCATCGTGCCGCCCCTGGCCATCGACGGCCCGGCCCTGACCATCCGCAAGTTCAAAAAGGACAAGCTGACCCTCCAGAACCTGATCGACTACGGCTCGATCAGTCCGGCCGGCGCGGTGGTGCTGCAAGTCGCCGCCGCCAGCCGGTGCAATATCCTGGTGTCGGGCGGCACCGGGTCGGGCAAGACCACGCTGCTCAACTGCCTGACCAACTACATCGAGCACGGCGAACGCGTCATCACCTGCGAGGACGCCGCCGAACTGCAATTGCGCAACCCCCATGTGGTGCGCCTGGAAACCCGCCCGCCCAACCTTGAGGGCGTCGGCGAAATCACCATGCGCGATCTGGTGAAGAACTGCCTGCGCATGCGGCCCGAACGCATCATCGTCGGCGAGGTGCGCGGTCCCGAGGCGTTCGACCTGCTCCAGGCGATGAATACCGGCCATGACGGGTCCATGGGCACGGTCCACGCCAACACCCCGCGCGAAGGCATCGGCCGCCTGGAAAACATGATCGCCATGGGCGGCTTTACCCTGCCCGCCAAGGCGGTGCGAGAACAGATTGCGTCCTCCATCGACATCATCGTCCAGGCCGCCCGCCTGCGCGACGGTTCCCGCAAGATCGTGCAGATCACCGAGGTCATCGGCATGGAGGGCGAGGTGGTGACGCTCCAGGACCTGATGACCTTCGACTACACCGGCGAAACGCCTGATGGCCGCGTGCTGGGCGCTCACCGCTCCACCGGCCTGCGTCCGCACTTCTGGGACAAGGCCCGCTACTTCGGGCTGGACGGCAAACTGGCCGAGGCCCTGGAGTTGAGCCATGGGTGAGACCGCCGCCACAGGCCCCGATGCCGCCCTGGTCATGCTGGTCGCTGGCACCGTGCTGCTTTCGGCTTTCACGCTGCTGATGGCCGCGCTCGTGGCCCTTGGCGGGCGGGGCGAGCGGCGGCTGCGCAAGCGCAAGGAAATGCTCGGCCTGGTTGGAAAGGGGGGAGGCAAGGCGGCGGCGCGCAACGACCCGGCGGCGGCCCGCCAGCGGCGCATCCAGGAAAAGCTGGTCGAGCTTGAGACCTCGAAGCAAAAGCGGTCGCGCCGCCGCAACCAGATCAAGGCCGACCTGTTGCAGGCCGGGCTGGATATCTCCGTCGGTAAGGTCGCGCTGGGCGCGGTGGTGTCCGGTATTGTCATCGGACTGGCGTTTTTCGGCCTGGGCATGAATCCATGGGTATCCGCCAGCATTGGGATTACCGGCGGCATGGGCCTGCCCCGGCTGGTGCTCAAGATCATGGCGGCGCGGCGGCGCAAGAAGTTCACCGCCGAGTTTGCCAACGCCGTGGACGTACTGGTGCGCGGCATCCGGTCGGGCCTGCCGGTCGGCGAATGCCTTGCCATTATCGGGCGCGAACTGCCCGACCCGGTGGGCGAGGAGTTCCGCCTGCTGGTCGAAGGACAAAAGCTCGGCATGGCGCTGGATGACCTGATGCGCCGGGGCCTGGAGCGGGTGCCCACGGCGGAGTACAGGTTCTTTGCCATCGTCCTGCAAATTCAGCAGCAGACCGGCGGTAACCTCGCCGAGACGCTGGAAGGCCTGTCGTCGGTGCTGCGCGACCGCAAGAAGATGCGGGACAAGGTCCGTGCGTTGTCGTCGGAGGCCCGGTCCTCGGCCGCCATCATCGGGTCGCTGCCGTTCCTGGTTTCATTCTTCGTCTACCTGCTCAGTCCCGAATACATCGGGCTGCTGTTCACCGACACATTGGGCAACATCATCCTGGTGTGTGGCCTGTTGTGGATGGCGGTGGGCGTGGCAGTGATGACGAAGATGGTCAATTTCAAGATTTAAGGGGGGGGGGAGG
>JBAYSM010000073.1:0-15886 GCA_041676205.1 Rhodospirillaceae bacterium | reverse complement strand
GCCGGACGCCGATGCATTCACGCGCCGACATCTTCACGCCCACTCACCGGGCACCTTCGCGCCCCGGCTAGCCCCTGCCGTCATGGCCGGTCATCCCTCACACACCACCCAGGTCGGGCGCTTAAGATTGTCTATCTGCGGGTCCATAATGGACAGCAAATGTGCAAGAAACGTAAACGCTTCCAAGCGTGAATTCCACCACTTCATCAAACACGCGAAAAGCCTGAGCGCCGTCACGCGTCAGGCCGCATCAGGACCAGAGGTTCGGCGTTATGTGTGATCAATCGAACTTTGCGAGCAAGGCGTCGACATCATCCTGCTTGATCGCCTCGCCCTGCCCCTGAGGACCGTTGAGCAGATCGACATCCTCCGCCCGGTCGCCCGTCGCGGCGACTCCAGACCAAGCCTGGGCCGTGGAGGTCCCAGCCGGCCGGCCCGGCGACTCGAGGCGGATACCGTGGCGTTCAGGCTCGAACGCCCTTACCAGCCCATCCACCCGTTCCTCGATGCTTTTCAGGGTCCTGACCACCTTGGTCACGCGCTGACCCGTGATGTCCTGGAATGAGCAGGCTTCGTATATGCGCGTGGTTGCCGCGCGCAACCGCTCTGCAGCGTCGTCCGGCAAACCGACCAGGAGGTCCTCGATCGATTCGGCGGCATCCATGATTTCGCCGGTCGCGGCCTCGGTTGACTGGACGATGGCATCCAGTTCATCGGCGGCCGTTGGCAGGAATTCTTCGCGGATGTCAGCCGGATTGAGGGCGGCGATTTCCGCCTTGGCGGACTGGATGTAGCGGGCCAGGTCCTCAACCTCGCGGTAGAGGCGAATATCCTCGGCCGTCAGATCGCCGCTCAGGCTACCGAGCAAAGCCCGCACGACTCCGGCGACGTCGCCAAGCGGCACGGTATCCCCTTGGCGCGCGCGGATCTCGGCGATGCGGTCTTCTATCATCGCCGCGAGCGGTCGGGCAGTGCCCGCCGCCCCAGGCGAACCGGCGGCGAAGTCTCCGCCGTGGTCCACACCGTTATCCTGCGATGATTTGTCTTCCGCTGCCATGGCACGGCTCCGCTGGATTTTGCCGGGGGGACGTGCCGAGGCGGAACTAGAAGTCGCCCAGCACGCTCACCATCTTGGCCTTGAGGGTCTCGGCGTTGAACGGCTTAACGATGTAGTTCGAGACTCCGGCTTCCTTCGCGGCGATCACGTTCTCCGACTTGGATTCGGCCGTCACCATGATGAACGGCATAGCCTTGAGTTTCGCGTCGGCCCGCACTTCACGCAACAACTGAAGGCCGGTCATCGGTTCCATGTTCCAGTCGGAAATGACCAGACCATAGGTCGTCCCGGATCGCAGCTGCTGAAGCGCCGCGCTGCCGTCGCTGGCCTCGTCGATGTTGTTGAAGCCCAACTGCCTCAGGAGATTGCGGATGATGCGAAGCATCGTCTTGTAATCATCCACAATCAGGACGCGCATATTCTTGTCGACAGCCATCTGTCACTCCGTTTACGACAGCCCGAAGGCGGCAAGCCCTGATCCGAAAGAGCGGACGGTCACGCGTTGTTCTTAAAGGACGAATGCCCTTCGGCGCAACCCTTTATCGCTTTTTGGGAGCAGTGTCAGCCACCCTCCGATCCGACGGCGGGCAATTGCCGCCGATGGGTGAGTTCTTCCGTGAGCGCCCGCGCCTTTTCCACACTCATCGAGGCGAGGATAGGCGCGGACTTGCTTTCCTTCATGTTTTCCATGACGGCAATCAGGATGGGCATATCAAGAGCATCAAAGATGCGTGCCGCTTCCTTGGGCTTCATGGTGGCATAGATGCGCACCAGTTGCGCCATCTTTTCCTGCTCTTGATCGTCATGTTTCTTCAGAAGCCCGTTGATGGTCTCCTCAAGCTGCCGCAGTTCGCCGATCTTGCGGTCGATCCGGCCCTCCGCGGCCTGCAGCAGCCCCTCGCGGGTGGACAGTTCGCGCTCGCGGGTTTCAATTGTCTCGCGGCGTTCGGCCAGCCGTTGCAGCAGATCGATCTCGTTCTGGGTAAAGCTGGTGGGGTCGGACAAGGGATCGACCCCCGTCGTCGGCGCACCGAAATTCACGTTGGGATTGACCGGTTCTTCGTCGGCGGCGGCCATCTGCACCGCTTCGGGCGCGGTCGGCGCCTCGGCCAGTTGCGACTCGCCCGCCATGAGCGGGGCGGTATTGCGCGGCGGCGCGATGCCGGTTGCGGTGTCGGCGCCCTCGCCCACCGCGCGGGCGGTGGTCTGCCCGACAGACATCTGCGGCACCACCAGATATTCGAAATCGTGCCACAACCCGCTCAGGCGAACCGACAACATCAGCACCGCAGAGAATATCACGAGCGGCAGAAGGCGCAGTCGGGGAACTCTGAAACCCTTGGTCATCATTCCCCCTCCCTAGCGCACGGACTGCAAGGCGCGGAGCAGTTCCCGCTCGGCCTCGGAACGGCCATCGTCCTCGCCCGACAGGGCTGCGGCGACCGACGCCCCGCCATCGCGGGCCAAAGCCGCCCCCAACGACCCTCCTGCGGGAGCCGCGCCGCGCGGTGCCGGCCGACTGGCGCGCGCTGCCGAACCAGCCGGAGCAGAAAGGGGAGTGGATGCGGGAGACGGGGGAGACGCCGAGGTCGACACCGCAACGGGACCCTTCGCGGTTGGAGGGACCGCGACCAAACCGGCATCCGGCGTCACTACGCGCTCGGCCAGCCGGTCTGGCAGATTCTCAAGCAACCCGTCCGGCAGTCGATCGGTGAAGCGATTCGGCACGCCGGCCGGTACCATTTCCGTCTGCCGATCGGCGCGCAGGTCGAGACGGCCGGCGCCCAGCAACGGCGACCGATCCTCGGGCAGGAACTGCGACTTGATGCGGTCGGCCACGGCGGCAGCACTCTCGATGTCCATCGCGGCCGGCGGGACATGACCGGCGCGCTCGGCGATCTTGCCCTCGGCCACCCGGCCATGGCGGACGGCATTCTCCAACCGCGCGGCCATTCCCTCGGCCCGCTCGATCATGAACGCAAGGTCGTCCCGCAAGGTGCGGGCGCGCTCGACCTGTTCCTGAAGGGCGCGGGCCGAATCCTCGGACGTCTTGCGCAGGCGCGGGATGCCGCTCTCGGCCCGCACGGTCGCCTCGTTGAAGGCGGCAACGAGGCGGGACAATTCCTCCCGGTTCTTGCGGAGCACCGCCAAGCGGTTGTTGAGGACGACGGCAAAGATGATGGTGGGCACCAGCAGGGCCACGATCACGAGGTCGAGGACAAGGGCGAACGTCATGACCCTACCCCCTTTGCCGCTTGATCTTCTGGTCCACACGAATGGCGATATGGGCGCCCTTGCGTCCCATCTGGCCGTTGAACATCGGCACGTCGCCGCAACGCATTTCCACCGCCGAGTTGGGCGTGGCGTTCAGCATGATGCGCGACCCGACCTCCAGGTTGAGGATCTCGCGCAGTGGCATTGTCTGTTCGTCGAGAACGGCTTCCATCTCCACTTCGGTAAACCACATTTCCTCGGCAAGGTGGGTTTCCCAAATGGAGTCACGGCCGAACTTTTCGCCCATGAACATCTGCAGCAGCAGTTCGCGCACCGGCTCCAGGGTGGCGTACGGCAGCAGCAGCTCCAGGCGTCCGCCCCGATCTTCCATGTCGATGCGCAGCTTGGCCACGATGGCGGCGTTGCTGGGGCGCGAGATGGTCGCAAAGCGCGGGTTGGTCTCCAGGCGGTCGAACCGGAACGTCACCGGCGACAGCGGATCGAAAGCGGCCGACAGGTCGGCCAGCACGACGTGAATCATGCGCTCGACCAGGGTGCGTTCAATGGTCGTATAAGGTCGCCCCTCGACGCGCATTGCCGCCGTACCCCGGCGCCCACCCAGCAGAACGTCCACGATGGAATAGATCATCGCGGAATCGACGGTCATCAGGCCATAGTTGTCCCACTCCTCGGCCTTGAACACGGTCAGCATGGCCGGCAGGGGAATCGAGTTCAGATAGTCGCCGAACCGCAGGGACAGGATGTTGTCCAGCGACACTTCCACGTTGTCGGACGTGAAATTACGCAAGGACGTCGACATCATGCGGACCAGACGGTCGAACACGACTTCCAGCATGGGAAGGCGTTCGTAAGACACCAGGGCCGAGTTCAGGATGGCCTGGATGCCGGTCTTATCGTGGCGTTCGTCTTCGGAGTCGTCGAAGCCCAACAGGCTGTCGATTTCGTCCTGGTTCAGGACGCGGGTGTTGCCGCCTCCACCACCGCCGCCGCCGCCACCACCGCCGCCGGACGAGCCACCGCTGTCACCACCGCTGTCGCCGCCGAGCATGGCTTCCCATTCGGCGGCCATCGCATCGTCATCACCGTCTTCGCCACCGCCGCCGTCGTCACCGCCGCCAGCCATGGCTTCCCACTCCCGCATGAGAGCTTCTTCGTCGTCGGCCGTGCGCTTGTCGTCGTCGTCGGGGGGCGTCATGTCGTCGAACCCTTTTGTGCTGTTCCAGACCAGTAATCTGGCGCTACTGGACCAGCATTTCCTTGAACAGCACGTCGTTCACCTTGGCCGGGCGCACCGCGGCATTGACCCGCACCAGCAGTTCCTCGCGCAGACGATAGATGCCGCCGGCCCCTTGCAGGTCTTCCAGGCGCAGCTCCCGCAGGTAGACCTGGAAGTTGTCTACGATGCGCGGCATCACCGCCTCCACCGCCGCAGTATCGGCCGCCGACGCCAATTCCAGGCTGACGCGCAGCTTCAGGAAGTTGCGTTTGCGCGCACCGGCATTGATATCGACCAGCATCTCGGGCAGGTCGTAGAACACCGCCGGCTGAACCTGCATCGCCGCTCCGGGAGTGCCGGGCGCCGCCCCTGCCGTGGCGGCAGCCTTCTCGGGCGTTTCGACCGACGGCGCCAACAATGGATCGAGAAGGCCCGCGAAGTAGGCGCCCGCGATACCGCCGATGAGCAGCAGGAATGGGAGGACGATCAGCAGAAGAAGCTTTTTCTTCTTGCCGCCGCCATCTTTTGATCCGCCTTCCGGCTCTTCGTCGTACTCGTCGTCCAGGTCTTCGGCCATCTAGTCCTCCGGTGGCCCGACCAGCACCAAACAGGGCGCCTGCCCATGCAGGCCGGTCCTCTATTCACTCGACGCAGCCTAAGCGGCGAACGTTAACAATACGTTGAAAGGGCCTTGTGGCGGTTCTCCTGCGGCCGCCCCGCCCGCCCGGCAAGATCTGCCCAGGCACCCTGCAAAAAAGGCCTGACGTGCGGCGATGCCGGGCGACCAAGCGGGCCGGCACCCCGCATAAAACCTAGCCATTCGGGGACTCCTCAGAATTGGCACGGACCCTGCATGAAGAACGGGCAACTGACCTGCGGCAAAGCCCGCGACGATTTCGAAGACGGATGAGAGCCCGATGCAGAACACGAGCTACATCGCCCTGTCGAGCCAGACCGCCCTGTGGCGCAAGCTGGAAATGGTGGCCAACAACATGGCCAACATGAACACGCCCGGCTATCGCGCCCAGGAACCGCTGTTCACCAGCTATCTGAGCCGCAGCCCCGGCGACGATTCGGCGTTCCGCGAGCGGCTTAACTTCGTCACCGACTTCGGCCGCGTCCACGACTTCACTCCTGGTGCGGTCAAGGCGACATCCAACCCCATGGACCTGTCGATCGACGGCGAAGGCTTCTTCGTGGTCGAAACGCCCGATGGCCCCAAGTACACCCGCGCCGGCCATTTCATGCTGGACGACCAGGGAAAGCTGGTGACCAAGGACGGCCTGCCGCTGCTGAACGCCGACAACGAGCCGTTCTTTATCGCGCCCAATGAGTCCGAGTTCAATGTCGCCAAAGACGGTACCGTCTCCACCGAGAACGGCCCCATCGGCAAGGTTCAGGTGGTGACGTTCGACGACCCGCAGCGCCTGCGCAAGGTATCGGGCAGCCTGTTCGCCGCCCCGGAGGACCTTCAGGCGCAGCCGTTGGAGACCGTCAAGGTCGCCCAGGGCATGATCGAAGGGTCCAACGTCAACGGCATCGTCGAAATGACCCGAATGATTTCCGTGCAGCGGTCGTACATGCAGGCCAACAACCTGCTCGACCAAGAGCACGACCGCATCAAGCGTTCGATGGATACCTGGGCGCGGCGTACCAGCTAACAGCCCGCCGTCCGCACCTCGATACTCCGCCGCCCCGAGGGGTGGCGCGTCATAAGGATGAAAGTCATGCGTTCACTGTCCATCGGCGCCACTGGAATGCTCGCCCAGCAGACCAACGTGGAAGTGATTTCCAACAACATCGCCAACATGAACACCACGGCGTATGCGCGGCGGCGGGCCGAGTTCCATGACCTGCTGTACCAAAACATCCGCCGCGCCGGCGCCACGTCTTCGGACACAGGCACCATCGTTCCGGCCGGCGTACAGCTCGGCCTGGGCGTCAAGACCGCCGCCGTGTACCGCATTTCCGAGCAGGGCAGCTTGACCAACACCGACAACACCTTCGACCTGGCATTGCGCGGCAAGGGCTACTTCCAGATCCAGCTTCCCAGCGGCGAAACCGCCTACACCCGCGACGGGTCGTTCCAGCTCAGCCCGGACGGCGAGATCGTCACCCACGAAGGCTATCCGGTCATGCCGGGCATCACCGTCCCGCAGGATGCCGTCAGCGTGACCATCAATGCCTCCGGTGAAGTGCTGGTGAAGCTCGACGGCGAAGTGCAGCCGCAGAACGTCGGCCAGTTGCAGCTTGCCACCTTCGCCAACGAGGCGGGCCTTGAGGCGATCGGGTCGAACCTGCTGCTCGAAAGCCCGGCGTCCGGCAACGCGGTGACGGCCGTTCCCGGAACGGCTGGCTATGCGACCACCCTCCAGGGCTTCCTGGAAACGTCCAACGTCAACGTGGTCAGCGAAATCACCGACCTGATTGCCGCCCAGCGCGCCTACGAAATGAACTCCAAGGTCATCCAGACCTCCGACGAGATGATGGCCTCGGTCAACCAGCTCAAGTAAAGTCAGCCGTCCCCCCGGAGACCCGCCATGAGCCGCTTCGTTCCCGCCACCCTGTTCGCCCCCGTCTTGTTCGCAAGCGTCCTGCTGGTTGCCGCTCCGGCCGCCGCCCAGCAGGCGCCTGGCTTGTCCATGCCGCAGGCGATGAGCGCCGCTCCTGCGCCGGGCAGCCAGGTGGTGCCGCGCCGCACTGCCGAGGTCAGCGGGGAATTCGTGCGGCTGGGCGATCTGTTCACCGGCCTCGGCGGACAGGCCGATACCGTGGTGGCCTATGCCCCAACGGCAGGCGAAACGATGGTCTTCGACCATGCGCGCCTGACCTCCCTGGCCGCCGAGCATGGCATCGTCGTGCAGACCCTGGGCGGTGTTCCGCCGGAGGTGGCGGTCAGCCGCGCCGCCGATACCGTCACCGTTGATCACGTCCGCGCCGCCCTGCGCGATGCCTTGATGGCTGAGGGAGTGACGCCCGGCAGCGAGATCGAGTTGACCACCGCCGTCCGCCCGGTTGCCGTGGCCGTCGGCACGCTCAACCCCATCGCGGTGTCCGAAGTCCAGTTCGACCGCCGCAATGGCCGGTTCTCCGCCATGGTTGAAATGCCCGTCGGCGCCCCCAACGCCACCCGCCAACGCGTGTCCGGCCAGGCCTACGAAACCATCGAGGTGCCGGTGGTGCTGCGGCCGGTCAACCGCGACGCCGTAATCACCGATGCCGACATCGACTGGATCAAGATGCGGGCTGACCGCCTCCAGCCGGGCATCGCCACCGACAGTGCCGAGGTGATCGGCATGGCCGCCCGCCGTTCGGTACGGGCCGGCGAGCCGCTGCGCCTGCGCGATCTGGCCCGCCCGACCCTTGTGGCCCGGAACGAACTGGTTACCATGGTCCTGACCACCAGCTTCATGACCTTGACCTCGCGCGGCCGCGCGCTGGAAAATGGCGCTATCGGCGACATCGTGCGCATCCGCAACGAACGCAGCAACAAGACCGTGCTGGGCCGCGTTGTCGACGCCCGCACCGTCGTCGTCGAGGGCGCCGAAAACAGCGCCGCGATCGTGCAATGACCCTCCGGACTCGGCCCGTCAGAGGCCAAGGGAGACCCTCGTCATGACCCGCTTCCGCCCGTCCCTGCCCCGGACCCTCATCGTGCTGTCTGCCTTGATTGCGGCGACCAGCCTGTCTGCCTGCAACGCCTTGCAGCGCCTGTCCGAGGTTGGCGAGCCGCCCAAGATGACGGCGATCGAGAACCCGGTGCAGCAACGCGAATACCGTCCGGTCAGCATGCCGATGCCGGCCCCGCGGATTGCCGAACCGAACGCCAATTCCCTGTGGCGGCCGGGCGCCCGCGCGTTCTTCAAGGACCAGCGCGCCGGTGAGGTGGGCGATATCCTCACGGTGATCGTCAACATCAGTAACGAACGGGCCGAACTGTCCAACGAGACGTCGCGCACCCGTGGCGCCTCCGAAAGTGCCGGGCTGCCCGCGTTGGGAGGCTTCCAGGACACCATCCGCCGTGCCCTGCCCAACACCGACAGCATCGACATGGACAACCTGATCGGCGCCAACAGTGACAGCAGCCATGCCGGAACCGGGTCCATCGCGCGTGAGGAAACCGTCAACATCCGCTTGGCCGCTGTCGTCCTCCAGGTCCTGCCCAATGGGAATCTGGTGATCGCCGGCCGCCAGGAGGTGCGCGTCAACTCCGAACTGCGCGAGTTGCAGGTCACGGGTGTCATCCGACCGCAGGACATCAATTCGACCAACACCATCGACTGGGACAAAATTGCCGAGGCAAGAATTTCCTATGGCGGACGCGGCACCATCAGCGATGTCCAGCAGCCGCGCTACGGCCAGCAGATCTTTGACATCGTGTTCCCATTCTAAGTCCGAGACTTCCGCTTCGGACGCCTGTTGGCCGGTGGGTGACCACCGGCCATTTTTTTTACCACGCTGGCGGCGCAGCCTTCCATTAATGAGGGATTCCTGAGCGGTATAAGGACGTGCTACACCGGATGCGGGGGTTAAAGGGGGAGATTGGATACCGTGGCGATCATCGATGCTGACGTCGGCGTGACGCTGGAAAGCCTGGCGGCTTTTCCCGAACCGTGCGCCATCGTCCGCCGCGACGGCACGCTTCTCTCTGCCAATCGCGCCGTTGAGGAAGCCGTGGGAGTGGCTGACCGCCAGGTGTTGTCAGCGCAGGTTTCCGACATCGTGGTGGCATTGAGCGCCAACGGCGGCGGGCGGACCCGCTACGTCGTGAACGTGGACGATGGACCGCCTGTGGTTTACGAAATCGTCGTTCTGAACACCGCGAACGACACCGCGTTGGTGATGTTCCAGGACCGCACCATGGACTCGAGCCTCCGCAACGCCCTGACGGAATCGCGAGCGCGCTATCGGGATCTGGTTGTCATTTCCAGCGAACATGCCTGGGAAGTCGATGCCACGGGCGCCTTCAGCTTCGTTGCGCCGCAGGGCTTTGTGGGTCACTTGCCCAATGTCCTGATCGGTCATCCGGCATCGGAATTGATCGACCATGACCGCCATGTCGATGTCATCAACCCCTTCACCACGCCGGTTCCCCTAACTGCCTCCGAAGTGTGGGTACGCAACGGGGCCGGGGTTTCCGTGTGCCTGGAAGTCGCCGCCGTCCCGCTGGTTGATGCCCACGGAACCTGGCTGGGCGCCCGAGGCGTGTGCCGTGACGTGACCGAGGAGCGCGAACGCACAGCCCTCATTGCCGAGGCCCGCGCCCGCGAACGCGTGCTGGCCCGTATCATGCGCCTGTTTCAGCGCGAGGCTGACCCCGACAGCATGATCAAGGCCGCCGCCAGCGCCATCACTCACGGCATGGCGGCGACCGGCTGCCAAGTCTTCGGACTGGCGGCGCCGCTGGCCAAGGTGGTCGATCAGCCGCGCTTTCACCAGGAAGCCGCCTTTGGTCGCATCGGTGCCGAGCGCGCCGTCACCCGGCTGATTGCCGACCTGCGCGGGCGGGAGCGCGGGGCCGTGGCCGGAGTGATCGCCGAACGGGGTCATATCCTGGGCGCCCTGACGTCCTACGGGGATCGTATCAATGGCGCCTTGATGGTGTGGCGGGAGGCGGATCGGCCCGATTTCAGTGCCGCAGATCACCGGCTGTTGCGCAACGTCGCCGGACAGGTCGGGGTGGCCTTGGAACAGATGGTCAACCACCGTGTGCTGGTTGAAGTATCGCGCACCGACGGACTCACCGGCCTATTCAATCGCCGCGCGTTCTACGAGGACATGCAGCGCCGCGTTCGCCGCCTGGAGCGCGGAAATGCCACCGCCGCCCTGATGTATGTCGATCTCGACAACTTCAAGCAGGTCAACGACATCCGGGGTCACGAGGTGGGAGATGCCGCACTCAAGGACGTCGGCGAGTTGTTGCTTGCCAATACCCGCTCGACCGACGTCGTCGCCCGCCTGGGCGGCGACGAGTTCGCGGTGTGGCTGGATGACGCGGACGAAACCGTGGCCGCCAAGCGCGCCGAGGTCTTTCTGGCCGCGTCGAGCATCCTGCGGCGCTATTCCGGGTCGGCAGAAAAGCCCTTGATGCTGTCCATCGGCGTGGCAATTTATTCCGCACGCTATGGCGAGGACATCAACGAGTTCGTCAGTCGGGCCGATGCCGCCATGTACGCCATCAAACGCAAGGGCAAGGGGTCCTACGGGATTGCCCCACCCCCGCTGCCCCCCGGAGGCCGGAGATGAGTTCGCCGCCCACATCCGCCGTATCCGGCGAAAGCACTGCGGCACCTCCGCATCTGACCTACGAACAGGCCCGTGCCCTGGCCGCCGACCCACGGACGGAGGTGCGGCGCGCCCTGGCCCTGCGCACCGACATGCCGCCGGAGATCCTCTATTTTCTAAGCGGCGATGAAGATGCGGAGGTCCGCCGCGCGGTGGCCGACAATCCATCCGCGCCAGCCAAGGCCAGCTTGGTTTTGGCCGAAGACCCAGAGGAGGCCGTGCGCCTGACCCTGGCCGCCAAGCTCGCCCGCAACGAACGTAGCGGTGTCCGTCCCCGTGGCGTGCGCGGCCAGTCGATTACCGCCGAGGCGCTGGAACGGTTGTCGCGCGACCGTGACGCCCTTGTACGGTCGGCCATTGCCGAAGGCCTGAAGGATCTGCCCGGCGCCGACCCCGCCATCGTGCGCCGGCTGGCCCGCGACCTGGAAATCCTGGTGGCCGCTCCGCTCCTGGAATTCTCGCCTATCCTGGTCGATGCCGATTTGCTTGACGTCATCAGGGCGAATCCGATCGCTGGCGCCCTGTCGGCCATCGCACGGCGGGCCTATGTCGGCCCCGAAGTGACCCAGGCCATTGTCGCCAGCCGCCACCCCAAGGCCATCACGCACCTGCTGTACAATGCCCGCGCCCAGCTTCAGGAACATACCCTCGACAGCCTGATCGACCAGGCAGCGGCCGAGCCGGACTGGCATCAGCCCTTGATCCACCGGCCCGAACTCGCCGCGCATTCGGTCAGCCGCCTGGCCGAGATTGTCGCCGATCACGTCCTGGAGCGCCTGATGGAGAGCGGCGACCTGCCCCCGGCAACCGCCGCGCAGATCCGCGACATCGTGCAGGCGCGGCTGGCCGACGGACTTCCCGAGGCGCGCGCGCTTCCCGTGCCATGGGCGACGGAACTGGCCGAGCGGTTCGCCCCCTTCCTCGCCGCCGCCCGCGCCAAGCGCGCAAAAGGCGCCTTGAGCGAAACAGAACTGATGGTCGCCCTGCTAACTGACCGCACCGACGATCTTGTGGCGGGTCTGGCTGTACTCGGCGATCTCGGCGTGCCGACAGTGCTCGACATCATCGCCTCGCACTCTCCCCGCGCCATGGTGGCCCTGGCCGGGGCCGCCGGCCTTTCGGCGGCCTTTGCGTTGGAGTTGCAGGTCAAGCTGGGCCGCATCGCCGCGGAAACCGCCGTCAAACCGAAGAAAGACGGCAGCCACGCCATAAGCGAAGCCGAAATGCGGTGGCAGATCGAGATGTTTGCCGACGACGGTGACGCGTCGGCCCGGTAAGCCCGCCCTAAGCGGTGAGCTTCCTTTTGGTGTCGTCCACCGTCAGACCGGAGGCCGAGCGGTAAGAATCGACAGCATCATCCGATCCGGGACCTTCCGGTTCGGGTTCGATGATCATGACGGTGACGGTTTCGGGTGCCGACGGCTTGGTCTCGACCACCTCCTCGGGAGGCGGCAAGGGAGTACGGCGCCGGGTCTGGCGCCGGGAGGCTTTGCCGCCGCCGAACCAGCGACTGAGCAAGCCTGGGTCATTGGTCCCTCGCCCGGCTCCGTCGGCGGCATCGGTGGGCGCGCCCAGCGTGTCCTGAACCCGCGACGGAGCCGCGACATAGGTTCGAACCCGAAAGAAGGTCCGTTCGGCATCGGCGGCCACGGTCGGCGATGCAGGGGGCCGCTTCCCCGTCTTGGAGGACGGGGAGGCCTTGCCGGATTTTGCGGGCTTGGTAGGCTTTGCGGTCATGCTCTCCGCATCCCCACTGACTTCGAATTCCGAAGCATGAGGATACCTCAGACCTGCCGCTCAAGTCCATGGCGACAGCCGTGATCCCGTGGAATTCACGGACAAAGACCGCGGCTCGTCAGTCCGTGCGGTGGGTTCGCTCCATGCGTTCGTGACGCTCCTGCGCCTCGACAGACAGGGTGGCGATGGGCCGCGCTTCCAGACGACGCAAGCCAATCGGCTCCCCGGTTTCCTCGCAGTAGCCGTAAACGCTGTTCTCGATCCGCTCCAGGGCGGCGTCGATCTTGGCGATCAGCTTGCGGGCACGATCACGGGTGCGCAATTCCAGGGTCCGGTCCATCTCGGCCGACGCACGATCGGCCAGGTCCGGCTCCTGAAGGCCGCCTTCCTGAAGGTGTTCAAGGGTTTCCTCGGACTCGCGAATGAGTTCCGCCCGCCACTTCAGCAGCTTCTGGCGGAAATACTCGCGCTGCCGCTCATTCATGAACGGCTCGTCGTCGGTGGGGCGATAGTCCGGGGGCAATGTTACGGTCATGGGCCTTCTTGATTTGCAGCCTTCCCAATCCGGGTGCGGACTATAGGGAACAGACCGTCATATCGCAAGCGCCGTTTAACCCGGATAAGCGTAAAAAAGACAAAGAATTCGCGCGCTTGGCGACAAGCCGCGAAAACCGCGCCTTACCGCCACATATCCTTAGGGGCGGCGCATCAGCTTGGCCAGTTCGACCTCTGCGCGCAGCTCAATCTCATCAAGGATCGCAGAAAGGTTGGGGTCGAGACCCGCCTCGCGCTTGCTTCGCGCCATCTGGGCGAGTTCGGTCAGGCGGGCTTTGGGAATCGTGCCGAGCAGCAGCCCGCGCCGCACCTCCTCCAAGCGGTCGAGAAGGTCTTCGGCATGGCGGATCATGCGTTGCCGATTGCGTCCGCGTCCGGTTTCGGGGTCCACGGCCTGAATGGTCAGCAGACTTTCCAGGCCGGACAGCGCCGGTGGCCCGTCAATGCCCGCCGCATCGAGATCATCGACGCCGTCGGCACTGTCCACGCTGTCGCTTGCGCCGACCGCTCCTTTAAGATGTGTCGCGAAAACCCCGACCGCGCTCTTCGGCTTTTCGGTGCGCTTGGTCGAGGAGGACCCAGAGGAGCCCAAACCGGAAATCTTCATTGGATACCCGGCACTTCCTGATTGTGAGACCGATGCCACTGAATCTAAGGCCTTCGGAGGAACGGTTAAAGGGGAAATCCGTATGGGGGTGCGGCAAGTTTTGCCGGGCCGTGGGGCCGAATGTGCCGCCCGCCCCGTCACGGCACCGCGATGAGGGCGAAGAAACGTGAGAAAACCTGCGGTTTACCGGAACTTCCAGAACTGGCACGCCGTTCGCATAGAGGGAGCCGGACGAACCCCGTCCGAAAAGAATACGGCTCGCAAGAGGACCGCCATGACCCGTTTCCGCACTCTCCTGGATGTCTGCCTGACCGGCCCGCGGCGCTTTGCCGGCGCGGTGCTATCGGCCGCCGCCGTGGTCGTGCTGCTGGCGTCGGTGGCCGGTCCCGCCTCGGCCGCCTCGCGCATCAAGGACATCGCCGACTTTGAAGGCGTGCGCGACAACCTTCTGATCGGTTACGGCCTGGTGGTCGGCCTTCAGGGGACCGGCGACGACATCGACAGCATGGCCTTCACCAAGGAAAGCCTGATGGGCATGTTGGAACGCCTGGGTGTCAACACCCGTGGCGGCCAGCTCAAGGCCAAGAACGTTGCCGCCGTGATGGTCACCGCCCAGTTGCCGCCATTCGGCCGTCAGGGCGCCCGCATGGACATCAGCGTTTCGGCGCTTGGCGATGCCGACAGCCTGCTCGGTGGCACCTTGATGGTTACTCCGCTGGTCGGCGCGGACGGCGAGGTCTATGCCGTCGCGCAAGGGCAGGTCCAGGTCGGCGGCTTCTTCGCCCAAGGTCAGGCGGCCAGCGTGCAAAAGGGCGTCCCCACCTCGGGCCGCATCCCCAGCGGCGCCATCATCGAGCGTGAAATCGCCTTCGAGATGAACGGCATGTCCGAACTGTCCATCTCCCTGCGCAACCCCGACTTCACGACCGCGCAGCGCATTTCGCAGGCGATCAATGCGTTCCTCGGCACGGCGGCGTCCAACACCCGCGACGCCGGGACCGTGACCCTGCGCGTGCCGGAGCAGTACCGGGCCAACATGGTCGGCCTGCTGACCGACATCGAACAGCTTCGCGTCGAACCCGACCAGCAAGCCCGCGTGGTCATCGACGAGCAGACCGGCATCATCGTCATCGGCGAGAACGTCCGCGTGTCCCGCGTCGCCATCGCCCAGGGCAACCTGACCATCCGCGTGACCGAAACCCCGCAGGTCTCCCAACCCGGCCCGTTTGCCGAGGCCGGCGAGACGGTGGTGGTGCCGCGCACCGAGATCGAGATCGACGAAGACGCCGAAAAGCGCCTGACCGTGGTTGATGGCGGCGTGAACCTTCAGGAACTGGTGAACGGCCTGAATGCCCTGGGCATCGGCCCGCGCGACATGATCAGCATCCTCCAGGCCATCAAGGCGGCCGGAGCGTTGCAGGCCGAAATCGAGGTGATGTGATGATGGACGCCACCGCTTCCATGTTCTCCACGGCACGGGAAAATCTTGCCGCCTCGCGTCTCGACCAGGGCCGCCAGATGGCCGCCGCCGGCAAAGGCGCATCCCGCACGCCCGATCAGGTCCGCGAGGCCGCGCAGGATTTTGAGTCCTTCTTTCTGTCGCAGATGTTCAATCACATGTTCTCCAGCGTGAAGACCGACGCCCTGTTCGGCGGCGGTGCCGGCGAAGACGCCTGGAAGTCCATGCTGGTCGACGAATATGCCAAGGCCACCGCCGCCAAGGGCGGTATCGGCATCGCCGCCAACGTCATGCAGGCCATGTTGCAAGCCCAGGAGGCTTCCCAATGAGCAGCCGCGCCCCTGAAACCCGCCGCGTCCGCCCGCAGGCCGGTGCCGCCAGCGGTGACGCTCCGAGCGAGGGCCCAGTTCTGGCCGGCCGGATGATGCGCAACCGCCCGGCCGCCTCGGCCTCTGTGGCGCCCGCCGCCCCGGCCGGCCGCCCGATGCGTGCGCCCGCCGCCGCTGCACCCGCCGCAGCCGGGCGCCCCGAACGCCGCCCGGCGCCGGCCGCTGCCGCCGCGCCGCTGGTCGTGTTCGGCCCGCGTTCGGCCGCCGCCAAGGATGCGTTTTACGGCCCCATGGCCGAAGTGATGACAGAGCTTTACGACGTCCTGCACAAAGAGATCGCGGCCCTCGACGCGGGCGAACTCGACACGCTGGAAATCCTGCGCGTTCGCAAGGAAGGCTTGGCGTC
>JBAYSM010000072.1:0-15888 GCA_041676205.1 Rhodospirillaceae bacterium | reverse complement strand
TGCCGGGGTCACGTTGGGTGGCCGCTGGACGCCGGTCGGCGCGGCGGGGCTGTATGTGCCCGGCGGCACGGCGGCCTATCCGTCGTCCGTTCTGATGAACGCCCTTCCGGCCAAGGTGGCGGGCGTCGAGCGCCTTGTCATGGTCGTGCCCAGCCCCGGTGGGGTGCTTAACCCGCTGGTTCTGGCGGCGGCGCGCGAGGCCGGGGTGGATGAGATCTACCGCATCGGCGGCGCCCAGGCGGTCGGCGCGCTGGCCTATGGGACGCAGACCATCGCCCCGGTGGACAAGATCGTCGGCCCCGGCAATGCCTTTGTGGCGGCGGCCAAGCGGCAGGTGTTCGGCACCGTCGGCATCGACATGATCGCTGGGCCGTCCGAGATTCTGGTGGTGGCCGATGGGGCCAACGATCCCGACTGGATCGCCGCCGACCTGCTCAGCCAGGCCGAGCACGACACCGCCGCGCAATCCATCCTGATCACCGACGACGCGGCCTTTGCCGAGGCCGTCAAGCAGGCGGTCGAGCGGCGCCTTCTGACCCTGCCGCGCGCCGAAATCGCCCGCAAAAGCTGGAACGACCATGGCGCGGTGATCGTCGTCCGGTCCATGGACGAGGCCGTCGCCCTGACCGACCGCATCGCGCCCGAACACCTGGAACTGGCGGTCGATGACCCGATGGCGCTGGCCGACGGCATCCGCAATGCGGGGGCCATTTTCCTCGGACGGTATACCCCCGAGGCGGTGGGCGACTATGTCGGCGGGCCGAATCACGTGCTGCCGACGGCGCGCTCGGCGCGGTTCTCGTCGGGGTTGGGGGTGCTGGACTTCATGAAGCGCACGTCACTGCTGGGCTGCACGCCCGAGGCCCTGCGCGCCATCGGTCCGGCGGCGGTCACGCTGGCCGAGGCAGAGGGCCTTCAGGCGCACGGCCTGAGTGTCGCCCTGCGCCTGAACCTTTAGGCGGGAACCGCAGGATGGGGCAGGGGTCGAAAAAAGAGGTCATTATCGACGTCCGTTTGGACGAGAAAACCTTTGTCCGCCGCCGCCCGGAAGTCGAGCACGAACGCAAGGTCGCCATCTACGACCTTCTGGAGGAAAACCATTTCCATGTGCTCGATGGGTCGGTCACAGGCCCGTACACGCTGCATCTATCCATCGACGGCGACAAGCTGTGCGTCGATGTCCATGACCAGGCTGATATGCCGTTGTGCGCGGCGTTCCTGTCGTTGAAGGGCTTCCGCAACATCGTGAAGGAATACTTCATGGTGTGCGAAAGCTATTTCAGCGCAATTCGCACGGCCTCGCCCAGTGCCATAGAGAGCATCGACATGGGCCGACGGGGCCTTCACAACGAAGGCGCCGAAATGCTGCGTGAGCGCCTGCTGGAAAAGGGTATTGAAACCGACGGCGATACCGCCCGCCGCCTGTTCACGCTGGTCTGCGTTCTGCACATCAGGGGCTGAGCAGGATGGACGGATTGCCCTCCGCCGTGCTGTTTGCCTGTACCATGAATGCCATCCGTTCTCCCATGGCGGCGGGCATCCTGCGGCGCCTGCACGGGACTCGCATTTTTGTCGATTCAGTGGGCGCGCGGCGAGGCGGAGAGATGGATGGCTTCGCCATCCAGGTGATGGACGAAATCGGCATCGACCTGACCAGGCACCGCCCCAAGGTGTTCGAGGATTTGGAAGACGACAGTTTTGACGTGGTTGTCTCGCTGTCTCCCGAGGCCCAGCACAAGGCCGTCGAAATGACCCGCACGGTGGCGTGCGAGGTGGAGTTCTGGAACACGTTCGACCCATCGCTGGTCGAAGGCAGCCGCGAGGTCCGGCTGGAGGCCTACCGCGGCGTGCGCGATGAACTCATGCGTAAAATCCAGGAACGGTTCCCGGTCACGCGGATGCCGCGCGTGTGACGCAAGCTGCCCGTTTGAGAAAGTTCTTGACGTTCTTGGTCGTAGGCAACATTCATTCATCCTTTGTTTCCTCAGTCTTAGGCCCTGCGGAGCGGTAATGGCCAAGGAAGACATGATCGAATTTCCGGGCGTGGTCACGGAATTGCTGCCCAACGCCATGTTCCGCGTGACGCTGGACAACGGACACAACATTCTTGCCCATACCTCGGGCAAGATGCGCAAGAACCGCATCCGCGTTCTGGCTGGCGACAAGGTCACGGTCGAAATGACGCCGTATGACCTGACCAAAGGCCGCATCACGTTCCGGTTCAAGTAGCCGGGTTGATGGCAGGCTCTCCCTCCGAAACGCTTCCGGTTCTTCTTGGGCGTCTGGTGCTGGCTTCGGCGTCTCCGCGCCGCCTCCATTTGTTGTCGCAGATCGGCGTGGTTCCCGATGCCGTGGACCCGGCCGACGTGGACGAAACCCCCGGCAAGACCGAACTCCCACGCCCCCACGCCCTGCGCCTGGCGGAGGAAAAGGCCCGTGCCGTGGCGCACCGCCATGACGGTGCGTTCATTCTGGCCGCCGATACGGTAGTCGGCGTCGGCCGCCGCATCCTGCCCAAGGCCGAGGACGAGGCCACCGTGCGCCGCTGCCTGGACCTGCTGGGCGGGCGGCGGCATCGGGTGTACGGCGGCGTGTGCCTGATGACGCCCGATGGCCGCGCGGTCACGCGGTGTGTCGAGACGGCCGTAATTTTTGCCCGGCTGTCGTCCCAGCAGGTTGACGAGTACATCGCCAGCGGTGAATGGCACGGCAAGGCGGGCGGCTACGCCATCCAGGGACTCGCGGCAGCCTACGTCCGCCAAATCTGCGGGTCTTACTCCAACGTTGTCGGATTGCCTCTGCACGAGACGGACAAACTGATGCGCGGTCTCGGCCTGCGCCGGGGATAACTGCCCATGCGGCCTGATACTGTTTTGATGGACCGATCGCCCGGCCTGACCCGCGTCGCGCTGCTGGCCGATGGCGTGGTGTGGGAGGTTCACCTTTTCCCCGATCACCTGCCGATGCCTGGCGACCTGTGGCTGGGCCGCCTGAAGGCGCGCGTCCCTGGCACCGCTGCTGCGTTCATCGACCTGGGCAGCGGCCCCGACGCGTTCCTGCCCGCCGAGGACATGCCCGGCGGCCTGCCCCCCGAAGGGTCTGCAGTGCTGGTGGAAATCGCCCAGGCCAAGCGGCCCGGCAAGGGGCCGAAAGTCACCGGGGCGGTATCGTTGGGCGGCACCGTGCTGGTGTACACGCCCTTGCGCGCCGGGGTCAGCCTGTCGTCGCGCCTGACCCACAAGGCCGAGCGCAAACGCCTTCAGGCGTGGGGCGAGGGCGCGGTGCGCGAGGGCGAGGGCGTGGTCCTGCGCACGGCGGCCTTTGAGGTTCCCGAATCGGTGCTGGACGCCGCCCTGGCCGAAGGCCGTACCGCCTGGGCCGACATCGAGCGCGCCCGCCGCATTCTGAAACCGCCCTGCCGCCTGCGCCCCGGCCAGCCGCCGCTTGCCGCTGCCCTGGACGGCCGCACGGTGGACAAGGTGCTATGCGCCGGGGCTGCGCTGGCCGACGACGCCCGCCGCGCCCGGCCCGATCTGGCCGAGGTGGTGCGGGTGTGCGGAGCGGGCCTGCTGGCCGAGGAAAGCGTCCCCGAGGCCATCGACTTGGCCCTGGCGCGGCGTGTGCCCTTGCACGGCGGGGGCGCGCTGACCATCGAGACGACCGCCGCCGTGACTGCCATCGACGTGGACAGCGGCCGGCGTGGCGAAGATGCCGTGAACGCCGCCGCCATCACCGAGATTGCCCGCCAGATGCGCCTGCGCGCCCTGGCCGGGGCTATCGTAATCGATTTTGCCGCCCCGCCGCGCGGCGCCATGGCCGCCAAGCGCGCCCTGGCCGATTCGCTCGCCAAGGCGCTTGCGACTGACCCGGCACGCCCCCAAGTGATCGGGGTTTCGGGGCTGGGTTTGGTCGAGGTGCGACGCGATCGGGTGCGGCCGCCGCTGGCCGATCTGCTGCTTGGGCCGACGGCACTGGCCCCGCCGACTCCGACCGCCGTGGCGCTGGAGGCTTTGCGCCGTGCCGTGGATCATGCCCGCACCACGCCCGGCAGCCAGCCGCGCCTGTCCGTGGCGCCTGCCGTGGCCGCGGTCTTGCGCGGTCCGCTGGCGCCTGCGGTGGCGGAAGCGGAACGCATCCTCGGCCACTCCCTGGAGGTAATGGAACGGGCGGGGGCAGAGGGAATCGACGTCACCAACGGAACCGGACGATGACAGACCACGACGACACGCCCGCCAAACGACCCGACTCGGTAAGGGTTTCCAAGGCAAGCTGTACCATGTGCGGCGCTCCGGTCGCTCCGCGCTACCGCCCGTTCTGCTCGCGCCGTTGTGCTGATGAGGACCTGCACCGCTGGCTTGGCGGCGCCTATCGCCTGCCGACCAACGAAGTTCCCGACCCTGATCTCCTTGAGGCCGAACTCCGTGCCGCCGAGCGTGACGGGCGGGATGAGTAGAGGGCTGCAAAAAATTGTGCAACAGGGGCTGGACAGCCCCAAAAATATCTCCTATAAGCGGCCTCCCAACGCGCACTAACGCCCCGCCCGGGTAGCTCAGTTGGTAGAGCACGGCATTGAAAATGCCGGTGTCGGTGGTTCGAGTCCGCCCCCGGGCACCATGAACCCTCAGACCCTAAAGGTCTGGGGGTTCTTTCATTTTGGGACTTATTTCCTATAGAAAAACTCCAGTATGCATATTAGGAATACCGCAACAACGGGGAGGAAGCCTCAATTCTGGGAACTGGGATGAGAGCTTCCTGATGATTAAGAACAGTTTGGACCGGCGTGCTTTTTTGAAGCTGTCGGCTGCCGCTGCCGCCCTGACGGGTGTGTCGCTGGCTCATGGTGCCCAGGCGGCGCCGGTGAAAACGAATGCGCGGATCGTCGTGGCCGGTGCCGGTGCGGCGGGCGTGGCCATGGCATCGCAGTTGCGGCGGCGTCTTGATGGGGCGTCGATCATTGTGATCGATCCCAAGTCCACCCATTGGTTCCAGCCCGGCTTCACGCTGGTCGCGGCAGGCATCTGGTCGCCCGAGCGGGTGCAGGTGGACAATGCCGCCTACATGCCCGACGGCGTTGAGTGGATCAAGGAGGCGGTGGCCGAGATCTCCCCGGAAACCAATACCGTGACCACCACTGGCGGGCGTTCGGTGCCCTATGATTATCTGGTGGTGGCGACCGGCCTCATTCTCGACTACGAGCGAATCGAGGGCATGGAGCGGTCGCTGATCGGACAGCACGGCATCACGTCGATCTACGCTGGGCCGGATGCCGCGCGGGTGTCGTTCGAGTTGATGGACCGCTTCGTCACCACGGGCGGCGACGGTGTGTTCCTGCGCCCGCAGACCGAGATGAAGTGCGCCGGGGCGCCGCTGAAGTTCACGTTTCTTGCAGAGGACCGCGCGCTCCTGCGAGGCCGCCGCGACGCCGTGAACCTGCATTATTATACACCGTTCACCAATCTGTTCTCAGTGCCGCCGGTGCATACCAAGGTCGAGCAGTTGTTCACCGAGCGCAAGGTCGCGTTCAGCTACAAGCACACCCTGACCGCCATTGATCCGGGCCGCAAGATCGCCACCTTCGCTACTCCCGAAGGCACCAAGGAGGTGGGCTGGGATCTGCTGCATCTGGTGCCGCCGATGCGTGCGCCTGACGCGGTGCTGAACAGTGCGCTGCCGTGGCAGGACGGCCCGCTGGCCGCCGATGGGTGGATGGAAGTGGACAAGACCACGCTGCAACATCGTCGCTTTGGCAATGTGTTCGGCGTCGGCGACGTCGCCGGGGTGCCGCGCGGCAAGACCGCTGCCAGCGTCAAATGGCAGGTGCCGGTGGTGGCCGAAAACCTCGCCGCGCTCATCCAGGGCAAGGCGTTGCCGGGGGCGTTCAACGGCTATACGTCGTGCCCGATGGTGTCGGGCTACGGACGGGCCATGCTGATCGAGTTTGACTACGACGGCAACCTGACGCCGTCCTTCCCGTTCATCGACCCGCTCAAGGAACTGTGGGTGTCGTGGACGATCGAGGAGCAGGCCCTCAAGCCCGCCTATCTCGCCATGCTGCGCGGCCACGGTTGAGAGGGAGGGTAGGTCATGAAGACGTTTGATATCATTGCCGTATTCGTCATGTTTCAGGAAATGGTCGGGGTCGGGGTCCTGTGGGCCCTGATCGGCGCGGCCGTAGTGCTCGCCGTGGTCGGCATCCTGGCCTTGCGCCGGTCGGTGCGCGCCGGGACGTTCGGACGGCAAGCGCGCCTGCCCGTGGTCGTTGGCGTCGCGGTGTGGGGGCTGGTGGTGATCCTGTTGCCGGGACTGACCTTTGGGTCGCACGCCCGCGTGAGCGGGGCGGTCGATTGGACCATTCTGTTGGGCATGGGCTTTGCCCCGGCGCTGGCAATGGCGGCGCTGGCCTTCAGCGTCGTGGTATTCGCAGGAATAGGCGACCGGCGGAAGGCCTAGAGCTATTGTGCGGAAGGTGAACCCGGTCTCTGCGAGGGACCGGGTTTTTCTTTGTGTGGAAACAATCCTGTTCCTGTTGCGTGGATTGCGGCCAGATGAGGAAACAGCCATCTTGGTGCGTAGACGCTCTGAGGAGAAACGACCATGAGCACCTTGCGAACAGTTGTGTCCACCGCGCGCGGCCGTGCGACGTCCGATGGCGCGGGTGTCCGGTTGACCCGCGTATTGGGGCATGGGACTGAGGCTGGCATTCTCGACCCGTTCCTGATGCTCGACGAGTTCGGGTCTGAAAAGGGCGCGGACTATGTCGGTGGCTTCCCCGACCACCCGCACCGGGGCATGGAAACCGTGACTATCATGTTTGACGGCCGGATGCGCCACGGCGACAACAAGGGCCACGGCGGCGTCATCGGGCCGGGTGGTGTGCAGTGGATGACCGCCGGGCGCGGCATCGTGCACTCCGAAATGCCCGAGCAGGAGGACGGCCTGCTGCGCGGCCTGCAACTGTGGGTCAATCTGCCGCGCGACCTGAAAATGTCCGCGCCGGGATACCAGAACCTCGACGCCGCCGACATCCCCGAGGCTGCCTTGCCGGGCGGCGGGCGGGTGCGGGTGATCGCCGGGCAGTTCAACGGCGTGCGCGGCGCGGCGGGAGGCATTGCTGCCGACCCTCTGTTGCTCGATGTGCACGTCGGCCAGGGGGAGGGGGCGGAGGTTCCCGTACCGATGGGGAATACGGCGTTCGCTTATGTGGCGGACGGCGTGGTGGGAGTGGACGGGGAGGGCTATCCGGCCGGAACCCTGGTCGTGCTCGGCGATGGCGACGCGGTGGCGTTGGTTGGCGGCGCCCCCGGCACGCGGGTCCTGATTGCCGCCGCACGCCCGCTCAACGAGCCGATCGCGTGGTACGGCCCCTTCGTGATGAACACGCAGGAGGAAATCAAGCAGGCGGTGCGGGATTATCAGGCCGGGCGTTTCTGAACCACGTCGCTCAGAAACGCGACCACCGGCCCGGTCACGCGGTCCATGGTGCCGTTGGCGCCATGGTCCACGCCGGGCAGTTCGACCAAGCGGCATGTTGAGGCATCGGCGCAGGCCAGCAGAGTTCGCGCATCGGCCACCGGAACCGACACGTCTGCCGTCCCGTGGCCCAGCAGCACCGGGCAGCGCACCCGGCTGATGGTGACTATGGGGGCAATCTCGGCAAAGCGGTGGCCGATGGCGATCTCGACCACGCGGTTGACCAGCCAGCCGATGGGAACATAGGGGATATGCCCGCGCGCCATGATCCGGCGCATGACGTTCTCCGGGTGGGCGAAGGCGGATAGACTGACACAGGCGGCGATGTCGTTGCGCCGTGACGCGCACAGCAACGCCGCCGCCGCTCCCACTGAGTGGCCGACGACGGCAATGCGCGCGGCATCCACATCGGGGCGGGCGCGCAAGGCGTCCACGGCGTGAGACAGGTCCTCGGCGAACTTGGGCATGGAGGAGACAACGCCGTCGCCGTCGCTGCGTCCGTGGTTGCGGGTATCGACCAGCAGGACGGCAAAGCCTGCATCGTGCAGGCCAGGGGCGAACGGCAGCATCATTTCCGCATTGGCGCCCCAGCCGTGCAGGATGACCACCGCCGGGGCGGGGGCTGTGCCGACGGCCGGGATGAACCATGCGAACAGGCGCCTGCTGCGAACGGTGGGGATGGACAGCACCTCGGCGCGCAGGTCGAGGTCGGCGGGACTGCCCGTTTCACGCACGCGTGGTGCCCGGAACCCGATGGTGATGGCGGCCACGAACAGAGCCGCCGCCAGGACGGCGCCGCCGGCCACCCAAGCCAGAAGGCTCATCCCATGACATCCTTGCGCGTAACGTCCCGCCAGCCGCCGGGCGGCAGGTCGCCAAGCTCCAGATGGCCGATGGACACGCGGACCAGCCGCAGGGTCGGGAAGCCGACGGCGGCGGTCATGCGGCGGACCTGCCGGTTCTTGCCCTCGGTCAAGACGAGGCGCAGCCAAGCCGTTGGGATAGCGGCGCGATAGCGGATTGGCGGATCGCGGGGTGGCAGGTCCGGCTCGCCGTCGAACAACTCTGCTGTGCAGGGCAGGGTGCGGTGTACCTTGCCGCCGATGCGGATGTCCACTCCGGCGCGCAGGGCGGCCAGCGCGTCGGCGTCGGGCACGCGTTCCACCTGGGCAAGATAGGTCCGGGGATGGCCGTGCCGCGGTTCCAGCACGCGTTTTATAAAAGGCCCGTCATTGGACAGCAGCAACAGGCCTTCGCTGTCGCGGTCCAGGCGGCCGACTGGATACACCCCGGCGGGCAGTCCAAACTCGGCAAGCGTCCGCTGCCCGTCTTCCTCGGCCGTGAACTGGCTGAGGACGTCGAACGGCTTGTGAAAAGCAATGATGCGATTGGACGTGGACATGGGCCGTTGTAGGCAAGCGGGCCGATGCAGTCAAGGAAGGGCAAGGAAAAGGACACTGGCGGGGCCGTCGCGGTGGGAGGCCCCTGTCGGCCCCGCCAGTGTCAGGATCGCGGAGGGAGGACCCGCGACCAATTCGTAAATCAATTTAATTGGCGGCCACCATGCGGCGAATTTCGTCGGCGTGGCGCTTGGCTTGTGGGGCGTTTTCGAACTGCTCGACCAAGGTTTGCTGGCCGTTCTGGTTCACGCGGTACACGCCCCAGCCCTGCTGCTCTTCACCAACAATGCGTCGAAAAATATAAACCGTCATTGGCTTGCGCCTTTCATAGTGGCTCCCGGAACTCTGGGTGCCGTTTGACCTTACTACGCCTGTAATTCGTTAGGGTAGTCTCTAGTGCCATGGGGATACTATCCCGTCTGGTGGAGGCATTACATACCCGACTGGGCGGTATCTCAAGACTTCAAAGGTATAACCACTTTTGAGAAGGCATCTTTAGTGGTGATTGACTACGCCTCAAGGCTACGCAATATTTACATTTTGAGGTCGGGTGTGGCTGTTTTCGACTCCGCCAGAAAAGTCACAGATGTTTCAATGGGCGTCCTTGATCCCAGCCGGAGACAGGCGCACCATTTTAGAACTTCCCCCTAAACGACCGGAACAGCCCATGACTGTACCAACGTCTCCAACCATCAATGATCTTGGTTCTCTGTGGATGCCGTTCACGGCAAACCGTCAGTTCAAGAAGGCTCCGCGCCTTCTGGTGGCGGCCGAGGGGATGCACTACACCAGCGCGGATGGGCAGAGGATCCTGGACGGAGCGGCCGGGCTGTGGTGCGTCAACGCGGGCCACGGCAGGGCGCCGATCACCCAAGCCATCCAGGAGCAGGCCGCCCGCATGGACTATGCGCCGCCGTTCCAGATGGGGCACCCCGCAGCCTTTGAGCTTGCGGCCCGGCTGGCCCGCCTGATGCCCGAGGGGCTGGACCATGTGTTCTTCACCAACTCAGGCTCAGAAAGCGTCGATACGGCGCTGAAAATCGCCCTAGCTTACCATAAGGCGCGCGGTGACGGCGGGCGGACCCGTTTGATCGGGCGCGAACGTGGGTATCATGGCGTGGGGTTCGGCGGCATTTCGGTCGGCGGGATGGTCGCCAACCGGCGGGCCTTCGGCGCCCAGCTTCCCGGCGTGGACCATCTGCGCCATACCCATATGCCCGACGTCAACGCCTTCAGCCGGGGCCAGCCCGAGCATGGGGCGGAACTGGCCGATGACCTGGAACGGCTGGTGGCCCTGCACGGGGCCGATACGATCGCCGCCGTGATCGTCGAGCCGGTGGCCGGATCGACCGGGGTTCTGCTGCCGCCCAAGGGATACCTGGAGCGCCTGCGCGCCATTTGTGACCGTCACGGCATCCTGCTGATCTTTGACGAGGTCATCACCGGCTTCGGCCGTCTGGGCGCTCCGTTTGCCATGGATGCCTTTGGCGTTGTGCCGGATCTCGTCACGGTCGCCAAGGGGCTGACCAACGGCGCCGTGCCGATGGGCGCCGTGGTGGTGCGCGATACCGTGCACGAGGCCTTCATGCAGGGGCCGGAGCATCTGATCGAGTTGTTCCACGGTTACACCTATTCGGGTCATCCCCTGGCCTGCGCGGCCGGGCTGGCGGCGCTGGATGTTTACGCCGGGGATGGATTGTTCGAGCGCGCCGCCGCGATGTCGGCACGCTGGCAGGATGCCGCCCATGCCCTGCGCGGCCTGCCTCACGTGATCGATATCCGGGCCATGGGCATGGTTGCCGCCATCGAACTGGCGCCCAGGGCAGAAGGGGTGGGGCAGCGAGCCTTCGCGGCGTTCTTGGAATGCTATCAGCGGGGGCTGTTGGTCCGCACGACCGGCGATACCATTGCCCTGTCGCCGCCATTGATTATAGAGGACGCGCACATCGACCAAGTGTTTACGACGGTGGCCGACGTGCTGAAGACGTTGCCTTAAGGCGGTCTACGCCTTTCGAAGCCTTTTCCGTCTTTCCGGTTGCCTTTAAACGAAGGTGCAACGGCCCACTTACAACGAACGTTCAGGGTGGGAGTCGCGCGTCACCACGCCCAAAACTGGCCCGAAAAGCTCTTGTCGAGTTTGGACCTTGAAGCGGGTGTGGGGCGTTACTCAAACGGTCCTACGCAGGTTTAGTGCGTCGCCGGAGAAAGTGGAATGTTTCGAGAGCCACTGCTGACGGTTCAGGAAGTGGCGGACCGTATGAAGGTCACCCCCCGCACGGTGGGAGACTGGATCCGCCACGATAAGCTGCGCGCCATCAAGGTGGGGCGTGACTGGAGGGTTTCGGTGAAGGACCTGGAAGCCTTTGCCAACGCCCACGCCAATATCCCGTCGCGCTTCGGCGGGGGTGGCGGAGGCGGAGGCGGAGGTGACGGGGCTGAAGGGCATGGCAGCAGTTCCCACGGCAGTAGCCGCCCGAACTGATACGCCATACCGCGCCGCGCCACCCAATAGTCGGCTGCTCAACCTGAGCCAGTACCGATCAATGACGGCGCCCCCTGCCTTTGGGAGGGGGGCGTCGTTATTTTTTGCGGAAGTGCTAGGTCGTTCGGGCAACCGCCCTCAGTATGAGGGGTGCCGCATATCGCGCCGGTACGGGCCGGACGGTATGACGGCGACAGATTGGGGGAATCTGCCGCCGTCAAGAGGGTCGACCAATTTCAGGGGGAGTCTGGTCACCCTCAACGTAGGTCGGGGATTGCCCCGGTCAAGGGACTTTCGAGTATTTTTTTGTTGAGAAACGGAGTCGGGCATTCTGCCCAAGAGGAGACCCACGTGCGTTCCAGGCTGGTTCAACCGCCTATGCCTGAACCTGAGCCGGGCGTATGCCTATACGCCATAGGCGACATCCATGGCCGCAGCGATCTGCTGGCCGTCCTGCTTGACCTGATTGCCGCTCACGCGGCCGGGCTGCCCAAGGAGGTGCGCCGCCGTCTGGTGTTCCTGGGCGATTACATCGACCGTGGCCCGGACAGTCGGGGTGTCATCGACATGCTGTGCCGGCCGCCTCCGGCCGGGTTCGAGCGGGTGTGCCTGCGCGGCAACCATGAACATTTCCTGCTCGCCTTCCTTGAAAAGCCCGCCGAAGGAATGATGTGGCTGGTTAACGGGGGGCGGGAGACATTGCAGAGCTATGGCGTGCCCGAGGAGGCCATAGTGGCAATGCGGCGTTCCGAGCTGGCCGCTGCCATGAACGCCCTGTTGCCGCCCTCTCACAAACGCTTTCTCGACGGCCTGGATCTGGTCCATGCCAGTGGGGGATACCTGTTCGTTCATGCCGGAGTTGAGCCGGGGGTTCCTCTGCATCAGCAGAGCGCCGAAACGCTGCTGTGGATCCGCCAGCCCTTCTTGGCCTCGAAGGATACCTTCGGCGGGCGGGTGGTGGTTCATGGACACACCGTATCCGCCGAGCCGCAGGTGCGGCCCAACCGCATTGGCATCGACACGGGCGCCTATGCGTCTGGACGGCTGACTGCCCTGGCATTGCACGGCGCGCATCGCCAGTTCATCAGCACTCCGCCGGATGCGAGAAAGGAGCCGGGATGAGCCGGCTCCCCGTAGTGGATCACTCGGCCGCCTGACCTTGCGCGGCATAGTACTGGCGAACCTGCTCCTGTGCCCATTCGGGCAGGAAATCTTGGAACGGGCGGGGGGCGGACAGGTCGCCATCCTGCAACATCACGGCTGGATCCTGGCCTTCCACATGGCCCAGGTTGGGCACGTGCACGCGATATCCCAGCAGATCCTGGAGGCGTGGAGCGAAGGTGCGGGCGATCGAGGGCGGCGCGGTCAGGTACTGGTTCTCCGACTGGCGCAACCAGCCCAGGCAGTAGCTCATTACGATGCCCCGGCGCGGCGCGGACGACCGGTTGGCCCCGCCGCCGTGAATGGTGGTGCCGCGCCATAGCACGACCGAACCGCGCGGCATCACCGCGTTGACCACGCTGGCGGGGTCTGGCATGCGGTCGAGCGGCCCCCGGTGCGAGCCGGGAACGACGCGGGTGCCGCCGTTTTCCTCGGTGAAATCATCCAACGCCCACATGGCGTTGACCATGTACTCGGTGCCGTCGCGCGGGGTGCGCCACAGTTCATCATCGGCGTGTAGAACCTGTTCCGGCTCGCCGGGGCAGATGGAGATGGCCTGCGTCAGGTTGATCTGGATGGCTTCGCAGGCGGGCAACAGCAGGGACTCGACGAGCTTGACCACGGTGTCGTTCAGGCACAACGCGTGGCTTGCCCGCGACTTCACGATCACGCCACCGAAGCGCACTGTCCGGCGGCCGAAAAAGGCCCCGGCGCCGGGCGGCGTGGCGGCCATGAACGGGGCGAGGTCTGCATCGATCTCGGCCAGCGTGGCGGGGTCGGCCATATGGGTGAGTATGACCGCACCGTCGCGGTCGAGCGCCTCGCGGGCGGCGTCGAAACAGTCGGTGCGGCCGTCCAAAACGGTCAGGCCGCGCTGGGTCAGGGCGGATGTATCGGCGGTGGACGTGGTCAGGGCGGTCATTGCAGTCTCCGTGGTGTGTCTTCGGGGAGGGTGGCCAAGGCTATGTCCAAGACCTGTTCGAGGCGCTGAATCAGATCGTCGAGGTCGAGGTCCTGTGCCTCGTCCTGCGCGTGGCGCAGCATCCGGCACAAGGTGCGCAGGCGCATGTCGCGGGAATTGTCCATATCAAGCGGCGATGACGCGGGCCGCCGGGGCGCTGAACACCAGCGGGTCGGCCGGAAGGTTCAAACGAGCTTTGATGACGGCGTAGTCCTCGGGCCGGGTGCGCGTGGCATTGACCATCACGGTCTGCCCCTCGACCTGCCACGTCGGGCCGGCGGGGTGGGAGCGAAGGCCGCTGCGGTCGAACACGCCGCGCACCACGGATGGTGTGGTCACGGCCAGGATGGTCTCAATTCCGAACCGCGCGCCGAACGCAACCGCGCCGGCCAAAATCAGGCTTGCGACGTGCTGGCTTTGCCGCACCGGCAGGCCGGGAGCGGTGCAGAAGCGGCTGCCCTCCCACACGGTCGGGCTGGATGGGGGGCCGCCGTCGATCCGCTCGGGCCAAAGGTCCTTGATCATGTAGGCGCCGGTCGTCGGCAGCAGCCGGAGCGTGCCGACCATGGCACCGGACGTGTCGCGGGCCACCAGATACCAGCTATCGGGCCGGTCGTAGCGATCCCATTCCATGCCGTTCACGGTCGTCATGTCGCGCCAGTTCAGGTCCTGCACGAAGACCCGGTGGCGCAGACGATAATGCTCGGCCAAGGCATCGCCGAACGCATGGGCGTCTGCCCAGCTAAAGCAGTCGATCATGGAAGCACCCTTTACCACGCTGAACCGGCGGCAAATCTGCGCCGGTTCAGCGGGTTGGGCAGCCCGGCCCTAGGGCCGGGCTTGATCTACTGGCAGGCGGAAGAAGATCATTTCACCCGTCAGGGTGTTATGAGGCCATGGCGCGTCGCCTTGAGCACCGCGGCTACCCTGGTGGGGGCATCGAGCTTGGCCATGGCGTCGGCAACATAATGGTCCACTGTGCCCTCGGCCAGATGAAGGATGCGGCCGATTTCCCATGATGTTTTGCCGCGCGCACACCACAAAAGCACTTCGCGTTCGCGCGGGAACAGGCTGATCGAGGCTGGTTTGGCGTCGATGCCGTGTTCAGTCAGTTCCTGGTGGACCATGTGGAAATGCGTAACAACGGCGGCCAGGGCAGAGGGCCGTACCGGGCACTTTTCCAAGGGGTCCAATGAGGCTACCGAGACAATGGCGTGCTCCCCATCCGGCCCGAACAGTGGAAAGGTCAGGCCGTGCGCCATGCCGACGGCGGCAGCCTCGGCAATCATGCCGCGCTGGCGGGGTGTGAACTCGCCGCGTGGCGTCGTCAGGTCCCGCCAGCGAAACGGTCGACGCCTGAAGCGGGCGGCGTGGAATACCGGGTCGATCGCCTCGTATCGGCGTGACTGGTAGTACTCGGTCCAGTCGGTCGGGAATGTCATGATCTTTTGGAGCGCCCCAAGGTCGCCGGTTTTTTGGAACTCCGACAGATTGCAGTAGGCAATGTGCGGCAGTCCCCACTCCTTTAGCGCCTGGATCAGGGTGGACGTCAGGCAGGCTGTATCGGTGGCGGCGTCAAGGCGCTCCAGAAGGTCGAGAATCCGAGTGTTGTACATGGCACCGTCCCCCTTTAGCGCTGCGCACCCAGCGCGCCCATCAGGTCGAGCACGCTGCGCCGGAAGGTGTCGTCGGGCAGGTGCCAATAGGCATTGACCATCGCCTCGGTCTCGTCGCGGGCCGCCGCGTCGCGCTCAAAGATGGGAAGCGGCGCTGTTCGGCCCTGAAGGGCATCGGGGGCGATGTCGCGGAAAAAGTATTCCACTGGCACATCCAGCGCTTGGGCCAGATCGAACAGCCGCGACACGGGCACCCGATTTTGACCGCGTTCATATTTTTGGATCTGCTGGAAACAGACCCCGATCGCGGCGCCGAGTTGCTCCTGCCGAAGCCCGAGAAGGACCCGCCGGATGCGCAGGCGCATCCCGACATGGGCGTCCACGGGAGTAGGTGTCGCGGGAGGCCGCTGAAGCTCGTTCATCTCATCTCTCCTTACATCTTACGTCGGAACAGTGTTTGCGCGCAAAGGCAGCGCAGGGAAGATCAATGACGCAAAGAGGGAGGTGTCGGAATGCCGGTTAGCCGAAAGTCACATGGGAACGGACAAAAGATTTTGTCTACGTCGTGACCTCATGGGTTCTTTCTAAAAGAGTGTCGCTTCTGCTATTACCGCTGGTGGAAAGCAGGTTGGGGATACGCCTTGTTTGGGTTCTTGTTTAAGTTGTGTTTGGTGGGGGCCGCGCTGCTTTGGCTGGATGCCGCGCCGGGCGCGGAGGCTGCCGACGCGGACGTGCCGGCCGCCGTGCTGGCTGGTTTCGCCCACGCGGTTGATGCCGGGGACCGCGCGGCATTTCTTG
>JBAYSM010000071.1:0-15954 GCA_041676205.1 Rhodospirillaceae bacterium | reverse complement strand
GCTGGTGTAGATGTTGACGACGGCGGGGGCAGCCTTCTTGACCACGGGGGCAAACGACAGCCGCACCTCGCCCTGCGACTGCGGAACCCGCACGTCAACTGCCAAGGCCGCTCCCGGCATCATCAGTGCGGCGACCATCAGCCCCGCCGCGACCAGCCCACCCTTATGACCCACCACGTTTGTCCTCCCGAATACAACAGCCGCTCTATGACTAGGCTTTCTTGGTCCGCTGTCACGGACGGGCGCTGCCCGGAACGCGCTGGGGCCATGCCCCAGGCCCCCTTTTTCTTTCTTTAACAATTACCGCCCGGCGATAAATGTAGGAACCCTTGCGCAAAAGCGAAAGGCAGCCACCAGGGCTGCCTTTCACCACATCGCGCACGGGGCGGATGCTTA
The DNA here is from genome assembly GCA_041676205.1 of Rhodospirillaceae bacterium. Lineage (GTDB taxonomy): Bacteria > Pseudomonadota > Alphaproteobacteria > Rhodospirillales > Rhodospirillaceae > Cauispirillum. The sequence goes on along the minus strand of JBAYSM010000071.1, from coordinate 15,558 downwards.
CTCTTCGTCAGCGGCAGCCAGTTCGGCTTCGTGACGGGCCTTGTCGTCGGCGCCCTTGGCGGCCGGGTCGCGATCGACCAGTTCAATGACGGCCATCGGAGCGGCGTCGCCGTAGCGGAAGCCGGCCTTCAGGACGCGGGTGTAGCCGCCCTGACGATCCTTGTAACGCTCGGCCAGGACCGAGAACAGCTTCTTGACGACGGCGTCATTGCGCAGCATCGACGCAGCCTGACGGCGGGCGTGCAGATCGCCGCGCTTGCCGAGCGTCAGCAGCTTTTCAGCAACCGGACGCAGGTCCTTCGCCTTGGGCAGGGTGGTCTTGATCTGCTCGTGCTGAAGCAGGGCCGCAGCCATGTTGGCGAACATCGCCTTACGATGGCTGGAGGTGCGATTCAGCTTGCGGCCGCTCATACCGTGACGCATTGCGTTCTCCTCTCGATCCTGGCCCCGCGCACGGGGCCGATTGTGACCTCACACCGCCAGAAGGCTCTGTACGGTGGAGAATGGCCGGACTGGCCTGATGGTGTTTGCCACGACGGGCGCGCAGTGGGCCCGAAACCCGCGCGCGCCCCATCGCTAAACGATCAGCCTAGTAAGGCTCTTCGAGCTTCTTGGCCAGTTCCTCGATATTCTCGGGCGGCCAATTGGGGATTTCCATGCCCAGGTGCAGACCCATCTGAGCGAGGACTTCCTTGATCTCGTTGAGCGACTTACGGCCGAAGTTCGGGGTCCGCAGCATCTCGGCTTCGGACTTCTGAACCAGATCGCCGATATAGATGATGTTGTCGTTCTTCAGGCAGTTCGCGGACCGGACGGACAGTTCCAGTTCGTCTACCTTGCGCAGCAGGTTCTTGTTGAACGGCAGCTCATCTTCGCGCTTTTCCTCAAAGGCAGCCTGCGGCTCCTCGAAGTTGATGAACAGCTGGAGCTGGTCCTGAAGGATACGAGCAGCCAGGGCCACGGCGTCCTCGGGAGTGACCGAACCGTCGGTTTCCAGCGCCATGTTCAGCTTGTCATAGTCGGTGGTCTGGCCCACGCGGGCGTTCTCGACCTTGTACGACACGCGGCGCACCGGCGAGAAAATACTGTCGACCGGAATGAGGCCGATCGGAGCATCCTCGGGACGGTTGGCCGCGGCGGCGACGTAGCCCTTGCCGGTATTGACGGTCAGTTCCATCGACAGCGTAGCACCCTGGTCGAGGTGACAGATCACCAGATCGGGGTTCAGCACGTCGATGTCGTGGCCGGTCTCAATCTGCGCGGCGGTGACTGCGCCGGGGCCGGTGGCCTTCAGCGTCATGCGCTTGGGGCCTTCGCCATGCATGCGTAGAGCCAGGGTCTTGATGTTGAGGATAATGTCGGTGACATCCTCACGCACACCGGCAACGGACGAGAACTCGTGCAGCACGCCATCAATGTGGATGGCGGTCACGGCCGCGCCCTGGAGCGAAGACAGCAGCACGCGACGAAGCGCGTTGCCCAGCGTCATGCCAAAGCCACGCTCGAGCGGCTCGGCGACCACCGTCGCCACGCGGCGCGCGTCGTCGCCCGGCTCGATGTTCAGCTTGGACGGTTTGATCAGTTCCTGCCAGTTCTTCTGAATCACGGGCGTGCCCTCTTCACTCGGAGTCAAGCGGTCCAGGGATCATGCACTATTGCACGAGATCCACCGGGGTCTGTCCGCTCGGTGGCGCGCGCCGGCCCCGCTCTCAAGAAGCAGGTCGGCACCACGCCAAAACCGCCGATCCCCGGACGGCGTGTCCGGGGCGGCGGCGGATTGGCTTACGGCTGGGCCTCAGACCCGGCGCCGCTTGCGCGGACGGCAACCATTGTGCGGGATCGGCGTCACGTCGCGGATGGTCGTGATCGTAAAGCCCGCAGTCTGAAGCGCGCGCAGCGCGGATTCACGCCCCGAACCCGGACCGGAAACCTCGACTTCCAGGGTCTTCATGCCGTGTTCCGCAGCCTTGCGGCCCGCGTCCTCGGCCGCCACCTGGGCAGCGTACGGGGTCGACTTACGCGAACCCTTGAAGCCCTGAGCCCCGGCCGAAGACCAGGAAATGGCGTTGCCCTGGACATCGGTGATGGTGATCAGGGTGTTGTTGAAGCTCGCGTTCACGTGGGCGATACCCGACGTGATATTCTTGCGTTCGCGCCGACGGGGACGCGCAGCAGCTGCCTTGGCCATTGCCGAAACCTGCCTTTCTTAGCTGAATTACTTCTTCTTACCGGCGATGGGCTTGGCCGGACCCTTGCGCGTGCGCGCATTGGTGTGAGTCCGCTGACCACGCACAGGCAGGCCACGACGATGGCGCAGACCGCGATAGCAGCCCAGGTCCATCAGACGCTTGATGTTCATCGCCACTTCACGGCGAAGATCACCTTCGACACGGTACTCGCGGTCGATCAGCTCGCGCAGGCGCAGCACTTCGTCGTCAGACAGCTGGTTCACGCGAACCTGATCGCTGATGCCGACCTTGGTGCAGATGTCACGCGCGGTCTTGGCGCCGATGCCGTAGATGTAGGTCAGCGCGATGGGAACGCGCTTGTTGGTCGGAATGTTAACGCCAGCGATACGCGCCAAAGCCCGTACTCCTCAAAGAACACAACGACTCAATGTCGCTTGAAATGGGTCCGTCCACAGGGGGGACTCGGAAGGTGCGCGATTATAGGCAGAACACCATCCGAGTCAACCGCTGTTCATCGCTCCAGCGCAGCCTCAAGCTGTCTGGTTACTTCGTCGATCGGCAGCGTGCCATCGACGACCGTCAGTAGCCCCTGAGTCTCGTAGTAAGGCAGCAGGGGAGCGGTCTGGGCGTGATACGCCTCAAGTCGGCTTGTGACCGTCTCGGCGTTGTCATCGGCCCGACGCTTGAAGTCCGTCCCGCCGCAGGAGTCGCAGACCCCTTCGACCTTCGGCTTCTTGAAGCTGTCGTGGTAGCCCGCACCGCACTTGGCGCAGGTGAATCGGCCCGTAATGCGATCCACGAGCAACGAATCGGGGACCCGCAGTTCCAAAACCGCATCCAGGGCCAGCCCCTTGGTCGCCAGAAGACCGTCCAGGGCTTCGGCCTGCGCAACCGTGCGCGGGAAGCCATCGAGGATGAAGCCGTTGGCGCAGTCCGCCTGATCCAGCCGATCATCGATGATGCCGATGACGATGTCGTCAGACACCAGCTTGCCGGCCTCCATGACCGCCTTGGCCTTGAGGCCGATCTCCGACCCCGAGGTCACGGCGGCGCGCAGCATGTCTCCGGTGGAGAGCTGAACAATGCCGTACTCGTCCTGGAGACGCTGAGCCTGAGTACCTTTACCGCCGCCAGGCGGGCCCATGAAGATCAGACGCTTGCCCTTCATCAGCTACGTTTCCCCCTAAGCTTGGATTTCTTGATGAGCCCTTCGTATTGATGGGCCAGCAGGTGGGACTGGATCTGCGCAACGGTATCAAGAGTAACCGTAACCACAATCAGCAAGCTCGTGCCGCCGAAGTAGAAGGGCACGGCCAATCGGCTGATCAGGATTTCCGGCAGAACCGAAATGAACACCAGATAAGCAGCACCAACCGTGGTCAACCGGGTCAGGACGTAATCCAGATACTCGGCCGTGTTTTTACCGGGACGAATGCCGGGAATGAACCCGCCGTACTTCTTCAGGTTTTCGGCCGTATCGTGCGGATTGAATACCACCGCCGTATAGAAGAAGGCGAAGAAGATGATCATGCCGGCGTACAGCAGGATGTACAGCGGCTGACCGTGCCCGAGAACCGCAGTCACCGTGGTCAGCCATTCCGGGCCGCCCTGGGCCGACATGCTGGCCACCGTCACCGGCAGCAACAGCAGCGAACTCGCAAAGATCGGCGGAATGACGCCAGCCGTGTTGAGCTTCAGCGGCAGATGGGTGCTTTCCCCACCATAGACGCGGTTGCCTTTCTGGCGCTTCGGATACTGCACCAAGATTCGCCGCTGCGACCGCTCGATGAACACAATGAAGGTGATCACGCCGATGGCAAGCAGCAGCACGCCGATGATGACCAGCGGCGACAGGGCGCCGGTACGGCCAAGCTCAAGCGTGCCCGCCAATGCCGACGGCAACTCGGCCACGATGCCCGCGAAGATGATCAGCGAGATGCCGTTGCCAACGCCGCGCGCGGTGATCTGCTCACCCAGCCACATCAGGAACAAGGTGCCGCCGACCAGCGTGATGACCGTGACAAAACGGAAGAACCAGCCGGGATCGGATACCGCCGGACCACTCGCGCTGCTCATCCCCTCAAGCCCGACAGCGATGCCATAGGCCTGCATGGTGGCAATCAGAACGGTCAGATAGCGGGTGTACTGGTTGATCTTCTTGCGGCCGCTCTCGCCTTCCTTCTTCAGCGCTTCCATTGACGGCGACACCGCCGTCATGAGCTGCATGATGATGGAGGCCGAGATGTACGGCATGATGTTGAGCGCAAAGATCGTCATGCGCGACAGCGCACCGCCGGCGAACATGTCGAACATGCCCAGGATACCCTGAGCCTGCTGCGAGAACACGTCCTGCAGCACTCCGGGGTCGATGCCCGGCAGCGGGATGTAGGTGCCCAAGCGATAGACGATCAGGGCGCCCAGGGTGAACCAAATGCGCTTCTTAAGCTCGGTCGCCCTGGCGAAGACGCCGAGGTTCATATTGGCAGCAAGCTGCTCGGCGGCGGATGCCATGCGGTGCTCCGAATTCCTCAGAGTGATGCGGGGAGCATCGCGGGGTCGCCTGCCAATGGCACACGCCCCCGTCGCTCCCCGCCCATACTTCCAGCCCTACCGTCCAGTAAGGCCTGGGGGCACCTGCCGTGCGGCAGCCACCCCATGGTCCATTCAGCCTTCGGCGCTTTCGTCGGCAACCTTGGGCTGGAGAACGGTAATCGAGCCACCGGCCTTTTCAACGGCCGCGACGGCGTTCTTGGACGCGCCGGCGACTTCGATGACCAGCTTGCTGGTCAACTCGCCAGTGCCCAGCAGACGGATGCCGTCCTTGGCCCGGCGGACCACACCCGACGCAACCAGCGCCTCGGCGTTGACGGTCTTGCTGGCATCGAGCTTGCCAGCATCCACGGCAGCCTGCAGGCGACCGAGGTTCACGGCCACATAATCCTTGCGGAAAATGTTGTTGAAGCCGCGCTTGGGCAGGCGACGGTAGATGGCCATCTGGCCGCCCTCGAAGCCGTTGATGGACACGCCCGTGCGGGACTTCTGACCCTTCACGCCGCGACCGGCGGTCTTGCCCTTGCCCGACCCTATGCCACGGCCGACGCGCATACGCTGCTTCGTCGCGCCCGGATTGTCGCGCAGTTCGTTAAGTTTCATTTCAGCAACGTCCCGTTGTCTTGCACCGCAACCGGCCCCGAAGTCGCCTTCGGGACCGCTCGCGGCAGGCCTCAGGCCTGTTCGACCTTCACCAGGTGCTGGACCTTGGCGATCATGCCGCGCACAGAAGGAGTATCCTCCAGCTCGCGCGAACGGTGCATCTTGTTGAGGCCAAGCCCCACCAGGGTGGCGCGCTGATCGTCCTTGCGGCTGATCGGGCTGCCGACCTGGGTGACCTTGAGCCGGCTTTCAGTCTTTGCCATGACCCTTGTCCTCCTTAGTCAGCCGACGCATCGGCGGCGTCGCCAGCGACGGCACCCCCAACGGCGCCCATGGACGATTCGCGGCGCGACACGATGTCACCGACCTTCTTGTTGCGGCGGGCCGCAACCATGCGCGGAGACATGATGCTTTCCAGCGCGTCGAAAGTCGCCTTGACCATGTTGTACGGGTTGGTGGTGCCAGTGCACTTGGCCACCACGTCCTGCACGCCCATGGTTTCGAACACCGCGCGCATCGGGCCGCCGGCAATGATACCGGTACCGGCCGGAGCCGTGCGCAGAAGCACACGACCAGCGCCGAAGTGACCCTTCACGTCATGGTGCAGGGTGCGGCCTTCGCGCAACGGCACCCGGACCAGACCACGCTTGGCCTGTTCGGTCGCCTTGCGGATGGCCTCAGGGACCTCACGCGCCTTGCCGGTGCCGAAGCCGACGCGGCCCTTGCCGTCACCGACGACCACCAGAGCAGCGAAGGCGAAACGCCGACCACCCTTGACCACCTTGGCCACGCGGTTGATGTGGACGAGCTTATCAACGAACTCGTCGTCGCGCTCGCGTTCATTGCGACGGTCGCCGCCGCGATCGCGAGAGCCTGGGTTGGGAGTACGTGCCATACCTCTTTATCCCTTAGAACGAGAGTCCGCCTTCACGCGCCGCGTCCGCCAGGGCCTTGACCCTGCCGTGGTAGATGTAACCACCACGGTCGAACACGACATCCTTGATGCCCGCTGCGGTGGCCCGTTCGGCCACCAGCTTGCCAACCTCGACCGCCGCCGCAGAATCCGCGCCGGTCTTCAGCTTCCCACGCAGATCTTTGTCCAGGGTCGACGCCGAGGCCACGGTGCGGCCGGTGGAGTCGTCGATGACCTGGGCATAAATATGCCGGGAGGATCGGAAGACCGACAGGCGCGGACGCCCGGTGGCCTTCTTCTTGATCTGGAAGCGCACGCGACGGGCGCGGCGCTCGAACAGTTCCTTGCCTGACTTCGCCATGTCCGTTGCCCTTACTTCTTCTTGCCTTCCTTGCGGAGAATCTGCTCACCGGCATAACGCACACCCTTGCCCTTGTAGGGCTCCGGCGGCCGGTACGAACGAATCTCCGAGGCCACCTGGCCGACCAACTGCTTGTCCGTCCCAGAAATCTCGATCTGGGTCGGCTGCGGGGTCTTGATGGTGATGCCATTCGGAATCAGATACAGCACGTCATGCGAGAAACCGAGGTTGAGCTGCAGGGAATTGCCCTGAACCGTTGCACGGTAGCCCACGCCGGTAATGTCGAGGGTCTTTACGAACCCTTCGGACACGCCCTTGACGAGGTTTTGAATGCGGGCGCGCGTAGTGCCCCACATCATGCGGGCGAGCTTGGACTCGTTCTTCGGCTGAACAGAGACCTTGCCGTCCTCAAGCTTGGTGTCGACCAGGTCGGGCGACAGCTCGAACTTCATTTCGCCGAGCTTGCCCTTGGCCACCAGAACCGCGCCCTCAAACGACACGGTCACGCCCTGGGGCACCTCGACGGGATATTTGCCAATTCGCGACATCGTCAGGTCCCCTCTTAGAACACCTTGCAGAGAACCTCGCCGCCAACATTGGCCTGACGAGCTTCATGATCGCTCATCACGCCACGGGGCGTGGAGAGGATCGAGATACCCAGGCCATTGTAGACTTTCGGCAGGTCCTTGATCTTGGAATACACACGACGACCGGGACGGGAGACACGCGAGATCTCCTTAATCACCGGGGTACCCTCGTGGTACTTCAGCTCAATGCGAAACTCATCGATGCCCGCACGCACGTTGTAGCGTTCGTAGCCCCGAATGTAGCCTTCACGCACCAGCACCTCAAGCAGGTTGGCGCGCAGGCTGGACGCCGGCGACACAACGGTCTGCTTACGGGCCTGCTGGCCGTTACGGATCCGGGTGATCATGTCACCCAAGGGATCGGTCATGGTCATTGTCCGCTCTCCCTTACCAGCTCGACTTGACCATGCCGGGGATCTGTCCCCGCGAAGCCAGATCGCGCAGCATGATGCGCCCCAGCTTGAACTTCCGGTACACACCGCGCGGACGGCCAGTGACCTCGCAACGGTTACGGTAACGGATGCGCGAAGAGTTCCGCGGCATTTGAGCCAGCTTCAGGACAGCCTGAAAACGATCCTCCGGGGAGGTGCTCTGGTCCTTGATGACCGCCTTCATGGCGGCCCGACGGTTCGCATACTGCTTAATCAAGCGAGCCCGCTTCTTATTGCGCTCGACGGCGCTGGTCTTAGCCATCTCTATGCTCTCCCATGCGCCTTAGGACTTCACGAACGGGAACTGGAACGCTTCGAGGAGCGCGCGCGCCTCGTCGTCCGACTTCGCCGTCGTGCAGATGGTGATGTCCATACCGCGGACCTTATCCACCTGGTCATAGTTGATCTCAGGGAACACGATCTGTTCCTTAAGGCCCATGTTGTAGTTGCCCGAGCCGTCGAAAGCCTTGCCGTTCAAGCCCCGGAAGTCACGCACGCGCGGCAGCGCGATGGTGACCAGACGATCCAGAAACTCGTACATGCGCTCGCGGCGAAGCGTCACCTTGGTGCCAACCACCATGTCCTCACGCAGCTTGAAGCCGGCAATCGACTTCTTGGCGCGGGTCACGACCGGCTTCTGACCGGCGATCGCCGTCAGGTCGGTAACGGCGCCCTCGATCTTCTTCTTGTCTTGGGCAGCCTCACCAACACCCATGTTGATGACGATCTTTTCGATCCGCGGCACTTCCATGATGTTGGCGTAGCCAAACTTTTCCTGGAGAGCCTTGCGGATGGTGGTGTCGTACTGTTCACGAAGCCGTGCAGCCATCGTCTCCGTCCTCACTTATCCAGGATCTCGCCGGACCGCTTGGCGACTCGCACCTTACGGCCATCCTCGAGAACCTTGAAGCCGACGCGGGTCGGCTTATCGTCCTTGGGGTCGATGTGGGCAACGTTGGACACGTCCAGCGATGCTTCCTTTTCGATAATCCCACCCTGGGTCATCGCGGTGGCGCGCGTGTGGCGCTTCACCATGTTGATGCCCTGGACGATAACGCGGTTCTCCTGCGGCAGGGCTTTCAGGACTTCGCCCTTCCGGCCCTTATCCTTTCCGGTGAGCACGACAACCGTGTCACCTTTGCGGATCTTCTGCATCACAGCACCTCCGGCGCGAGCGAAATGATCTTCATGAAGCGCTTCGCACGCAGCTCACGGACGACCGGACCGAAGATACGGGTTCCGACCGGTTCACCCTGCTTGTTGATCAGCACCGCCGCATTGCGGTCGAAGCGGATGATGGACCCGTCGGGGCGGCGCACAGGGAAGGCGGTCCGTACGATGACAGCCCGGTGAACGTCGCCCTTCTTGACGCGACCCCGCGGGATCGCCTCCTTGATGGACACGACGATAATGTCACCGACGCCGGCAGTCTTACGCTTAGACCCGCCCAGAACCTTGATGCACTGCACCCGACGCGCGCCGCTGTTGTCAGCGACGTCCAGGTTGGTTTGCATCTGAATCATGGCAACAAATCCTTAAATATCTAAGGAATCAGGAAGCGGTGTCAGGTCGAGGCTTACGCCTCTTCCGTGACCAATTCCCAGTTCTTGCGCTTGCTGATCGGACGGCACTCGCGAATACGCACGATATCGCCGATCTTGCTCACGTTGGTTTCGTCATGCGCGGCGTACTTCTTGGAACGCCGGATGAACTTCTTGTAGAGCGGGTGCATGAAGCGACGTTCGACTTTGACCACGATGGTCTTGTCGCCCTTATCGCTCACTACTACGCCCTGAAGGATACGCTTGGGCATTCTCGTCTCTCCTCGACGCGAAGGGCGCGGATACTACTGCGCCTTGGCGCGTTCGTGAAGCACAGTTTTGATCCGCGCGAGTTCCTTCCGGATCTGACCGACCCGGGCGGTGTTTTCCAGCTGCCCGGAGGCGCGCTGGAAACGCAGATTGAACTGTTCCTTTTTGAGCTCGATCACGCTCTCCTTGAGCTGATCAACCGACTTGGCGCGGAGATCTGCGGCTTTGCTCATTCTCAAACCTCCCCAGCCAGGCGGGCCACGAACTTGGTCTTGATCGGCAGCTTGGCAGCGGCCAGTTCGAAGGCGCGGCGGGCGATGGGCTCGGGCACGCCGTCGATCTCAAACAGCATGCGACCCGGCTTAATCTTGGCAACCCAGTATTCGGGCGTGCCCTTGCCGGACCCCATGCGCACTTCAGCGGGCTTACGGGAGACCGGCACATCCGGGAAGATGCGGATCCACACGCGGCCCTGGCGCTTCATGTGACGGGTCATGGTACGGCGGGCGGCTTCGATCTGGCGCGCGGTGATGCGCTCCGGTTCGAGAGCCTTCAGGCCATACTGACCGAAGTTGAGCGCAAACCCGCCCTTGGCGTTGCCGTGGATACGGCCTTTGTGCGCCTTGCGGAACTTCGTACGTTTCGGCGAAAGCATTCCTACGTCCTTTCGTCGGTCCTAGCGGCCGCCTTAGCGGCTGCCGACCTGCTCCTGGGCGCGCTTGTCCTGAGCCATCGGGTCGTGCTCGAGGATTTCGCCCTTGAAGACCCACACCTTGACACCGCAAGTGCCATACGTGGTCTTGGCGGTGGCTTCACCGTAGTCCACGTCGGCGCGAAGCGTGTGCAGCGGCACGCGCCCTTCGCGGTACCACTCGGTGCGCGCGATCTCAGCTCCACCCAGACGGCCGCCGCAGTTGATGCGGATGCCCTGGGCGCCCAGACGCATGGCCGACTGCACGGCGCGCTTCATGGCGCGACGGAAGGCGACACGGCGCTCAAGCTGGCTGGCGATGTTCTCGGCAACCAGCTGGGCATCGAGTTCCGGCTTGCGGATCTCGACGATGTTGAGATGCACCTCCGACCCGGTCATCTTCGACAGTTCCTTGCGCAGGACTTCGATGTCCTGGCCTTTCTTGCCGATGACCACGCCCGGACGGGCGGTGTGGATGGTGATGCGGGCCTTCTTGGCCGGGCGCTCGATGATGACCTTCGAGAGGCCCGCCTGGCTCAGACGCTTCTTGAGGTACTTGCGCAGGCGCAGGTCCTCGTGCAGGAGCGCCGAGTATTCCCTGTCGGCGTACCAACGGCTATCCCAGGTGCGGTTGATGCCGAGGCGCAAGCCGATCGGACAGACTTTCTGACCCATTATGCAGTCTCCTCGCGCTCACGCACCACGATCGTCAGGTTGCTGAACGGCTTTTCGATCTTGCCGACCCGACCACGGGCGCGCGGGCGCCAGCGCTTCATCACCATCGACTTCCCGACGTAGGCCTCGGCCACATAGAGCCGGTCAACGTCGAGCTGATGGTTGTTTTCCGCATTGGCGATCGCCGACTGCAGCACCTTGCGCACATCATTGGAGATGCGACGGATGTTGAAGGTCAACTCGGCCAACGCCTTCTCGGCAGCCATTCCCCGGATAGAGGCGGCGACCAGGTTCAGCTTGCGGGGGCTGGTACGGAGATTGGCGGCAAAGGCGCGCGCCTCATTATCCGGCAGCCGCCGCGGAGCAGCAGTCTTACCCATCGCTTATTTCCTTTTCGCCTTCTTATCGGCGGCGTGGCCGTAATAGGTGCGGGTGGGCGAGAACTCACCGAACTTGTGACCGATCATATTTTCGGTCACCAGGACGGGGACAAACTTCTGCCCGTTGTAGACGCCGAACGTCAGACCGACGAACTGCGGCAAAATGGTCGATCGGCGAGACCAGGTCTTGATGACCTCGTTGCGGCCTGACGAGCGGGTCACCTCAGCCTTCTTGAGGAGGTGACCGTCGACGAACGGGCCTTTCCAAACACTGCGAGCCACGGCCGTTCCCCTTACTTCTTCTTCGCCAGATGACGCGACCGCATGATCAAGCCGTCGGTCTTCTTGTTGCTGCGGGTGCGCTTGCCCTTGGTCGGCTTGCCCCACGGGGTCACCGGATGGCGACCACCAGAGGTCCGGCCTTCACCACCACCATGCGGGTGGTCGATCGGGTTCATCACGACGCCGCGAACGTGCGGGCGACGACCCTTCCAGCGGGAGCGGCCAGCCTTGCCGAGCTTGACGTTCTGGTTGTCCGGATTGGACACCGCGCCAACCGTAGCCATGCACTCACCGCGCACGAGGCGCAGTTCGCCGGACGACAGACGGAGCTGGGCATACCCGGCGTCCTTACCGATCAACTGAGCGTAGCAGCCGGCCGAACGGGCCATCTGGCCACCCTTGCCAGCCTTAAGCTCAACGTTGTGGACGATAGTGCCGACCGGCATGTTCTTCAGCGCCATGGCGTTGCCGGGCTTAATATCGGCCCGTGCATCGGCCACCACCTGATCGCCCACCTTCAGGCGCTGCGGCGCCAGGATGTAAGCGACATCGCCGTCTTCGTACTTGATCAAGGCGATGAAGGCGGTACGGTTGGGGTCGTACTCAAGGCGTTCGACAGTGGCGGTGACGCCCATCTTGCCGTTGCGCTTGAAGTCCACCAGGCGGTAACGGCGCTTGGCGCCGCCACCACGCCACCAAACGGTGATGCGGCCAGTGTTGTTACGGCCACCGGACTTGGTCAGGCCTTCGGTCAACTGCTTGACCGGCTTGCCTTTCCACAGGTCCGAACGGTCGACCAGAACCAGATTGCGCTGGCCCGGAGTCATCGGGTTGTATGATTTCAGAGCCATGGCGTCAGATTCCCGTCGTCACGTCGATCGACTGGCCTTCGGCCAGGGTCACGATCGCCTTCTTGGTGTCCGAGCGGCGGCCGATGATCCCGCGGAAACGCTTCACCTTGCCCTTCTGGCGCAGGGTGTTCACCGCAGTCACCTGGACGCCGAAGATGCCTTCCACGGCAGCCTTGATTTCCGGCTTCGTGGCGGTCAGCGGCACCTTGAAGGTCACCTGCCCGAATTCCGAACCCATGGTCGCCTTTTCGGTGATCACCGGGGCCGAAATGATGTCGTACATGCGCTCGCGCGAAAGCTTCACAGAGGTCTTGCTCATTTCAGGCGCTCCTCCAGCTTCTCGATCGCGGCCTTGGTCAGGACCAGCGTGTCACGACGCAGGATGTCATAGACGTTGGCACCCTGAACCGGCAGCACATCCACGTTGGGGATGTTGCGCGCAGCGCGGGCAAACGTCGCTTCGACAGCCGAACCGTCGATGATCAGCGCCCGGCCCCACCCCAGCACTTCGAGCTGAGAGGCCAGAGCCTTGGTCTTGCCGTCGGACTGGGCGGCATCGAGAACCACCAACTGACCGGCCTTAGCCTTGGCCGACAGGGCGATCTTGAGGCCCAGAGCACGCACCTTCTTGGGGAGGTCGTGAGCGTGGGAACGCACGACCGGCCCGAAAATGGTGGCGCCGCCGCGGAACTGCGCGGAGCGGGTTGAACCCTGACGGGCGCGACCGGTGCCCTTCTGCTTGAAGGGCTTCTTGGTCGTCCCGGAGATCTCCGAGATGCCCTTGGTCTTGTGCGTGCCGGCCTGACGCTTGGCAAGCTGCCAGCGTACCACGCGCTGCAGGATGTCCGCGCGCGGGTCGAGCCCGAAGATGGTATCGTCGAGCTCGATCGAGCCGGCCGCCTTGTTGTCGAGCGTGATGACGTCACACTTCATGGCGGCTTATTCCTTGCTCTCGGCTTCGGCGCCACCGGCGCCAGCCTGGGTGGCCGGGGCATCAGCTTCCGAAGCGGCGTTCGCCTCGGGTGCCTTATCCTCAACGGCTGCAGTCGACCGCAGACCTGCCGGCATCGGCAGGGGCTCGTGGTGCGACCGCTTCACGGCATCGCGCACCAGCACGAAGCCATCCTTGGCGCCCGGGACGGCACCCTTGACCATGATCAGGCCACGGGCATCGTCGGTGGACACGACGACCAGATTCTGCACGGTCACGCGCTCGGTGCCCATGTGACCGGCCATCTTCTTGCCCTTAAACACCTTGCCGGGGTCCTGGCACTGACCAGTGGAGCCGTGCGAGCGGTGGGAAACGGACACGCCGTGCGTGGCTTCGAGGCCCCGGAAGTTGTGCCGCTTCATGCCGCCGGCGAAACCCTTACCGATCGAGGTGCCAGTGACATCGACATGCTGCCCGACGAGGAAATGGTCGACCGAGAACTCGGCGCCCACATCCACAAGGCAATCGTCGCTGACACGGAACTCGACCAGCTTGCGCTTCGGCTCGACCTTCGCCTTGGCGAAGTGGCCGCGCAGGGCCTTCGTGACGTTCTTAACCTTGGCCGTGCCATAGCCCAACTGCAGGGCGGTATAACCGTCCTGCTCCTGGGTACGCTGGGCGACAACCTGGAGGTTGTCGACCTTGAGCACGGTGACCGGAATGTGCTCCCCCTCGGGGGTGAACACCCGGGTCATGCCCACTTTTTGAGCAATAAGACCGGAGCGCATTATATCGTTCCTTTGTTTTTGTCACGCCCATCAAAAGCAACATCCGCGACTCGGTTGACCCGAGATGGATGGCCCCGTGGGCGCGTCGACGGTCTGGTGTTGGTAGCGTTGACGGCTTTAGAGCTTGATCTGGACGTCGACGCCGGCGGCGAGATCAAGCTTCATCAGCGCATCCACGGTCTGCGGAGTCGGGTCAACGATATCGAGAACCCGCTTGTGGGTGCGAATTTCAAACTGCTCCCGCGACTTCTTGTCGATGTGCGGCGAGCGGTTGACGGTGAACTTTTCGATGCGGGTCGGCAGCGGAATCGGCCCACGCACCTGAGCGCCCGTGCGCTTGGCGGTGTTCACGATTTCCAGCGTGCTCTGATCCAGCACGCGATGATCAAACGCCTTAAGGCGGATGCGTATGTTCTGGCTTTCCATTATGGACCAACCCGTTTCTTACGTTTGGGTGACATTCGGCGCCCGGGGAGCGGGGGTTATATCCCACCGAAACCCAGGCGCCTACCCTTTTTTTGTCCAACAGCGAAAGAACTTCGTCAGGCGAGGTTCTTGGCTTACTTAACGATCTTGGCCACCACGCCGGCGCCGACGGTACGACCGCCTTCACGGATGGCGAACCGCAGGCCTTCGTCCATGGCGATCGGCGCGATCAGCGAGACTTCCATGGAGATGTTGTCGCCCGGCATGACCATTTCGGTGCCCTCGGGCAGCTTGATGGTGCCGGTGACGTCGGTGGTGCGGAAGTAGAACTGCGGGCGGTAGTTGGAGAAGAACGGCGTGTGACGGCCACCTTCTTCCTTGTTCAGGATGTAGCACTCGCAGGTGAAGTCGGTGTGCGGATTGATCGAGCCCGGCTTGGCCAGAACCTGGCCGCGCTCGACGTCTTCACGCTTGGTGCCGCGCAGCAGCACGCCGACGTTGTCGCCCGCTTCGCCCTGATCGAGCAGCTTGCGGAACATCTCGACGCCGGTGCAGGTGGTCTTGACGGTGGCCTTCAGACCAACGATCTCGACTTCCTCGCCGACCTTGACGATGCCGCGCTCGATGCGGCCGGTCACCACGGTGCCGCGGCCCGAGATCGAGAACACGTCTTCGATCGGCATCAGGAACGGCAGGTCCTTCGGACGTTCGGGCTGCGGAATGTAGTCGTCCACCGCCTGCATCAGCTCGAGGATGGCGTTGCGGCCGATCTCCACGTTGGTGTCCTCAAGGGCGGCCAGCGCCGACCCCTTGATGATCGGAATGTCATCGCCCGGGAAGTCATAGGACGACAGCAGCTCGCGGATTTCCAGCTCGACCAGCTCGAGCAGCTCCGGATCGTCCACCTGGTCGACCTTGTTCATGAACACCACCAGGGCCGGCACGCCGACCTGACGGGCCAGGAGAATGTGCTCGCGGGTCTGCGGCATCGGGCCGTCAGCGGCCGACACCACCAGAATCGCGCCGTCCATCTGCGCCGCACCGGTGATCATGTTCTTCACATAGTCAGCGTGGCCGGGGCAGTCGACG
>JBAYSM010000070.1:0-16013 GCA_041676205.1 Rhodospirillaceae bacterium | reverse complement strand
GGCGGTGCCGGTGCCGGTGCCGCCGGGGGCGGTGCTGCGGGCGGCTTCGGAGGTGGCCAAGGAGGCTCCGGTGGCGGTGGTGGCGGATGGGACAACCCGGCCCCGGCCGATCTGGACGACGAGATCCCGTTCTAGCTCTCATCGTCGGATGCAGCCGATTTCCGGGGTCGTGTTTTAGTCGCCCTAACGCACCTTCTGGCGAATGCGCTGTTGTTCAAACCCTGCGCATTTGCTAGATTTTGTGCCGTCGAAGCGGGCCTGCCGCCAAGTACGGCGGCAGGCTGCGTCCAATCCTTGGGGCGTCCACCGCAGTTCACTGTTCATCGTGATAAGAGGCCGCCCGTGGCGTACGTTTCGCCGTCCGATCTTCGTCGGTAATCTTCTACGGCCCGTGGCAGTCCACACGCCCCAACCCCCAGACCCGAGCGCCCAGCCTTGACCGATATACCGCTTCCCATGCCGCCGGAGTACGACATCTCGCCCGTGTCCATCGAGGACGAGATGAAGCGTTCCTACCTCGATTACGCGATGAGCGTGATCGTGTCGCGCGCACTGCCCGATATCCGA
Organism: Rhodospirillaceae bacterium; assembly: GCA_041676205.1. Lineage (GTDB taxonomy): Bacteria > Pseudomonadota > Alphaproteobacteria > Rhodospirillales > Rhodospirillaceae > Cauispirillum. Next base: position 15,446 of record JBAYSM010000070.1, on the reverse strand, counting down.
GACGGCCTCAAGCCCGTTCACCGCCGCATCCTTTTCGCGATGAAAGAAGGCGGCTACGACTACAACAGGCCTTATAAGAAGTCGGCGCGCATCGTCGGTGACGTGATGGGTAAATATCACCCACACGGCGACTCCTCGATCTATGAGGCCATGGTGCGTCTGGCGCAGGATTTCTCCATGCGCCTGCCGTTGGTCGACGGCCAGGGCAACTTCGGGTCCATGGACGGCGCCCCCGCCGCCGCCATGCGATACACCGAAGCCCGCATGGCCCGCCCGGCGCATTCCATGTTGGACGACATCGACAAGGAAACGGTCGACTTCCGTCCCAACTACGACGAGAGCGTGTTCGAGCCTGTGGTCCTGCCGGCCCGCTTCCCGAACCTGCTGGTCAACGGCGCCGGTGGCATCGCAGTCGGCATGGCGACCAATATTCCGCCGCATAACCTGGGTGAAATTCTCGACGCCTGCTGCGCCCTGATCGACGATCCGTCAGTGTCTGAGGAAGACATTCTGGCCTTGGTGCCCGGCCCGGACTTCCCGACCGGCGGCATCATCCTGGGGCGGGCGGGCATCCGCTCGGCCTACACCACCGGGCGCGGCTCGGTGGTTCTGCGCGGCAAGTGCGAAATCGAGGAAATCCGCGCCGGCCGCGAAGCCATCGTCATCACCGAGGTCCCCTATCAGGTCAACAAGTCGTCGATGATCGTGAAGATCGCCGACCTCGTGCGCGAAAAGCGCATCGAGGGGATCTCCGACATCCGCGACGAGTCCGACCGTCACGGCGTCCGCGTGGTTGTCGAGATCAAGCGCGACGCGGTGGGCGAGGTGGTGCTAAACCAGCTTTACCGATTCACTCCGCTGCAAACCAGCTTTGGCGTCAATATGCTGGCGATCAACGCCGGTCGCCCGGAGCTGTTGAAGCTGCGCGACATCCTGGTTGCCTTCATCCAGTTCCGCGAAGAAGTCATCCGCCGCCGCACCATCTTTGAACTGCGCAAGGCCCGTGATCGCGCCCACGTGCTGGTCGGATTGGCCATCGCGGTGGCCAACCTGGACCCTGTGATCAAGCTCATCCGCAACGCGCCTGACCCGCAGGCCGCCAAGGAAGGCTTGATGGGCCGTGACTGGGAGGCCGAGGACGTGGCGCCCCTGGTCGCGCTGATCGACGACCCCGATTACCGGGTGATCGATGGCCGCTATCGCCTGTCCGACGCCCAGGCCAAGGCCATCCTGGACCTGCGCCTGCATCGCTTGACCGGCCTTGAGCGCGACAAGATCCACGGCGAACTGCGCGAAATCGGCGCTCAGATCGAGGAATTCCTCGCCATCCTGGCCTCGCGCGAGCGTCTGTACGAGATCATGCGTGCCGAACTGGTCGAGATGAAGACCGCATACGCGACCCCGCGTCGCACCGCGCTGCTCGACGTCGAGTTCGAGCACGACATGGAAGACCTCATCCAGCGCGAGGACATGGTCGTCACCGTTACCAACACCGGCTACATCAAGCGCGTGCCGCTATCGACTTACCGCGCCCAAAAGCGCGGCGGCAAGGGGCGGTCGGGCATGGCGACGAAGGACGAGGATTTCGTGACGTCGCTGTTTGTGGCCAACACTCACACGCCCATGCTGTTCTTCTCGACCGCCGGCATGGTCTACAAAATGAAGGTCTACCGTTTGCCGCTGGGCAATCCGCAGAGTCGGGGCAAGGCCCTGGTCAACCTGCTGCCGCTGTCGGAAAACGAGACCATTGCCACCGTTATGCCGTTGCCCGAGGACGAGGAAACCTGGGGCGACCTGAACGTGATGTTCGCGACGGCGGCCGGTGGCGTGCGCCGCAACCGCCTGTCGGACTTCACCAACGTCATGTCGAACGGCAAGATCGCCATGAAGCTGGACGAGGGGGACCGCCTGATTGGTGTCGCCACCTGTACCGACCAGCACGACGTTCTGCTGGCGACCCGTGGCGGCAAGTGCATCCGGTTCTGCGTAAGTGACGTCCGCGTGTTCGCTGGAAGGACGTCGACCGGCGTGCGCGGCATCCGTCTGGGCGAGGGGGACGAGGTCATGTCCCTGTCGATCCTGCGCCATGTGGACTTTGACATTGCCGAACGCGACGCCTACCTGCGCATGGCGGCCCAGGCGCGCCGCGTCGAAGGTGACGAGGATGCCAGCGGTGAGGCGGCCGAGACCGGGGCACTCAGTTCCGAAGTCTATCAGCGCATGGCTGAGAACGAGGAATTCATCCTTACCGTCACCGAACGGGGCTACGGCAAGCGGACGTCAGCTTACGAGTACCGCATCACCAATCGTGGCGGGCAGGGCATCGCCAACATCGACATCACCGACAAGAACGGCCCGGTGGTGGCGGCCTTCCCGATCCTCGCGGTCGAACAGATCATGCTGATTTCCGACGGTGGGCAGCTCATCCGCATGCCGGTCCACGACGTCCGCATCGCGCGGCGCCAGACCCAGGGTGTGACGCTGTTCCGCACGGCGCCCGATGAAAAGGTGGTGTCCACCGCACGTCTGCCTGAAGATACCGAGAACGGGGATGCCGAGGTGGAGGATGAAGCCGTCGTTCCGTCCGCCGCCGAACAGCAGGAGGGTCTGGATGCACCGGGTGGCCCGTCCAGCACCGATCAACCCGGCGAGGGGGTTTAGGATGGTGCATCGCGTCGGTGTTTATCCGGGGACCTTTGATCCCATTACCAACGGCCATCTCGACATCATCAATCGGGCGGCGCGCATGTTGGATCACCTCGTGGTCGGCGTTGCAATCAATGCGGGGAAGGGGCCGCTGTTCACGTTGGAACAGCGTGTGGCCTTGACGCAAGAGGCCATCTCCAGCCTCAATCTCAACCACACGCGGGTCGAGGTGAAGCCGTTTGAGGGCCTGCTGATGGACTTCGCCGAGGAGCAGGGTGCGGCGGTGATCGTGCGTGGCCTGCGGGCCGTTTCGGACTTCGAGTATGAATTCCAGATGGCGGGCATGAACGCCCGCCTGAAGCCGCGCATCGAAACCGTTTTTCTGATGGCGTCGGAGCGTTGCCAGTTCATTTCATCGCGGTTCGTCAAGGAAATCGGCCGCTTGGGCGGTGACATCGAATCCTTCGTGCCGCCGGTAGTCAAGGCTTCGCTGGCCGAAAAATTCAGCGAACTCGACCGTCTGGATGCTGAGACCCCGTGAAAGGCCGCGTGCACACCATGCTGAAAATCTTAAAGATTCTGTTTGTCGGAGCATTTATCGCCATGTCCACCACCGCGCCGTCCACGGCCGCTGACCTTGACCTTGAAAACACCCTGTACATGGACCTTGAGCATGGCCGTGTGGTCATCCGGCTGCGGCCTGATCTGGCGCCCAATCACGTCGCACGCATCAAGGAACTGGCCCGCGAAGGGTTCTATGACGGCACCGTGTTCCATCGCGTGATCGAGGGCTTCATGGCCCAGGGCGGCGACCCGACCGGCACCGGCATGGGTGGTTCGGGCAAGAAGCTCAAAGCTGAATTCTCCGACGCCAAGCATGTCCGCGGCACCGCCTCCATGGCCCGCGCCCAGGATTTCAACTCGGCTGACAGCCAGTTCTTCATTGTGTTTGAGCCGTCGTCGTTCCTGGACCGCCAGTACACCGTGTGGGGCGAAGTGGTTGAAGGCATGGAGTTCGTCGACCAGATCAAAAAGGGCGACCAACGCATGAACGGCAAGGTGGCCTATCCCGACGCCATCGTGAAGATGCAGGTCGCCGCCGACGCGAATTAAAAGCCGCGAACGTCTGCCAAAAAATGGCGACGTTAGCCCCTTGACCGGCCGGGCAGGCGCCCTTATGGTGCGCCTCCCGCTGGCCATGAACAGCCACGATGACCCTTTCGAGCCCGTAGCTCAGTCGGTAGAGCAGCTGACTTTTAATCAGCGGGTCACAGGTTCGAATCCTGTCGGGCTCACCAAGTTAAAGCTTGTTTTGCAAGCAGTTAGGCCCGGTCGCAAGACCGGGCCTAACGCTATTAAGACTATGCGAACACGAACTGAAGCAGGCAGCAGAGGTTAACCCGACTGCTGCCATCAAGCGGGTCCACGTCAGCTTCATAAACCTCGGGCGTGAGCAGCATCTTTAATGTTCGAAATCACCAAATCTTGTGGTTCAATGCGGCACCGTGCCTAGGCCTAGCGGCACTTCGTTCTAGGAGCGTAGAGAAAGATGGATGGGTTGGTACCCGATTCGGTGATTGTTGCAACGCCGTCTCCGAACGGCTGTGACCGCCAAGAGCTGATGAGTCGGCAATACAGCGTTCTTGACGCATTCGCCGGAGCCGGCGGGTTCAGCCTGGGATTTGAACACGCTGGATACAAGATCTCTGGAGCCATTGAGATTGACGCATGGGCAGCAGAAACATTTCAGGCCAATCATCCAGAAGCAAAGGTGGTTCAGAGAGATATTTCCCTAATACCAGACTCCGACCTCTCGCGGATGTTCAGTGAGAGCCCGCCCGACTTAATCATTGGGGGTCCTCCTTGCCAGGGCTATTCAATTTGCAACGTCGGAAGTGGCGATCCAAAGGATCCGCGTAATTCCTTGTTCAAGGATTTTATTAGGTTAGGGAAAATTTATCGGCCCAAAGCCATGATTATGGAAAATGTTCCAAACATTGTAAAAGCCAAGACTGATGATGGAATTCCTGTAGTAGACATTATTCGCCGTGAACTTGAAGGGCTCGGTTACAACGTGTACGCGAAGGTCCTTCAGGCCATTGATTACGGTGTGCCGCAGATACGGAAGAGGTATCTAGTTGTGGCCTCTCAAAGATCTCTTATAAACCCTTTTCCACAGCCGACACACTACTGGGGCAATGATGATGTTCCTAATTTGTCGCATGCTGGACTGAAAAAATGTCCGACTCTTTGGGAGGCTATTTCTGATTTACACTGGCTAAAGGCTGGCGAAGGCTCAGAAGAGGCTGACTACCAAAAGGAGGCTGAAAATCCATTTCAGGAAGCGACGCGAGCAGGCTCTGAACGGGTTTATAATCACATAGCAATGAAGCATACAAAGAGAATAATAGAACGGTTTTCCGCAATGGGATGGGGTGTGCCGGTCTCAAGTCTTCCAGAACATCTTCGGCCAAGAAAGAGAAATTCTGGGGACGTTGCTGAGGTTGTTTACGACCAAAACAACAGAAGGCTATTTCCTCATAGGCCGTCGCATACCTTGCCTGCCTCGTTTTACGCAAATTTTGTTCATCCCTTTGCGCACCGCAATTTTACTCCTCGGGAGGGTGCGAGAATCCAGACATTTCCCGATACATTTGTGTTCAAGGGAAAGCCTACAGTAGTAAGCCAGAAGCTTCTAGCGCGTGAAGGTAGGTCGGAAGAGTTGCACTTGTGCCAATACGTCCAAATTGGTAATGCAGTTCCGCCGCTTTTGGCCAAAGCCTTGGCTGAAAATCTGACCAAGCAAATATAGGGGGCTGGAATTGTACGTACACGGTGCAAATCTTGAGCAGAAAGAAAGCCATAGAGCGAAATACATTGATCCGACGTCTCGGCAGTTCCTACAGGAAATTCGTGAACGTTACGACCAGTGGAGGCACGACAACGAACAAATTATAGGACCACTCCGCAATGCGTCTGATACTGATGACGCCGTTATTGCAGAACGAGTCAGGGTTCTTAACGATTATAAGGATTTTCTAGATCAGCAGCATTATGCAGAACAATTCGACAGTCGCTCAAATCTGCACTCGAGCGTTCTTGAAGAGTTCATGTACTTTCTGTTTAAGGATATCGTGCAGGAGTTTTCTGCGAGAGCGTTGATAGGTAAATCTCATTCGTTCAAGGATATATTTTTCAATCCCAGCAACTACGAGGAGATGCTTCGGGAGCCCTGCGCTCGCATCGAGAAGAAGGACCACGACTTTGCGATTGGTGTTCGGGTTAATTCTACGCTGAGATGTGAAGGTTCGATTACGCCAGAGGCCGATGTCTGGGACTTGCCTGCTGTAGCTGTTGAATGCAAGACCTACCTGGATAAAACGATGCTGCAAGATGCGTCGACTGCGGCTGAGCAGCTAAAGGTCAGGAACCCTAACGCAATGTACATTGTGGTTGCGGAGTGGTTAAAGTTAACTGATTCGGTAAACCTCAGCAAATACAAAATCGACCAGATTTATATTTTGAGAAAGCAGAAAAATACAGATCGTGAGTATAGGTATCTGGATGGGTACCAGAAGAACCCTATATATGCTGATGTCGTTCAGCATCTATTTATGGCGGTTCGGCATTTCTTGACGTCACCTTGGGAGGGTGGGGTGCAGCATGGCTTGACCCGGGGATATCTCCTAAACTACCGTACTTAGTCTGCCCGCAACCGGTCATAATTTGGGCCGGGCTCAGGCAGTGCTCAACGTAGGTCAGGGGCATTTAGCCCCTGGCCGTTGGAGCCGTCCTTCCAGACCTCCAGCGTGTAGACGCGCCCGCCCAGGGCCTGGAAGCGCACGGTGGGACCAGGGCCTGGAAGCGCACGGTGGGAATGGCGGGAGGGGCAGTCGGAACGCCGGGGGCGCAGGCGTATTTCTCGCGCAGTTCCTCGGGCAGGATGCCTTCGCTCCATTCGTCCTTGCTGTGGCCGTTCATCCAGCAGCCTGCGTCTGCGGCTTGATGCGGGACACGTCCTGGCCTTCGACGCGATTTCGCATTTAAACCCCCGGAAAGCCTAGGCTTCCGGGGGTTTTCTTTTGTTCTCAAGGTTGGACGGTTCTGTTGGATAGGGCGAGCTGTCCAGCCCATTGCGGAAAGACGGGTCGGCCATGATCGACCTCCTTTCGGGGTGCCTGTCTGATCGTACGCCGGTCGGGCGATACAGTTGCCCAAACACGCCATCTGGCGTGTCAGCAATAATCCGTTATGATCGGTGCGGGGAATGGGCGCGCGGCGCGGATGATCTTGGTGAGGACTACGAATGTCTGATACGGCCCAACTCAAGGACCTTCTGCGGCTGGCCGAAGGACGTATCGAGCAGTTGATGGATGAGAACAAGTCCCTCAACCAGTTCTGCAACGATCTCATGGACGCCCAGCGCATGGAGGCCGAGCAAATGGCCGCCCTGATGGAGCAGGTGATCCAGCTTGAGGATGCCCTGCAAAGCAAGGACGTCGAGCAGGACCAGATCCTGTCCCTGATGTCGGCGCTCAATGCTCGCATGACGACCATGAAGGAGCAGGCGATGCACGCCCTGAAAGCGGCGGCGGACAACAGTTCGCGGTTGCAGATCGTGCGCCATGTATTTGACATCGCCGCACAATCCGAGGAAGACGAACTGGCCCAGCGCATGGCCGAGTTCAATGCGAAGATCGCGCAGAAGCACCCGACCTGACGGAAAAGCCGTCATTTGGCTTGCCCTTTGCGGCGCGGCCCCTTAACTGAGGCCAATCTTCTCTCCGCCCGAACGGACAGTCCATGAACGTTGCCGCGCCTGCCGCCTTGCCGCCGGCCAAGAACATCTTTTCCTACCGACCCTATTGGGCCAAACGGTTTGGCACTGCGCCGTTTCTGCCCATGGCGCGGGCAGAGATGGACGCGCTCGGCTGGGACAGTTGCGACATCATCATCGTGACCGGCGATGCCTATGTGGACCATCCCAGCTTTGGGATGGCAATCATTGGCCGCCTGTGGGAGGCGCAGGGCTTCCGCGTCGGCATTATCTCACAGCCCGATTGGAGCAGCGCGGAGGCCTTCACGGCACTCGGTAAGCCCAATCTGTTCTTCGGGGTGACAGGCGGGAACATGGATTCCATGGTCAACCGCTATACCTCCGACCGGCGGCTGCGGCACAATGACAGCTACACGCCCAATGATGAGGGCGACAAGCGGCCGGACCGGGCGGTGATCGTCTATTCCCAACGATGCCGGGAGGCGTTCAAGGACGTCCCGATCATCATCGGTGGCATCGAAGCCAGCCTGCGCCGCATCGCGCACTACGACTATTGGTCCGACAAGGTCCGCCGCTCGGTCCTGGCCGACAGCAAGGCCGACCTTCTGGTCTATGGCAACGCCGAGCGCGCCATTGTCGAAATCGCCCACCGCGCGGCCAAGGGCGAAAGTCCGCGAGCCATGCACGACATTCGCGGCACCGCCTTCATGGTCGACGGCGCGCCCGAAGGGTGGACCGAGATCGACCTTAGTTCCATCGACGAAGCCGCCTCCGGGCACACCGGGCGCGGAATGGAAAACACCGTGGTCCGACTGCCGGATTACGAGACGGTGCGCGACGATGCCGAGGTCTACGCCCAGGCGTCGCGGGTGTTGCACTTAGAGGCCAATCCCGGCAATGCCCGGCCGCTCATCCAACGCCATGGGGACAAGGACGTTTGGCTGACCGCACCGCCGATCCCGCTGACCACGGCGGAAATGGATGGCGTGTTCGATCTCCCCTACGCGCGGGCGCCGCATCCGGCCTATGGCGGGGCGCGCATTCCGGCATGGGAGATGATCCGGTTTTCAGTGAACATTATGCGTGGTTGCTTCGGCGGGTGCTCCTTTTGCTCGATCACCGAGCATGAGGGCCGCATCATCCAGAGCCGATCCGAGAAATCCATCCTGGCCGAAATCGAGCAGATCCGTGACAAGGTGGACGGTTTTACCGGCGTGGTTTCCGACCTGGGCGGGCCGACCGCCAACATGTACCGGCTGGCCTGCAAGGACGACAAAATCCAGCGCGTATGCCGCCGCCCGTCGTGCGTCTATCCTGATATCTGCAAGAATCTGAACACCAACCACGACAGCCTGATCGCCCTGTACCGCAAGGCGCGCGAACTGCCCGGCGTCAAAAAAGTGCTGGTCGCGTCGGGCCTGCGCTATGACCTCGCGGTGCGCAGCCCAGCTTACGTCAAGGAACTGGCCACGCACCACGTCGGCGGCTATCTCAAAATCGCGCCCGAGCATACCGAGGATGGGCCGCTGTCCAAGATGATGAAGCCCGGCATCGGTACCTATGACCGGTTCAAGCAATTGTTCGACAAGTTCTCGGCCGAGGCGGGGAAGGAACAGTACCTAATCCCGTACTTCATCGCCGCCCACCCCGGAACCACCGACGAAGACATGATGAACCTGGCGCTTTGGCTGAAGCGCAACGGATTCCGGGCCGACCAGGTGCAGGCCTTCCTGCCATCGCCCATGTCGCTGTCGGCCGCCATGTATTACAGCGGCGTCAACCCGTTGCGGCCGGTCCGCCGGGGCGGCTCGGAGCCTGTGTTCTCGGCCAAGGGCCTGCGCCAGCGCCGGCTGCACAAGGCGTTCCTGCGCTACCACGACGCCGAAAACTGGCCCTTGCTGCGCGATGCGCTCAAGGCCATGGGCCGGGCCGACCTGATCGGCAATGGAAAGAAACATCTAGTGCCGTCGTGGCAACCCGCAGGCACCGGCGCCGCTGGCGGCGAGGGCGCACGAACGGGCCGCAAGCACGGCTCTCAGAAATTCCTGACCACACATTCCGGCAAGGGCCGCCGGCCGCAACGCCCCACCTGAGCAGGGCGTCTTAGGGAAGCGTCACTTCCGGCGCGTTGACGGAGGGGCGGTGTGGAAAAGCGGGATACCGGGAAGCCATTCGGACCGGCAGGACATGTCCATATCGGCGCGATCGACCCCGATCACGCAGTCCTTTTGCGGCTGGACGACGGGCAACGGATCATTTTCGATATTCGCGATCGGACAGTTATTGGCAGCGTTCCGCCCGAACTGAACGCGAGTGAAGCGGTGATTTGGGCCGTCGGATACCTGCACGGCCACCATGACGGCCACCAACGCGGCTGGAAATCCGGACTCAGTCATGGCAAGGCGCTGGTTCGTCGTGCCATGCTGCAAGCCTTGGGGCTGGATAAATTGGTCAAGTAAGGGGAGGGCATCGTGGAAACCGCGCGCCTGATCCTCCGCCCCTGGCAGCCAGAGGACGCGCAACCCTTCGCCCACATGAATGCCGATCCCCGCGTCATGGAATACCTGCCGGCGCGTCTGGACCGGGAACAAAGTGATGCCTTGATGAACCGGATAATCGCCCACTTCGAAACCCACGGTTTCGGTCTGTGGGTGGTGGAGACAAAGTACACCGGGGACTTTGCCGGCTGTGTCGGGTTGCTGAATGTGCCGGGCGTACTGCCCTTTGCGCCTGCCCTCGAATTGGCGTGGAGGCTTGATCCCGCGCATTGGGGCCGAGGGTATGCCACGGAAGCGGCTCGATACTGCCTGGACTTCGCATTTACGCGCATGGCTGCCGACCGCGTGGTTGCATATACGGTACCCGCCAACAAAGCGTCATGGCGTGTGATGGAGCGTATCGGACTGGTGCGTGACGCGGGAGGGGACTTTGACCATCCGGCTTTGCCGGTGGGGCACCGGTTACGGCGGCATGTTCTGTATCGGCTTGCGCGGGCCGACTGGCGAGCGGACGTCAGGCCTCGTCAGGGGCTTCAGGAGTCGTGACTTCCCGGGTCGGGTCTTGCTCCAGCAGGTGTGCCACATTCTCGTAAGCTTGGGCGTTGTGCTCCATCTGTTCGGATAGGGAGGGGTTCTCGCTGCCCATGGCGCGAAAGAAAGTGGCGGCAGCGCGGAGCATGTCCGCGCCGACTTGAGCAATTTTAGCCATGGAAACTCCTGGAATTCGAAAATGGACAGGGCGGCTACCCTAACGCCTTCGTTCAATAGGGTCAAATTGCCCCCCTGTTCGACTCTTGGCAACCGCTGTATAAGCCGTTTATGGGCCAAATGGCCCATGGCAGGGGATGTCGCCAGACGGATGAGGAGGGGGCCATGGCAGGACCAGACCGCATTTTGGACCGCAAAGTTCTACATGCCGGGTCTTTTCTTTTCCGGGAAGGTGATGACGGAGATCGCGCATACCTTGTTCAGGAAGGCGTCGTCGAGATCGTCCGCCGCCGTAACGATGGCACCGAACACGTTCTCGGCGAGATAACCCGAGGCGGGATCTTCGGCGAGATGGCCCTGGTGGACGACAAGCCTCGCATGGCGGCGGCCCGCGCCAAGTCGCCGGTGACGCTCCTGGTCGTGACGCGCGACCAATTCAAGGAAAAGCTGGACAATGCGGACCCGTTTATCCGCGCCCTGCTGAAAATTTTCGTCCGCAACATCCGGCAGATCAGCTCTCAGATTTGACGGGTCGTTGTGGCATTCGGGAGTCCCGCTCCCCAAGTTAGTGCGGCGCTAAAGCAAATGTGCTATGACCTGATGCTGGGAAAACCATGAACGACCCTGTTCCACCGCCGCCCTCAAACTTTCCGGATCACGCCGATGGTGAAACTCCATCGGCGCCTGTTGTCCGCATGACGCTGGGCGCCCGCTTGCGGGCATATTTCTTCGCCGGCATTCTGGTTACGGCACCGGCCGCCATCACGTTTTACACGGCTTGGCTCCTGATTTCGTTCATTGATAAGCAGGTCACGGGCTTGTTGCCCGCACCTTATAATCCGAATGAGTTCCTGCCTTTCTCGGTGCCTGGTCTTGGACTGGTCATCTTGATCCTGTTCCTCATTCTGGTCGGGATGTTGACCGCCGGGTTCGTGGGGCGCCTCTTCGTGCGCACCAGCGAACGTATACTGGCCCGGATGCCGGTCATCCGATCCGTTTACGGCGCGGTAAAGCAGATATTCGAGACCGTTCTGGCTCAACAATCCACGGCGTTCCGGCAGGTTGTCCTGGTGGAATACCCGCGCCGTGGCATATGGGCATTGGGATTTGTCTCCGGGACGACGCTCGGCGAGGTGCAGAACCTGACGGAGGATGAGACGGTCAACGTGTTCCTGCCGACCACTCCGAATCCGACGTCCGGCTTTCTGCTGTTCGTGCCGCGCGGCGATCTGGTGGTGCTGACAATGACCGTGGAGGAAGGCATCAAGATGGTGGTTTCCGGAGGCATCGTCACGCCGCCCGACCGCAGGACGGAGGACGAGCAGAAGAACCCGCTGGTCCGCGCTCATAGAACGCCGGAGGGCGTCGCGGAATAAGAAAATTCCGTCAGCCGGACCGAAGGGTCCGCACCGCAGCATCCCGTTCAAAGAGATACAGCAACACCCGCAAAGCCTCTCCGCGTGGCGTTCTCAGGTCGGGGTCGCGGTTGACGATCAGGTCGGCATCGTCGCGCGCAATGGCCAGCAGATCGCCATGCACGGCGATGTCGGCCACCCGAAATTCGGGCAGCCCGCTTTGGCGGGTGCCCAAGACCTCGCCGCCGCCGCGCAGGCGGAGGTCTTCCTCGGCGATGCGGAAGCCGTCTTCTGTCTCGCGCATGATCTGGATGCGTTGCTTGGCCGTCTCGGTCAGCGGATTGGCGTAGAGCAGCAGGCAGGTTGACGGCTTATCGCCGCGTCCGATGCGGCCGCGTAACTGGTGAAGCTGGGCGAGGCCGAACCGCTCGGCGTGCTCGATCACCATGACGGTGGCCGAAGGGACGTTCACCCCGACCTCGATGACCGTGGTGGCCACCAGGACATCCAGGTCATCGCCGGAGAACGCCTCCATGACGGCATCCTTGGCAGGGCCTTTCATGCGGCCGTGGACGAGGCCCACACGGTCGCCGAAAACCTGCTTCAGCGCTGCATGGCGCTGTTCGGCGTCGGCGAGGTCCGACGTTTCGGATTCTTCGACCAGCGGACAGACCCAATAGATCTTGGCTTCGCCATCGCGGGCGCGCAGGGCCGCCCCGATTACGTCGTCCAGGCGGCTGGTCGGCAGGGCGCGGGTGTCCACCGGCTTGCGCCCCGGCGGCTTTTCGTCCAGGCGGGAGACGTCCATGTCGCCATATAGCGTCAGCGTCAGGGTGCGCGGAATGGGCGTCGCGGTCATCACCAGCACGTCGGCGGCGCGGCCCTTGGCGGCCAGTTCCAGCCGCTGGTGAACGCCGAAGCGGTGCTGTTCGTCGATCACCGCCAGGGCCAGATCGTGAAACACCACGTCCTGCTGGAACAGGGCGTGGGTGCCGACAATGATGTCGATGTCGCCAGCCGCCAGCCGGTCCAGGATCTCCTGGCGCGCCTTGCCCTTGTCCCGGCCGGTCAGCAGGGCGACCTGGACGCCTGCCTCGGCGCACAGCGGGCCGAGGGTTTCCATGTGCTGGCGGGCGAGGATTTCCGTCGGCGCCATGAGGGCCGCCTGGGAGGCCATCTCCACTGCGTTGAGCATGGCGAGCAGGGCGACGACCGTCTTACCGCTGCCCACATCGCCCTGGAGGAGCCGCAACATGCGTTCCTCGCGGGCCATGTCAGCATAGATTTCCTCAAGCGACCGTCGCTGCGCACCCGTCAAACCGAAGGGCAGCCGGGCCAAAATCTTCTCACGCAAGGCCCCGACACCGCTGATCGCCCGCCCGGCCGCCTTACGGGCGTTCAGGCGGACCAGCAGCAGGGCAAGCTGGTTGGCCAGAAGCTCGTCATAGGCCAGCCGCTGACGGTTTTGGGACAGGCCAGAAAGGTCTTCCTCGCCGGTCGGACGATGGGCAGCGGAGATGGCGTCATGCCACGATGGCCAACCCCTGCGGCGGAGGAACTCCGGGTCCTGCCATTCGGGAAGGACGGGGGTGCGCTCCAGCGCCGCCTGGGCGCAGCGCACCGCGATTTTGAGGACGATGCCCTGGGTGAGAGGGTAGACCGGCTCCACCGTCTCCACGCTCTCGCGTTCCGCCAGCGGAACGACGTGGTCGGGGTGGGGCATCTGGCGTTCGCCGTTGTAGACCTCGACACGGCCTGACACGACCACGGTCTGGCCGACCGGCAGCAGGCGGTGGAGATAGTCGCCCCTGGCGTGGAAATAGGTCAGGGTCAGAAACCCGCTGTCGTCGCGGCAGCGCACCCGGTAGGGCGAGCGTGAACCGGGGGGACTCGAGTGGTGGGAGTCGACGGTAACGGTCAAGGTGGCGATCATGCCGTCCGGCGCCTCGGCCACGGTCGGGGCGAATCGGCGATCGATCAGGCCTGCCGGCAGGTGCCACAGGGCGTCCACCACATGCACGGTTTCCGCCCCCGCAGGCCCCACAAGCCGCGCATACAGGGGCGCCAGACGCTTGCCCAGGCCGGGCAGCGTGTCGACGGGGGCGAACAGTGGATAGAGGATTTCAGGGCGCATATGTGGACGGGTGCTTTTCCCAGGAGGTTAAAGGCTTTATATCACCTTCGTTCGCCGTCACGGAACCAGGACATCCCGATGGACACCATCATGGACACCCGCCGCAAGCGCGTTCTCTATCGCGCCAACCATCGCGGCACCAAAGAGGCGGACGTCATGTTGGGCGGCTTCGCCACCGCCCACGTCAAAGACCTCAGCGATTCGCAGCTTGATACGTTCGAGGCGCTGCTTGAAGAACTCGATGTCGAGATCATGGATTGGGTGATCGGCCGCCAGCCGCTGCCCGCCAAGCACGACACCGAATTGTTCAAGATGATTCTGTCCTACAAGCCCTACGCCTGATCCGGTGCTGGACTTCGCCGCCATATTCGCCCGACCGGGCCGCCGCACCGTCGCCGGGCTGCCGGAGGGATTCGACGCCCTGTTCCTGGCCTCGCTGGCGCGGTCGGGGACGGTGCGCGACATCCTGCACATCTGCCGGGACGATGTGCGGCTCGCCACCCTGGCCGAGACGGTGCGGTTCTTCGCCCCGGAAGTGGAGGTGATGGAGTTCCCGGCCTGGGACACTGTGCCCTATGATCGGGTGTCGCCCAGCGTCGACATCGTGGCGCGGCGCATCGACACGCTCAGCCGCCTCGGCGGGCCGCGCGGGGGCGAGGGAACGCGGCTGGTGCTGGCCACCGTTGCCGCCGTCACCCAGCGGGTGCCGCGCAAGCAGGTGTTCAACGGGGCGATCTATCCCATCAAGGTGGGCAAGGACCTCAACCTGGACGCCCTGATGGGCTATCTGCTGCGCAACGGCTATGCGCGGTCCGATCAGGTCATGGAGGCCGGGGAATACGCCGTGCGCGGCGGCATCATCGACCTGTTCCCGCCGGGCGCGGAGGAACCATTCCGCATCGACATGTTTGGCGACGAAGTGGATGGCATCCGCACCTTCGACGTGCTGACCCAGCGCACCACCGGGACCGTCAAGGGCCTCATTCTCAAGCCGATGAGCGAAGTTGTTCTGGACGACACCGCCATCGCACGGTTTCGCACCAATTACCGTGAACTGTTCGGCGGAACGACCAAGGGGGACGACCCGCTGTACGCGGCGGTGTCCGAGGGCCGCAAGATGCCGGGCATGGAGCACTGGCTGCCGCTGTTCCACGAGGGGCTGGACACCCTGTTCGCCTATCTGCCCGATGCGGTGATCACCCTCGACCATCAGGTGGACGAGGCCTGGGCGGCGCGCATCGAGCTTATCCGCGAGTACTTCGACGCCCGCATCGACCTGATGGGCAGCGGCGTGGAGGAGGGTGGCATGGTCTACCATCCGCTCAAGC
>JBAYSM010000069.1:0-16361 GCA_041676205.1 Rhodospirillaceae bacterium | reverse complement strand
CCCGCCGCTCTCGGCCAGGACCTTGGTGATCGCAGCGGTCAGCGTCGTCTTGCCGTGGTCGACGTGGCCAATGGTGCCCACGTTGCAATGCGGCTTGTCGCGATTGAACTTTTCCTTACCCATACCTAATACTCCGTTCGCTTACACCGCTCAGCCTCAGCCGGCGAGCTTGGCCTTGAGTTCTTCGGACACATTGTTCGGCACTTCCGAGTAGCTCTCGAAGTGCATTGTGTACTGAGCACGACCCTGAGACATCGAGCGCAGGGTGTTCACATAGCCAAACATGTTGGCCAGCGGCACCTGGGCATCGATGACACGGGCATTGCCGCGCTGGTCCATACCCGACACGTTGCCCCGGCGGCTGTTCAGGTCACCGATGATGTCGCCCATGTATTCGTCGGGCGTCACCACTTCGACCTTCATCATGGGCTCGAGCAGCTTCGGACCGGCCTTCGGCATGGCTTCGCGGAACGCGGCGCGGGCCGCGATTTCGAACGCCATGACGCTGGAGTCCACGTCGTGGTACTGACCATCGACCAGAGTGATCTTCAGGTCGGTGCAGGGGAAGCCCGCAATGACACCGGTATCGATGGCGGACTTGAGGCCCTTTTCAACGCCCGGAACGTATTCCTTCGGCACCGAACCACCAACGCAGGCATTCTGGAAGACGAACCCGGTTCCCGGCTCCTGCGGCTCAAAGCGTAGAGACACCTTCGCGAACTGGCCGGAACCGCCGGTCTGCTTCTTGTGAGTGTAGTCGTGGGTGATCGTCTTGGAGATCGTCTCGCGGTAAGCCACCTGAGGGGCGCCCACGTTGGCATCGACCTTGAACTCGCGACGCATGCGGTCAACGAGAATTTCCAAGTGCAGTTCACCCATGCCCTTGATCACCGTCTGACCGGATTCCTGGTCGGTGGCAACACGGAACGAGGGATCCTCGGCGGCCAGACGCGCCAAGGCCATACCCATCCTTTCCATGTCGGCCTTGGTCTTCGGCTCGACGGCAACTTCAATCACTGGTTCGGGGAATTCCATCCGCTCCAGAATGACCGGCTTCAGCGGATCGCACAGGGTGTCGCCAGTGGTGCTGTCCTTCAGACCCACCACGGCCACGATGTCGCCGGCAGAGGCCCGCTTGACTTCTTCACGGTTGTTGGCGTGCATGAGCAGCATGCGGCCAATGCGCTCGCGCTTTTCCTTAACCGTGTTCATCACGTAGGACCCGGACTCGACGACGCCCGAGTAGACACGCACGAAGGTCAGTGAGCCGACAAACGGGTCGTTCATGATCTTGAACGCCAAACCGGAGAACGGCTCGTCATCCGACGACAGCCGCTTCACTTCTTCCTCGGTACCCGGCAGGATGCCTTTGATCGAGGGGACGTCGAGCGGCGACGGCAAATAATCGACCACCGCATCCAGCATCGTCTGGACGCCCTTATTCTTGAAGGACGAGCCACACAGAACCGGCACGAACGCACGCGCAATAGTGCCCTTGCGGATGCACTTCTTCAGCGTCTCTTCGTCGGGCTCATTCCCCTCGAGATAGGCTTCCATCGCCGCATCATCGACTTCGACGGCAATTTCAACCAGCTTCTCGCGGTACTCGGCAGCCTTATCGGCTAGATCCGCCGGGATGTCGAGATATTCGAACGCGGCGCCCAGATCATCGCCACGCCACACCACGGCCTTCATCTTCACCAGATCGATAACTCCGGTGAATTCCGCCTCGGACCCGATGGGCAGATTGATGACCAGCGGCACGGCGCCCAGACGATCGACAATCATACTCACGCAGCGATAGAAGTTCGCCCCGATGCGGTCCATCTTGTTGACGAAGCACATGCGCGGAACATGATACTTGTCAGCTTGGCGCCACACCGTCTCGGATTGCGGCTCAACGCCGGCAACCGAGTCAAACACCGTGATCGCGCCGTCCAGAACACGAAGGCTACGCTCCACCTCGATGGTGAAATCCACGTGGCCGGGGGTGTCGATAATATTGATGCGGTGCTCTTTCCAGAAGCAGGTCGTCGCAGCGGAGGTAATGGTGATACCCCGCTCCTGTTCCTGTTCCATCCAGTCCATGGTGGCAGCGCCATCATGGGTTTCACCGATCTTGTGCGACTTCCCGGTGTAGTACAGGATTCGCTCGGTCGTGGTGGTCTTACCGGCATCAATGTGAGCCATGATGCCGATGTTGCGATATCGCTCGAGCGGGGTCTCGCGTTTCATGGCGTACTCTTCGCGTCTGGGCGTTAAACGGTGGCCGGTTGACTACCAGCGGTAATGCGAGAACGCCTTGTTGGCGTCCGCCATGCGGTGCGTGTCTTCACGCTTCTTCACCGCCCCGCCACGATTGTTCGACGCATCCAGCAATTCGCCGGACAGACGATCAATCATGGTCGTTTCGGACCGCTTGCGCGCGAAATCAACCAGCCAACGGAAGGCCAGGGCCTGCCGGCGATCAACACGGACTTCAACGGGCACCTGATAGGTGGCACCACCGACGCGGCGCGAACGCACTTCGACGGCCGGCTTCACGTTATCGACGGCGTCATGGAACATCTTAATCGGATCCCCGCCGGCCTTGGCGCCGATCTTTTCGAGCGCGCCATAGACGATCATCTCCGCCGTGCCCTTCTTACCGTCGAGCATAATGGAGTTGATGAACTTAGCCAGCACCTGATCGCCAAACTTGGCATCGGGCAGGATCTCGCGTTTCTCCGCGCGGTGGCGACGAGACATGGTCGTGTTTCCCTATAAGACTTACTTCGGACGCTTCGCGCCGTACTTCGACCGACGCTGCTTCCGGTCCTTGACGCCCTGGGTGTCAAGCGTGCCGCGGATGATGTGGTAGCGTACGCCCGGCAAGTCCTTGACGCGGCCGCCGCGAATCATGACCACCGAGTGCTCCTGGAGGTTATGACCCTCACCGCCGATGTAGGAGGTCACCTCGAAGCCGTTGGTCAGGCGCACACGCGCCACCTTACGAAGGGCCGAGTTCGGCTTCTTCGGGGTGGTGGTGTAGACGCGCGTGCAGACGCCGCGCTTTTGCGGACACGCCTGCATGGCCGGAACCTTGTTCCGGTTGACCACCGGCTTACGCCCGCTGCGGACCAGCTGATTGATCGTGGGCATTACCGTTCCTTCTTCCTACGCTCTCGCGTTTTCCAATCGCCTGCGCGCCAAGGCGCTTATTTTCCCCAGACACCTGGCCAGGGGGGCCGAACCCGACCTGCCTGGAACCGCCCGGTGAACTTGCGGCGTGCTATTCCTGTTCGACCATGAAAAGGCCCCTGTGGCACATCTCCTTGCGGAGAAGTCCGACCGGGCGCCCTTTCCACGTCGGCCGGTTGGGCTGCAAGTCCCGCGGGCCGTATGTAAAAGCAGCTTAACCAAGGATATCCGCGTCTCGGCCGCAAAGACCGACCGCTGGCACCTCGATTGAGGGGCGCATACTAGGGGCGCCCCGCAGGAGCGTCAAGCGAAACCGTGTTAGGCCCCGAGCAACCCTTGACACACCTTGGAAATCGGACGCGCCCAGGACACTCCCGAAAGAATATTACCTGGACGCGCCCTAAAACATCATATCATTACCCCGGCGGGGCAGCGGTTCACTCTGCCGGGTGGTCGGGAACCGAAGTCCCGGCCGCCGCCCCGGAGTCCATCCCCGGAAGCGGCTGGGACTCGGGTTCACCAGTAACCACGGCCAATTCACGGTCGCGCTTGGCCGCAACCTGACGGAAGCGATTCATCATGGCGCCCGTACCAGCCGGGATCAGGCGGCCCACAATGACGTTTTCCTTCAGGCCAACCAGCGTATCGACCTTGCCCGAAACCGAGGCTTCGGTCAGCACGCGTGTGGTTTCCTGGAACGACGCCGCCGACACGAACGAATGCGTCTGCAGGCTGGCCTTGGTGATGCCCTGGAGTACCGGCATCCCGTGCGCCTCGCGGCCCCCTTCCTTGATGGTCTTCTCGTTCTCGTTGAGGAAGTCCATGCGATCGACCTGCTCGCCGACCAGGAAGGTGGTATCGCCCGGCTCCATGATCTCGACCTTCTGCAGCATCTGGCGAACGATCACCTCGATGTGCTTGTCGTTGATCTTCACGCCCTGGAGACGATAGACGTCCTGAATTTCCTTGGTCAGGTAATTCGACAACGCCTCGACGCCCATGACGCGCAGGATGTCGTGCGGGACCGGGTTGCCGTCCATCAGGGCATCGCCCTTCTTGACGTAGTCGCCTTCCTGCACGGCCAGATGCTTGCCCTTGGGCACCAGGTACTCGACCGGATCGCCATCTTCGGGCAGCACCAGAACACGGCGCTTGTTCTTGTAGTCCTTGCCGAATTCCACCCGACCGTCGATTTCCGCAATAACCGCATGATCCTTCGGCTTACGAGCTTCGAACAGTTCGGCCACGCGCGGCAGACCGCCGGTGATGTCGCGAGTCTTGGAGCCTTCGCGCGGGATTCGGGCCAGCACGTCGCCAGCGAACACCTTCTGGCCCGGCTCGACCGACAGAACGGCGTCAACCGACATGTAGTAGCGCGCTTCCATGCCGTTGGGGAGCATGAGCAACTCGCCCTTGTCATCCCGCAGGGTGATGCGCGGACGCAGTTCGGACGCGCGCGGCTGGGACTTCCAATCGACTACGACGCGCGAGCTGATGCCGGTGGCTTCGTCCATCACTTCGCGCATGGACACGCCTTCGACCAGATCGACGTAGTGGACCGTTCCTTCCTTCTCCGTGAGGATCGGGAGGGTGTACGGGTCCCACTCGGCCATCTTGAAGCCCTTGACGACGTCCTGGTTGCTGTCGACGTACAGCTTGGCGCCGTAGGGAACCCGGTGGCGGGCCTTCTCGCGGCCGTTGATGTCCAGCAGCAGGATCTCGCAGTTGCGAGCCATGACCACCGAAACCCCATCGGAGTTGAGTACGACGTTGCGGTTTTCCACGGCAACCTTGGAGTCGAACGCAGCTTCGATACTCGATTGCTCGGCACCACGCTGGGCCGCGCCGCCGATGTGGAACGTGCGCATGGTGAGCTGGGTGCCAGGCT
Organism: Rhodospirillaceae bacterium; assembly: GCA_041676205.1. Lineage (GTDB taxonomy): Bacteria > Pseudomonadota > Alphaproteobacteria > Rhodospirillales > Rhodospirillaceae > Cauispirillum. The sequence goes on along the minus strand of JBAYSM010000069.1, from coordinate 11,293 downwards.
CGCCGATTGACTGAGCAGCGATAACACCGACCGCTTCGCCGGCATTGACCGCCGTGCCGCGCGCCAGGTCACGACCATAGCACTTGCCGCACACCCCGTTCTGCGCCTCGCAAGTCAGAACCGACCGGATGAAGATCGACTCCACACCAGCCAATTCGATCTGCTCAACGGCCGCCTCGTCGATCAGGTCGCCCTTCTTGACCAGCACCTTGTTGTTGACCGAGTCGACGATGTCTTCGGCAGCGGTGCGGCCCAGGACTCGTTCGCCCAGGGACACCACGACCTCGCCCCCGTCGACGACCGGAGTCGCCGTCAGGCCGCGTTCGGTGCCGCAATCCTCTTCGCAGATGATCGCGTCCTGCGCAACGTCCACCAGACGACGCGTCAGGTACCCCGAGTTCGCGGTCTTCAAAGCGGTGTCGGCCAGCCCCTTGCGGGCGCCGTGGGTGGAGTTGAAGTACTCCAGCACGGACAGGCCTTCCTTGAAGTTCGAGATGATCGGCGTCTCGATGATCGAGCCGTCCGGCTTGGCCATCAGGCCGCGCATGCCGGCTAGCTGCTTCATCTGAGCGGTCGAGCCGCGGGCGCCGGAGTGCGCCATCATGTAGACCGAGTTGACCTTCTTGCCCACCTCGAAACGCGAGATTTCCTTCATCATCTCGTCGGCGACGCGGTCGGTACACTGCGCCCAGGCGTCAACAACCTTGTTGTACTTTTCGCCTTGGGTGATCAGGCCGTCCTGGTACTGCTGCTCGAATTCCTTGACCTGCTTTTCGGTCGCGCCAACCAGCACTTGCTTGGCGGCGGGGATGACCATGTCGTCCTTGCCGAAGGAGATACCGGCCCGCGCAGCGTGCTTGAAACCCATCGCCATGATGCGATCGCAGAAAATCACCGTCTCTTTCTGACCGCAGTGGCGGTAGACGATATCGATGACGTCCTGGATGTCCTTCTTCCGCAGCAGGCGGTTGATCAGGCTGAAGGGCACGTTGGGATGCTTGGGCAGCAGGTAATCGAGCAGCATGCGGCCGACGGTGGTTTCCACCACTTCGACCTTGGGCTGGAAGTTCTCGTCGACGGTGTGACGGCGCGCCCGGATCTTGGCGTGCAGGGTCACCGTCTTGGCGTTCAGGGCGTGCTCCATCTCGGCCAGATCACCAAAAATGCTGCCCTCGCCGACTTCGCCTTCCTGCTCCATCGTCATGTAATAGATACCCAGAACCATGTCCTGGGTCGGCACGATGATGGGCTTGCCGTTGGCCGGGCTGAGGATGTTGTTGGTCGACATCATCAGCACGCGGGCTTCAAGCTGGGCTTCCAGCGAGAGGGGCACGTGAACGGCCATCTGGTCGCCGTCGAAGTCAGCGTTGAACGCCGTGCAGACCAGCGGATGAAGCTGGATGGCCTTGCCTTCGATCAGCACCGGCTCGAACGCCTGGATGCCCAGACGGTGCAGGGTCGGGGCGCGGTTCAGCATGACCGGGTGTTCGCGGATCACCTCTTCGAGGATGTCCCAAACCTCCGGACGCTCCTTCTCGACCATGCGCTTGGCGGCCTTGATGGTGGTCGCCATGCCGTACAGTTCGAGCTTGGAGTAGATGAACGGCTTGAACAGCTCCAGCGCCATCTTCTTGGGAAGACCGCACTGGTGCAGCTTGAGTTCCGGGCCGACCACGATGACCGAACGGCCGGAGTAGTCGACGCGCTTGCCGAGCAGGTTCTGACGGAAGCGGCCCTGCTTGCCCTTGAGCATGTCGGCCAGCGACTTCAGCGGACGCTTGTTGGCGCCAGTGATGGCACGGCCACGGCGGCCGTTGTCAAACAGGGCGTCAACCGCTTCCTGCAGCATGCGCTTTTCGTTGCGGATGATGATTTCCGGCGCGCGCAGTTCGATCAGCCGCTTCAGACGGTTGTTGCGGTTGATGACACGGCGGTAGAGGTCGTTCAGGTCGGACGTCGCAAAGCGGCCGCCGTCCAAGGGGACCAGCGGGCGCAGTTCCGGCGGAATGACCGGAATGACTTCGAGGATCATCCACTCCGGGCGGGCGCCGGATTCCTGGAACGCCTCGACCAGCTTCAGACGCTTGACCAGCTTCTTGCGCTTGGCCTCGGACGTCGTCTCGCGCAGGTCCACGCGCATTTCAGCGCGCAGGTCGTCGAGGTCGATGGCCTTCATCAGCTCGCGGATGGCTTCGGCGCCGATACCGGCCTGGAAGCTGTCCTCGCCGTATTCCTCGACGGCGCGCTGATAGCCTTCCTCGGTCAGCATTTCGAACTGCTTGAGCGGGGTCAGACCAGGTTCGGTCACGACGTAGTTTTCGAAATACAGGACCCGTTCCAGATCCTTCAGCGTCATGTCCAGCAGCAGACCGATGCGGCTGGGCAGCGACTTCAGGAACCAGATGTGGGCGACGGGCGCGGCCAGTTCGATGTGGCCCATGCGCTCGCGGCGCACCTTGGACAGGGTGACTTCAACGCCGCACTTCTCGCAGATGATGCCGCGATACTTCATGCGCTTGTACTTGCCGCACAGGCACTCGTAGTCCTTCACCGGCCCGAAGATGCGGGCGCAGAACAGGCCGTCGCGCTCGGGCTTGAACGTGCGGTAGTTGATGGTTTCGGGCTTCTTGATCTCGCCGAAGGACCACGACCGGATCTTTTCAGGGCTGGCGATGGAGATCTTGATCTGGTCAAACGTCTGATTGCCGCTGACCTGACCGAAGATTTTCATAAGCTCGTTCATGCCGTCTCTCCCGTTGCGGCCTCCGGGGGCGCGCGCGTCCGCCGCCCACTTCCAGAGTCCGCCCCAACCTTTCAATGCTCATGCGGTACCGGCCCCAAGGAGTGCCTCGGGGCCGCGCCGCGTCAGACTTCGCCCTGCAGCAACTCGACGTCGAGGCCCAGCGACCGCATTTCCTTCACCAACACGTTGAAGGACTCGGGGATACCGGCCTCGAAGGTATCGTCGCCGCGCACGATGGCTTCGTACACCTTGGTACGACCCGACACGTCGTCCGACTTCACGGTCAGCATTTCCTGCAAGGTGTAAGCGGCGCCATAAGCTTCCAGCGCCCACACTTCCATTTCACCGAAACGCTGTCCGCCGAACTGTGCCTTACCGCCCAGCGGCTGCTGGGTGACCAGCGAGTACGGGCCGATGGAGCGGGCGTGGATCTTGTCGTCGACCAAGTGGTGGAGCTTCAGCATGTAGATGTAGCCCACCGTCACCTGACGGTCGAACGGCTCGCCGGTGCGCCCATCGTGCAGGGTGACCTGCCCGGAGGAGTCCAAACCAGCCATACCCAGATGCTCGGAGATGTCGCTTTCGCGGGCACCATCGAACACCGGGGTCGCCATCGGGATACCGCCGCGAAGGTTGCCGGCCAGTTCGAGAACCTCGGCATCGCTGAGATCCTCGATGTCGTCCACATAGTGACGCTCACCGTAGACTTCACGCAGCTTGCCGCGCAAATCGGCCATGGTCTTGTTGTTGTAGCGCACCGCGTCGAGCATTTCGCCGACCTGCACGCCCAGACCACGGCAGGCCCACCCCAGGTGAGTCTCCAGGATCTGCCCCACGTTCATGCGCGACGGCACGCCCAGCGGGTTCAGCACGATGTCCACCTGGGTACCGTCGGCAAGGTACGGCATGTCCTCGATCGGCACGATGCGCGAGATCACGCCCTTGTTGCCGTGACGGCCGGCCATCTTGTCGCCCGGCTGAAGCTTGCGCTTCACGGCCACGAAGACCTTGACCATCTTCAGCACGCCCGGAGGCATCTCGTCGCCGCGCTGCAGCTTCTCGACCTTGTTCTCGAAGCGCTGCTGGAGCTGTTCGATGCTTTCTTCGAACGCCTTCTTCATGTCCTCGATGTGGGACATGACGGCATCGTCCTCGACCGCGAACTGACGCCACTGGCCGGGAGTCCACTCGGCCAGCACGGCATCGTCCAGGACCACACCGGAGCGGAAGCCCTTGGGACCGGACACGGCCTTCTGGCCGAGCAGGCGTTCCTTGAGACGGGCGCTGAACGAACCTTCGAGAATGGCGCGTTCGTCGTCGCGGTCCTTGGCCAGACGTTCGATCTCGGCCCGTTCGATGGCCAGCGAACGCTCGTCCTTTTCAACCCCACGGCGGTTGAACAGGCGCACTTCGACGATGGTGCCGGTGACGCCCGGCGGCAGGCGCAGCGACGTGTCGCGCACGTCGGAGGCCTTTTCGCCGAAGATGGCGCGCAGCAGTTTTTCTTCCGGCGTGACCGGGCTTTCCCCCTTCGGCGTGACCTTGCCGACCAGAATGTCGCCCGCCTTCACTTCGGCGCCGATGTAGACGATGCCCGCCTCGTCGAGGTTCTTCAGGGCGTCTTCACCGACGTTCGGAATGTCGCGGGTGATTTCTTCCTGGCCCAGCTTGGTGTCACGGGCCATGACCTCGAACTCCTCGATATGGATCGAGGTGAACACGTCGTCACGGACGATGCGCTCGGAGATCAGGATGGAGTCTTCGAAGTTGTAGCCGTTCCACGGCATGAACGCGACCAGCACGTTGCGGCCGAGCGCCAGTTCCCCGAGGTCCGTGGACGGACCGTCGGCGATGATGTCGCCCTTGCGCACCAAGTCGCCCACCTTCACCAGCGGACGCTGAGTGATACAGGTGTTCTGGTTGGAGCGCTGGAACTTGGCGAGACGGTAGATGTCCACGCCCGAGGCCGCCGCTTCCACTTCTTCGGTGGCGCGGATGACGACGCGGGTTGCGTCCACCTGCTGGACCACGCCGGTACGGCGGGCGGCAATGGCGGCGCCGGAGTCACGGGCCACGGTCGCTTCCATGCCGGTGCCGACGAACGGAGCCTCGGCCTTGATCAGCGGCACCGCCTGACGCTGCATGTTCGAACCCATGAGGGCGCGGTTGGCGTCGTCGTTCTCAAGGAACGGGATCAGCGCCGCGGCGACCGAGACAAGCTGCTTGGGCGAAACGTCGACGTAGTCGATCTCGGTCGGGTGGACCATCACGAAGTCGCCGGCCTTGCGGCACGATATCAGGTCGCCCACGAAACGACCCTCGCCGTCCAATTCGGCATTGGCCTGGGCGATGGTGTATTTGCCCTCGACCATGGCCGACATATAGACGACGTCGTCGGTCACCTTGCCCTCGGCCACCTTGCGATACGGGCTTTCAATGAAGCCGTAAGGGTTGACGCGGGCATAGGTCGCCAGGCTGTTGATCAGACCGATGTTCGGGCCTTCCGGCGTCTCGATCGGGCAGATACGGCCATAGTGGGTCGGGTGCACGTCGCGGACTTCGAAACCCGCGCGCTCACGGGTCAGACCGCCCGGCCCAAGCGCCGAAAGACGACGCTTGTGGGTGACTTCCGACAGCGGGTTGGTCTGGTCCATGAACTGCGACAGCTGCGACGACCCGAAGAACTCGCGCACGGCGGCCGCCGCCGGCTTGGCGTTGATCAGGTCGTGCGGCATCACGGTGTCGATGTCCACGGAGGACATGCGTTCCCGGATCGCGCGCTCCATGCGCAGCAAGCCGACGCGGTACTGGTTTTCCATCAGTTCGCCGACCGAGCGGACGCGACGGTTACCCAAGTGGTCGATGTCATCGATTTCGCCGCGACCGTCCTTCAGCTCGACCAGCATCTTGATGATGCGCAGGATATCGTCCTTGCGCAGCACCCGCTGGGTGTCGGGCACTTCGTCCAGGGTCAGACCCAGGCGAGCGTTCATCTTGACGCGACCGACCGCCGACAGGTCATACCGCTCGCTGTCGAAGAACAGGCCACGGAACAGGGCCTCTGCCGTCTCCAGGGTCGGCGGCTCACCGGGGCGCATGACACGATAGATGTCGATCAGGGCTTCTTCGCGGCAGCTGTTCTTATCGACGAACAGCGTGTTGCGAATGTAGGCGCCGATGTTAACATGGTCGATGTGCAGGGTCGGCAGCCGAGTGATGCCCGCGGCTTCCAGGCCCTTCAGGGTGTCCTCGGTGATCTCCTCACCGGCTTCCATGAAGATTTCGCCGGTCTGTTCGTTGATCAGATCGACGCCGGCATAGCGGCCCAGCAGGTCTTCGATCTGCACCCGCATTTCGGTGGTGCCGCTGTCGAGGATCTTCTTGCCGGTGCGGACAGTGACCTTCTGACCGGCTTCCAGCTTCACTTCACCGGTGGCCGCGTCGACCAGATCATAGGCCAGCTTCATGCCCTTCAGACGGTCGGGAACGAAGTCGGTCTTCCAGCCTTCGGCGTCACGCGAATAGGTGATCTGGCCGTAGAAGTAGTCGAGGATATCCTCGGCGGTCATGCCGGTGATGTCGGCCGCGTCCATGGACTGGCCGGCCGCCACGCGCTGCGCACGGATGGCCTGCGAAGCCTCGGACTCCAGAGCATACAGCAGCGTGGTGACCGGCAGCTTGCGACGGCGGTCGATACGCACGTACACCAGATCCTTGGCGTCGAACTCGAAGTCCAGCCAGGAGCCGCGATAGGGAATGACGCGGGCGGCGAACAGATACTTGCCCGAGCTGTGCGTCTTACCCTTGTCGTGGTCGAAGAACACGCCGGGGCTGCGGTGCATCTGGGAGACGATGACGCGTTCGGTGCCATTGATGACAAAGGTACCATTCCGCGTCATGAGCGGCATGTCGCCCATGTACACGTCCTGCTCCTTGATGTCGCGCACAGAGCGGGCACCGGTGTCTTCGTCCACGTCCCACACCACGAGACGCAACGTCACCTTCAACGGCGCGGCAAAGGTCATGCCGCGCTGTTGGCATTCATCAACGTCGTACTTGGGTTCCTCAAGCTCGTAGCGCACGAACTCAAGCTCACCCTTTCCGGCGAAGTCCTTAATCGGAAAGACGGATTTGAAGACTTCCTGAAGTCCCGAATCGGTCCGCTTCTCGGCCGGCACCCCCGTCTGCAAAAACTGATCGTAGGAGGCCTTTTGGACCTCGATCAGATTGGGCATGGGGGCGACCGTCGGAATGCGCCCAAAGTTCTTCCGCACACGTTTCCGACCAGTGAAGGACTTAGCCATTGCCGCTCCTCATTCTGCCATGTCCGCCCGCTCCACGGTTCGCGGCGCTCCGCGACGGCGCCGTGTACGGGCCTAGGCGCGCCACCGACCGACGGGGCTTCCGTCGCGGCGGCGCTGCTCGGCGGGCCTGGGGTTCGCGCCCCCCATCCCGCCATGGAAACTTCGATGCCGCACCGTGCGTTCCTTGGCGCACGACACAACTCCCCGGCACATCGGCCCCCCACGTCGTGGAGCAAGCCACCGTGTCCGGTCCTGCTGCGGGGCGTCCAACGCGTCAAATCCGACGGGCGCCCGGCACCAGGACCTCAATTCTTTGCCTTCCAACGGTCCGACGGCCTTGGAAGACGCCGTCAGGACCACTCTGGCGGCCCCTCCGGAAAACGTCGGCAGGCCGGAGGGCGCGCAGGGCGTCCTCCGGCCTAAAACCGCACGCAGTGATCGAGACTACTTCAGCTCGACCTTGGCGCCAGCTTCTTCGAGCTTCTTCTTCAGCTCGTTGGCTTCGTCCTTGCTGCAGCCTTCCTTAACGGCCTTCGGAGCGCCTTCGACGAGGTCCTTGGCTTCCTTCAGGCCCAGGCCGGTGATGGCGCGGACTTCCTTGATGACGTTGATCTTCTTCTCGCCGGCGTCGGCGAGGATCACGTCGAACTCGGTCTTCTCTTCAGCGGCCGGACCAGCGGCGGCACCCGGAGCAGCGGCGGCAACGGCCACCGGAGCAGCGGCGGAAACGCCCCACTTCTCTTCCAGCAACTTGGACAGCTCGGCGGCTTCCATGACGGTCAGGGCCGACAGGTCGTCAACCAGCTTCTGCAGATCAGCCATTTCTCTTCAACTCCGTCGATCATCAGGCCGCGTGCGGTTCAAAAGGTCACGCGGCAAGTTTTGGTTGGTTGGTCAGGCTTAAGCGGCCTGGTCCTTGGAGGCATAAGCGTTCAGCACACGCGCGACCGAAGCGCCCGGCTGCTGGAGAATCCCAGCAATACGGGTGGCCGGAGTGCTGATCATGCCAACGATGCGACCGCGCAGTTCGTCCAGCGACGGCATCGCCGCCAGAGCCTTCACGCCGTTGGTATCCAGAACGGTGGCGTTCATCGCGCCGCCGAGGATAACCAGCTTGTCGTTGGTCTTGGCGAAGTCCGCCATGGCCTTGGCTGCGCCCACCGGGTCGGCCGACACGGCAATGCCGGTCGGGCCGGTGAACAGATCACCAATGCCTTCGAACTTCGTGCCTTCAAGGGCAATCCGCGTGAGCCGATTCTTGGTCACCTGGAAGCTGGCGCCGTTCTCCCGCATCTTCTGCCGGAGAGCCCCCATCTGCGCCACGGTCAGCCCCTTGTAGTGGGCAACCACGACGGTGGTGGCTTCACCGAACATCTGATGGAGTTCAGCAACCAACTCCTGCTTCTGCTCTCGGTTCACCTTCGTCTCCGCTCTTCGCCCGGCTCTCCTCGTGAAGCACCGGGCCGGTTGCGAACGCACCCCGCCTGAAGACCAAAATGGTCATGAAGCCCGAAGGCCCCGGCGAGGCTGCGCCCTGCCCCGGAAGTCGAAAGCCGTTTCCTGAACCGGTCCCAGGGGACCAACCAGATCGACGGACCTTGCAACTCCCGTCTGCGCAGGTGGACTGCCGTCCCTTAAACCCCCGCCCTTGCGGGGGCGCCTGCGGTCTTGGACAGGTACGCCCGGAGGGTCAGTGCGAACACGAACCCTCCGTCCCATCCGGGAGGCCGAAGCCCCCCGCTCACCCTCAGCCCTGGACGGAGCCGAGGTTGACCTTTACGCCAGCGCCCATGGTGGAGCTGACCGAAACCTTCTGCAGGTAGACACCCTTGGCGCCGGCCGGCTTGGCCTTGACCAGGGCTTCCACGAAGGCCTTCACGTTCTCAACGAGCTGCTCGTCGGAGAACGAGGCCTTGCCGACACCGGCATGGACGATACCGGCCTTCTCAACGCGGAACTGCACCTGACCGGCCTTGGCGGCGCGAACGGCGCCGGCCACGTCCATGGTGACGGTGCCGAGCTTGGGGTTCGGCATCAGGCCGCGCGGGCCGAGAACCTTACCGAGGCGACCGACCACACCCATCATGTCGGGGGTGGCGATGCAACGGTCGAAGTTCATCTCACCGCCCTGGATCTTTTCCATCAGGTCTTCGGCCCCAACGATGTCGGCCCCGGCGTCCAAAGCTTCCTTGACCTTGTCGCCCTTGGCGAACACCGCAACGCGCAGGGTCTTGCCCGTGCCGTGCGGCAGTTCGACCACGCCGCGGACCATCTGGTCGGCGTGACGCGGGTCAACGCCGAGGTTCAGGGCAACTTCGATGGTTTCATCAAACTTCGCCTTGGCGCCGGCCTTGATGACCTTCACCGCCTCGGAAATCTCGTAGAACGCGTTGCGGTCGATGCCCTCATACGCGTTCTTCAGTCGCTTACCAAGCTTCGCCATCGGACTACTCCACCACTTCCAGGCTCATGGAACGCGCCGAGCCGATCACCATGGACATGGCGGCCTCGATTTCGGTGCAGTTCAGGTCGGCCATCTTCTGGGTGGCGATGTCGCGCACCTGGGCCATGGTGACCTTACCGACCGGGGCGCCCTTGCCAGGGGTGGCCGAACCCTTGGAGATGCCCGAAGCCTTCTTGAGGAAGTAGCTGATGGGCGGGGTCTTGGTGACGAACGTGAAGGTACGGTCGGTGTAAGCGGTGATCACCACGGGAATGGGCACGCCCGCTTCCAGGTTCTGCGTGGCGGCATTGAACGCCTTGCAGAATTCCATGATGTTCAGGCCGCGCTGACCCAGCGCGGGACCGATCGGCGGTGACGGGTTGGCCTTACCGGCTGCAACCTGCAGCTTGACGTAGCCAGCGACTTTCTTTGCCATTTCTCTACCTCGGTTGTGAGAGGCCCGCGGTACGGCCGCACCAGGACTTTGGTGTCGCGCCTCCCGCGGAAAACCGGCTACCGGATGAGTGCCCCGGAGCCGGACCCAATTGAAACGTTAAAGCTTTTCGACCTGCGAAAATTCGAGATCGACCGGGGTCGAGCGCCCGAAGATGGACACCGAAACCTTCAGGCGTGCCTTTTCTTCGTCGACTTCCTCGACCATGCCGTTGAACGACGCGAACGGACCATCGGCAACCCGCACCTGCTCACCCACCTCGAAGGTAATCGACGGCTTGGGCCGTTCAATCCCCTCCTGGACCTGATGCATGATGCGCTCGGCCTCACGCTCGGAGATCGGCACCGGGCGACCACGGCCACCCAGGAAACCCGTCACCTTCGGCGTATTCTTGACCAAATGCCAACTTTCGTCCGTCATGTCCATCTTGAGAAGGACATAGCCCGGAAAGAACTTGCGCTCAGCCTGCACCTTGGAGCCGCGGCGCATTTCCACCACCTCCTCGGTGGGGACCAGGATCTGCTCGAACAGGTCTTCCATGCCCTGCTGGGCAGCCTGTTCGCGGATCGACTGGGCGACCTTGTTCTCGAAACCGGAGTAGACGTGCAGAACGTACCAACGCGCGGCCATCGCCGGTTTACCCCCCCAGTCCGAAGACGAGCCTCACGCCGAGCGCGAGAATCCAGTCTACAAAGAGAAAAAACAGCGACGCCAAAACCACCATGATGAACACCATGATCGTCGAGATCACGGTTTCCTTCCGGGTCGGCCAGGTGACCTTGGACACCTCTTGGCGGACCTGCCGCACGAACTGTCCCGGATTAGTTTTGGCCATGACGTTCCGTTTCCGTCTCTTCAAAAATTCTGTGGCACAACTGCCCTGCGTCACCACCGCATATCTTCCCGAGTCGCCACTACGGCGAAAACGAAAAAGGCGCCAACATCCCGTCGAACTCCCCCGCAACGATACGGGACCCAGTCGACGGGCTGCGGCGGTCAATCCGGCTGGCTGGCAGGGGTGGCAGGGATCGAACCCGCAACCCCCGGTTTTGGAGACCGGTGCTCTACCAATTGAGCTACACCCCTAGGGAACCAGCCATGGACAGCGGCAGCTTATCGCCCGGTCCGAGGACCGGCCGGGGCAGGACGGTATAGCCGCCCTGCCCCGGGATATCAAGCTCTTTGTGCACGCCTTTTCCAATGCGGCGAACCGCAGGCGCACGAGCCGGACGGCAGTCTTACTTAACGATCTTGGCCACCACGCCGGCGCCGACGGTACGACCGCCTTCACGGATGGCGAACCGCAGGCCTTCGTCCATGGCGATCGGCGCGATCAGCGAGACTTCCAT
>JBAYSM010000068.1:0-16457 GCA_041676205.1 Rhodospirillaceae bacterium | reverse complement strand
TGGGTGCCTGCCGCCGCCACCGGCATGATCGGCCCATTGAAGCCGCCTGCCAGCAGGTTGCGCATGAAAAGCTCGCCAAGGGTGCCGGGCGTGTTCGACGCCCCGATCACGGCTACGCAGGACGGTTGAAACAGCTTCTTGAGGTTGCGCACGCTCATGCCGGCTCCTGCGGGTCAGGGTGGGGCCATGGTCGGCCCGTTGCGCCCCAGAGGATACCTGTTGTGCACCGCAACATAAAGGACGGTTTTAGAAAAGTGACGTCCGTTCAGTTGGTGCGGCGGAGAGGAGCGTACACGCCCCTGCGTTCTTCGCGCAAATACGTGCGAATGTCGGGGTGCTCGATGGGTGCATTCTTGGGGTCCGGGTTGAGGTTCAGCTCCGGCACGTAAGCGGCGTACTCGGTGCCGTCCAGGAGAACGCGATACCAGGGCTTGTCCTTGGGAGGGCGGTTCTCGGTCATCTCATCGTACCAGTCGTCGGACAGGCTGAATGACGCGTCGGCGTCGACCACCACGGCGCGGATGCCATAGTCTTTGTGGACGACCGTTTCTCCGATGCGGAAGCGCGCGTTCTGCGGCGTGGTCATGGCGATCATATCCCCGAGGCCGTAAGTTAAGGCCAAAGTTTGCCGCAGCCGCATTACGAAATGGTTACTGCCACGACCAGAAGACAGTCGTGCTCAGCCAAGAGTTCGGTATGGGGAGGGGGTTGGCTCCGGCGGTAGGATTCGAACCTACAACCCTGCGGTTAACAGCCGCATGCTCTGCCATTGAGCTACGCCGGAACAGTATTCCCGTTGACCCTGGGAAGGGGCGCCGAAACATTGGCGCAGTGGAGGCCGGGACCGGAATCGAACCGATGTACGGGGATTTGCAATCCCCTGCATGACCACTCTGCCACCCGGCCGCTTGAGGAGGCGGTTTATATCCACCGCACCCCCGCCGGTCAAGAGGCGGCGTCACAATTTTTTGCGTTAATGGGGTGGGTTATGGCCAGCGCACCCGTTCGGGCAGGTTTAAGGCGGCCGGGATATTTGGTTTCCGTTGTCAGCGGGCGTGCTAAACCGTATAAACCGACGCGCTGGATGGCCTTGTGCGCCGTTCGCAATGCGTCATTCGATTTTGGTGCCCCCCTCAGCAGCAAGAGGCTCGGACATGGACTACGTCGCCGCGCGCCACAACATGGTGGAAGGGCAGATCCGGCCCAACAAGGTCACGGATGCCTTGGTGGTTCAGGCTGTGGAAGCCATCCCGCGGGAAATGTTCGTTCCCAAGCACATGCGCGGCATCGCGTATACGGACGACGATCTTGACCTTGGCGGCGGTCGCGCCCTGATGGAGCCGATGGTGTTGGCCCGCCTGCTTCAGGCGGCTCGCATCGAAGACGATGAAGTCGCCTTGGTGGTCGGATGCGGCACCGGATATTCCGCCGCCGTCCTCTCGTATATGTGCTCGACCGTCGTGGCACTGGAAAGCGACTCGGAGTTCGCGGCGCGCGCCGGCGCCGTCCTTGGCGAACTGGGCTACGACAACGTGGCGATGATGTCCGGCTCGTTGATCGAGGGGTGCCCGCAACAGGCTCCTTATAGCGTCATCTTGATCGATGGAGCAGTTGAAGTGGTTCCCCAGGCGTTGCTGGACCAGCTTGCCGACGGTGGGCGTCTGGTCGCCGTGGTCATCGAGAACGGCCAGGGCGTCGGCACCGTCTACACGCGGCGCGGCGACTCCTGGGGGCGTCTGCCCGTGTTCGATGCCAACGTGCGTCCGCTGCCGGGGTTTTCCAAGCCGCGCTCATTCGTCTTTTAGGCGCAACGCTCCTTTGTAGCCCACCGGAAGGGCGGAAAACCTATTCCTGTGAGGGGGAGCCGGATGTGCCGCTTGCGTCTGCCGGAAGGAACGTTATTCTCTGGGAATGCTTTTTAATTCGTGTTTCATCCCTTTGGTCCCCTTACTTCCCCTTCACGGTCAACGGAACGCGCCATGAGAACCCCGGTCTCCTTCGCCGTCGCCATCCTGCTACTTGGCGCTGCCCCGGCGGGCGCCATGACACTGGAGGAAGCGCTGGCCGCCGCCTATGTCGGCAACCCCACGCTTCAAGCCCAGCGCGCGGCGCTGCGGGCGACCGACGAACAGGTCCCGCAGGCGCTGTCCGGCTGGCGGCCCCGCGTGTCCTTGAACGGCTCTGCCGGTAAGACGTGGGTCGATAGTCGCACCACGACCACGTCTACCGATTACAATCTGGACAACCGGCAGATCGGCGCGACGCTGACGCAGCCGCTGTTCCGTGGCTTCCGCACCGTAAAGGGCGTTGAGGCAGCGGAAAATGTCGTGCTGGCGGCCCGCAGCCAGTTGACGTCGGTCGAGCAGCAAATCCTGCTGGCCGCGGCGCAGGTCTATTCCGACGTCCTGCGCGATCAGGAAGTGGTCAAGCTGAGTGTCAACAACGAGCAGGTGTTGCGCCGCCAGCTTGGCGCCACGCAGGATCGTTTCCGGGTTGGTGAAATCACCCGCACCGATGTCAGCCAAGCCGAGTCCCGCGTCGCCGGATCGGTCGCCAGCCGCATTGCGGCGGAGGCGCAGTTGATGTCGTCACGCGCGACGTTCCAGCGCATCGTGGGCGTGCCGCCGGAAAACCTTGAATTGCCGAAGGCGCTTCCGATTGTGCCCGCGACTCTTGAGGAAGCGGTGGCTCGTGCCCTTGAAGAACAGCCTGATGTTCTCACGGCTGTCTATGGCGCCCGTGCGGCTGAAGACACGGTCGACGTGGTGCGCGGTGAACTGCTGCCGGAAGTGAGCCTCCAAGCATCGCGCAACCGCGGCTGGGAGACGAGCACTCCGGGGTCTCGCGCCGATAACACTCAGATCACGGCTAATCTCAGCGTGCCGCTGTATCAGGGTGGTGCCGTCTATTCCCGCGTCCGCGAAGCCAAAAGCACGGCGGGGCAGCGTCGCCTTGAAGTCGATCAGGCGCAGGTGTCGGCCCGTGAGCAGGCCATCCAGGCTTGGGAGAACCTTGTCGCGGCCCGTGCCGAGATCGAGTCGCGCCAATCCCAGGTCGAAGCGGCCACCACGGCCCTCGATGGCGTGCAGCGCGAGGCTCAGGTTGGCGCGCGTACCGTGCTGGACGTCCTTGATGCCGAGCAGGAGCTTTTCGGTGCCAATGTGGACCTGGTCGGGGCGCAGCGCAATCAGCGGGTTGCCGCGTTCAGCCTGTTGGCTGCCACGGGCGGCCTAACGGCGCAGAATCTCGGCTTGCCGGTTGAAGTTTACGACGCGTCTGTGCACTACGACGCGGTGCGCGGGCAGTGGTTCGGCACCGATGCACCGACCGGCCAGTAGGCTCAGCGGCAGTGAGTGTTTAGGTGCGGCGCCCGGTAAAGCCACCGGGCGCCGCTCTTTTTTGCGTGGGTGGACGTCACGCGAAAGGTGGCCTCTGGCTTATTTCGGCAAACATTACGCGTTTGCATAATCTTAACGGACGATGTTATATCCCATTATGAACGTTCGCCGCGATTCGTGGCGCCGGCGTGGCTGACCGGTGGGGGCAGATACCGTCATGGACGACAAGAACCAAGAACCATCGATGGAGGACATCCTCGCCTCCATCCGAAAGATTCTGTCGGAAGACGAGGAAGAAGAGGCCAAGGCCGAACCGCCGGCTCCTGAACCCGAGCCGGAACCCGAGCCGGAGCCCGAGCCCGAGCCTGAACCCGAGCCGGAACCTGAGCCTGAGCCAGAGATGGCGTGGCCGGAGGAAGACGACGGCGAAGACATTCTCGAACTCACCGACCAGATGGTTGCCGAGGACGAGGATGACGAGGAGCCTCTTGTCCTTGAACCCGATCCCGAACCCGAGCCTGAAGAATGGCCCGAGCCAGAACCGGAACCGGAACCCGAGCCTTTGGCCCCGCTCGAGTCGTTCATCGAACCCGACGTGGACGATGACCGCTTGATCTCCGAGCCGGTTGCCGCCGCCTCCACGGCGGCGTTCTCCGCGCTGACGGCGGCCATGGCGACCAACCGGAACATGGGAATCGGCAAGCCGGGCCTGACCATCGAGGATCTGGTCCGCGAGATGCTACGCCCGCTGCTCAAGGAGTGGCTGGACGCCAACCTGCCCGGTCTGGTCGAGTCCCTGGTACGCCGGGAGATCGAAAGGCTGGTCACGGGCGCCGAAAAGAAATAAACATCGCCCGTTCACGGGAACATGCGACGCCGGAGCCCGTGATGGGTTCCGGCGTTGTTTTTTGCCCCTAACTCCAGACAAACGGTAGCCCGACGATGCTCGACAAGACCTATCACCCTGCCGACGTGGAAGAACGCCTCTACACGCAGTGGGAAGAGGCCGGCGTATTCGCCGCGAACCCGTCCTCGGGCGCCGTGCCCTATACCATCATGATGCCGCCGCCGAACGTGACTGGCAGCTTGCACATGGGTCACGCCCTGACCTTCACGCTTCAGGATCTGCTCATCCGCTACCACCGCATGACTGGCCGCGATGCCTTGTGGCAGCCCGGCACCGACCATGCGGGCATCGCCACGCAGATGGTGGTTGAGCGGAACCTGGAAAAGGAGGGCGTCACCCGCCACGACCTGGGCCGCGAAAAGTTCATCGAGAAGGTGTGGGAGTGGAAGGAACACTCGGGCGGCACCATCACTCGCCAGCTTCGCCGCCTGGGCGCCTCGCCGGACTGGGCGCGGGAGCGGTTCACCATGGACGACGGCCTCAGCGAAGCCGTCCGCACCATCTTCGTGAAGCTGCACAAGGACGGCCTGATCTACCGCGACAAGCGGCTGGTCAACTGGGATCCCAAGCTGCACACCGCGATCTCGGACCTGGAGGTCGAGCAGCGCGAGGTGAAGGGCAAGATGTGGTTCTTCCGCTACCCCGTGGAGGGTGAGCCGGACACCTACATCACCGTCGGCACCACCCGCCCGGAAACCATGCCGGGCGACACTGGCATCGCGGTTCATCCCGATGACGAGCGCTATCGCCACCTGATCGGCAAGATGGTCCGCCTGCCCATCGTCGGCCGCCTCATCCCCATCGTGCCCGACGAGTACGCCGACCCGGAGAAGGGGTCTGGCGCCGTCAAGATCACTCCGGCCCACGACTTCAACGACTTCGAGGTTGGCAAGCGGCACGGCCTGCGCCTCATCAACGTGCTGGACCTGAACGCGAAGATCATCGACCAACCCTATGGCGTGCTTCACTTCCAAGACGGCCGCGCCGAGATCGCCTATGACGAATCCGGTACGCCCATGACCGGCGAACTGCCCGAGCGGGTGCGTGGCCTGGACCGTTTCAAGGCGCGCGATTTGATCGTCGCGGAGTTCGAGGAACTCGGCCTGCTGGAAAAGATCGACGAGAACCCGATGACGGTGCCCTATGGCGACCGCTCCAGCGTGGTGATCGAGCCGTGGCTGACCGACCAGTGGTTCGTCGATGCCGCAACACTGGCCCGCAAGCCCATCGAGGCCGTTGAAACCGGCAAGACCGTCTTCGTGCCGCGCCAGTGGGAAAAGACGTTTTTCGAGTGGATGCGCAACATCCAGCCGTGGTGCATCTCGCGCCAGATTTGGTGGGGCCATCAGATCCCGGCATGGTTCGGCCCGGACGGCCATCCGTTCGTGGAAATGACCGCCGAAGACGCGGCTGCCGCCGCCACCAAGCACTACGGCAAGGCGGTCGAACTGACCCGCGATCCCGACGTGCTGGATACCTGGTTCAGCTCGGCGCTGTGGCCGTTCTCGACCATCGGCTGGCCCCAGAAGACCCCGGAGCTTGACCGCTATTACTCCACCGACGTCCTGGTGACAGGCTTTGACATCATCTTCTTCTGGGTCGCCCGGATGATGATGTTCGGCATGTACGCCATGGATGAGGTGCCGTTCAAGACGGTCTACATTCACGCCCTGGTCCGCGACGAGAAGGGCCAGAAGATGTCGAAGTCCAAGGGCAACGTCATCGACCCGCTGGACCTGATCGGCCAGTACGGCACCGACGCCCTGCGCTTTACCCTGGCCGCCATGGCTGCCCAGGGCCGCGACATCAAGATGAGCGAGCAGCGCGTTGCCGGGTATCGCAACTTCGCGACCAAGCTGTGGAACGCTGCGCGCTTCTGCGAAATGAACGAGTGCCGCCTGGACCCGAATTTCGATCCGCGCGCTGTGAAGTCCACCCTCAACAAGTGGGTCATCGCCAAGACCGCCGAGGCCGCTGCTACGCTGGGGCAGGGCATCGAAGGCTATCGCTTCAACGAGGCGGCGCAGTCGATCTACCAGTTCGTGTGGGGCACTTTCTGCGACTGGTATCTGGAATTCGCGAAGCCCGTGTTCGGCGGCACGGATGAGGCCGCCAAGGCCGAGGCGCGGGCCACCGCCGCGTGGGTTCTGGACCAGATCCTCATGCTGCTGCACCCCTTCATGCCATTCATCACCGAGGAACTCTGGGGCCGCGTGGTCGAGGGGCGCCAGGGCATGTTGGCCTCGCAGACGTGGCCGAGCTACGCCGGTTTGGAAGCGCCCGACGCCCATGCCGAAATGGATTGGGTGGTGGAGCTCATTTCGTCGGTCCGCTCGGTGCGGGCGGAAATGAACGTCCCGCCGGGCGCCAAGATGCCGATGACCCTGAAGGATGCCGGTCCGGTCACGCGGGCGCGCCTGGACACTCACCGCCCGCTGATCGAAACGCTGGCCCGCCTGAGCGACATCACGCTGGCCGACGGCGATTTGGCGGTCAGCGCCTGCGCCCAGGTGGTGGTGGGCGAGGCCACGGCCATCCTGCCGCTGGAAGGCATCATCGACGTCGCGGCCGAAAAGACCCGCCTTGACAAGGAGATCAAGAAGCAGGACGGCGAGATCAAGAAGCTGTCCGGCAAGCTCAACAACGAGGCCTTCACCGCCAAGGCCCCGCCCGAAGTGGTCGAGGAACAGCGTGAGCGTCTCGCCGAGTCCGAGGCTGCCAAGGCCCGTCTGACCGCCGCCCTGAGCCGTCTGGGCTAAGGGCGAAAACGGGGAGGGGACGACATGGCGAAAAGCCCTTCTGGCGGCCCCTCCGCCTCCTCGGGCCATCCCACGCCCGAGGAGCGGGCCGAGGTCGTCATCATGCGGCTGGAGCGGTTCATCCGCGACCATCGCACGACGTCGAACAAAGGCATGTCCTTCCGCAAATGGCAGGACATGGGCCGGGCCGAGATCGCCGACATGATCCGCGATGCCCAAAGCATCGAGGCCCGCGAAACCCGGCTGCTGGAACGCGCGCTGATCCTGCTCGGCGCCGGTCTTGCCACGGTCGGGCTGTGGGGCACGGCGCTGGCTATCGACATGGCGCCGGACCGGGTGATCGCCGGAATCCTGACGCTGTTCGGTGGGTTCATCATTCTATGGGCCATGGGTATGCTGGGCGTGCGCACGCCGTTCCGGCAGATTGCCGCGACCAATCGACGTCTGGCGCTGGAGCGGGTCCGCAGCCTCAACCGCAAGGTTACGGACCTGGAGCACGCCCTGAAGAAGCGCC
Source organism: Rhodospirillaceae bacterium (assembly GCA_041676205.1). Lineage (GTDB taxonomy): Bacteria > Pseudomonadota > Alphaproteobacteria > Rhodospirillales > Rhodospirillaceae > Cauispirillum. The sequence goes on along the minus strand of JBAYSM010000068.1, from coordinate 8,939 downwards.
ACAAAGCTCTTGAAAAAGAACTCGACCGGCCGCCTCTGGAGTAGCCCCGCGTGCTTTTTCTGGACTTCGAGGATGCCTGGCGCATCTACCTCGACGCGGCGGCCCGCCTGCCGATGCGGCCCGCCGCCGTTACGCCACGCCGGGTGTCCGGGGTGGTCGAGGCGGTGGAGCGGGGCGGGTATCGGCTGGTGGTGTTTGATGCCTACGGCGTGCTGCACACCGGCGGCGACGCCATCCCCGAGGCCCTGGTGGCCTTTGCTGAATTGCGCCGCCGGGGCGTGGCGGTCTGCGTCGTCACCAACGACGTGACCCACGAACCCGCGCATGTGGCGGCCGGGTTGGCGCGGCGCGGGTTCGACTTTGCGGCGGCGGAGGTGGTGTCGGGGCGGTCACTGCTGCCCGGCATCCTGGGCGAGCATGGGGACGGGCGGGGGTTCGGGATCGTCGGCTCGCATCCCGAAGACATGATCGCCCGTTTTCCGGCCTTGCGCGCCTTGGCCGACGATCCGGCGGACTATGACGCGGCAGCCGGATTTCTGTTTGTCGACAACAACTACTGGACCGAAGCCCATCCGGCGCTTTTGGAAGACAGCTTGGCCCGGCGGCCCCGTCCGCTGATCGTCTGCAACCCTGATGTCGGGTGCCCCTACCTGGGCCGCATCTCGGCAGAGCCGGGCTACTACGCCCACCGCATCGCCGCCCGCACGGGGATTGAGCCGGTGTTCCTCGGTAAGCCCTTTCCGGCCGTGTACCGCCGTGTCCTCGGCCAGTACCCCGATGTGCCTCCGGCCGCCATGCTGATGGTCGGCGACAGCCCCCATACCGATGTCCTCGGCGCGCGGAGTGTTGGCATGGACTGTCTACTAGTAGAATGCGGGTTCCTGTTCGGCCGCGATGTTCTGGCCGATTGTGCTGAAAGCGGGCTGTGGCCCCAGTATGTGGCGGTGACTCCATGAACGGTCTGTTTTTCGGCATCATCTTGACCGCCTTCGTGGTGGGCGCTTGGTATCAGATCACCGGGGGGCCGGTGGACGTCACGCCGATGGATGTGCTGTCCAAGGCGGTCATCGACACGGCGACCAGTTCGGTCGAACTGGCGCTGGGGCTGGTTGGCGTGATGACGTTCTTCTTGGGCCTGATGAAAGTGGCCGAGGCGGGCGGGCTGCTGACCGTCATTGCCAAGCTGCTGCGCCCGGTGATGACCCGCCTGTTCCCCGACGTGCCGCCCGAGCATCCGGCGATGGGGGCGATGATCATGAACGTGTCGGCCAACGTGCTGGGTCTGGGCAACGCGGCCACGCCGTTTGGCATCCGTGCCATGCAGGAACTGGACAAGCTCAATCCGTTCAAGGGCACGGCGACCAACGCCATGGTGCTGTTCCTTGCCATCAACACCAGCGCCGTGACGCTGCTGCCGACAGGCGTGGTGGCCTTGCGTGCCGCCGCCGGGTCGCAGGACCCGGCGGGCATCGTACCGACCACGCTGTTCGCCACCCTGTGTTCGACAACTGTCGCCATCCTCATGGCCAAGCTGTTGCAGGGCCGCAGCCAAACACCTTCGGTTCCCATTACCGACGCAGCCGAGACTCCGGTGGTCCAGGATGATGTTGTCACCGGGGCCTATCCCGGCTGGGTGTCGGCACTGGTCATGGTGGCTTTCCTGGGCCTCATTCCGCTGACCATCGTGTGGGGCAAGCAGATCGCGCCGTGGATCATTCCCGGTCTGGCGGTGCTGCTGCTGGGCTATGGCGCGGCGCGCCGGGTGCGGGTTTACGAGGCTTTCGTCGAGGGCGCCAAGGACGGCTTTCAGGTCGCCATCCGCATCATTCCCTATCTGGTCGCCATTCTGGTGGCGGTCGGCATGTTCCGGGCCAGCGGGGCCATGGACCTGATCGTCATGCCGCTTGGTGTTCTGACCGAGCCGCTGGGGATGCCGGCCGAAGCCCTGCCGATGGCGTTGCTTCGGCCGCTGTCGGGGTCGGGGGCCTACGGCATCCTGGCGGCAATCATCAATGACCCATCGATTGGACCGGACAGCTATACCGGCTATCTCGTCAGCACCATCCAGGGGTCCACCGAAACGACGTTCTACGTCCTGGCCGTCTACTTCGGGGCCGTCGGTGTGCGCAAGGTCCGTCACGCCCTGGTTGCGGCGTTGTGCGCCGATGCTGCGGGCATCATAGGCTCGGTGGTGATCTGCTCGGCGTTATACGGCTAAAGGACTATACCGGGTCATTGCATTGCGCCGAGGGACGGTCTAAACGTAACATTCTGCTGCCCTCATGGGCCGCCGTTCTGCTTGGGGAGTGCCATGCCAGTCTATCGTTCCCGGACTTCCACCCACGGCCGCAACATGGCCGGAGCGCGCGGACTGTGGCGTGCCACGGGCATGACGGATTCTGACTTCGGCAAGCCGATCATCGCCATTGCCAACTCGTTCACCCAGTTCGTGCCGGGGCATGTACACCTCAAGGACATGGGGCAGTTGGTGGCGCGCGAGATCGAGCGGTGCGGTGGCGTGGCCAAGGAATTCAACACCATCGCGGTGGACGATGGCATCGCCATGGGCCACGACGGGATGCTGTACTCGCTGCCGTCGCGCGAGATCATCGCCGATGCCGTGGAATACATGGTCAATGCCCACTGCGCCGACGCGCTGGTGTGCATCTCCAACTGCGACAAGATCACGCCGGGTATGCTGATCGCGGCCATGCGGCTGAACATCCCGGTCATATTCGTGTCCGGCGGCCCGATGGAGGCCGGCAAGGTCATCCTCAAGACGGGCGAGAAGTCCATCGACCTGATCGACGCCATGATCGTGGCGGCCGACAAGAGCGTGTCGGACGAGGATGTCGAGGCCTATGAACGCTCGGCCTGCCCGACCTGCGGGTCGTGCTCGGGGATGTTCACCGCCAACTCCATGAACTGCCTGACCGAGGCTCTGGGCCTCGCGTTGCCCGGCAACGGCACCCTGGTCGCCACCCATGCCGACCGCAAGGAGCTGTTCCTGGAAGCCGGGCGCCGCATCGTCGATATGTGCAAGCGGTGGTACGAGATGGACGATGCCTCCGTCCTGCCGCGCAACATCGCAACGTTTAAGGCGTTCGAGAACGCCATGACGCTGGACATCGCCATGGGCGGGTCCACCAATACGGTGCTGCACCTGTTGGCGGCGGCGCGCGAGGGCGGGGTCGAGTTCACGATGGCCGACATCGACCGTCTGTCGCGCCGCGTACCGAACCTGTGCAAGGTCGCTCCGATGGTGCCTGACGTGCATGTCGAGGACGTGCATCGCGCGGGCGGCATCATGGGCATCCTCGGCGAGTTGGACCGCGCTGGCCTCATCCACACCGATCTGCCGTGTGTGCAGGCTCATACCCTGGGCACTGCATTGAAGCGGTGGGATGTGATGGCGACCGACAACTCCGAAGTCGATACGTTCTTCCGGGCCGGCCCCGGCGGCGTGCGCACGACCGAGGCGTTCTCGCAGGCCCGCCGCTATACCGAACTGGACAAGGATCGCGCCAAGGGCGTCATCCGCGATCTGGAACATGCCTACTCCAAGGATGGCGGTCTGGCCGTGCTGTTCGGCAACATCGCCCGCGACGGCTGCATCGTGAAGACCGCCGGGGTGGACGAGAGCATCCTCAAATTCTCCGGTCCGGCCAAGGTCTGCGAAAGCCAGGATGAAGCGGTGGCCCGCATTCTGGCCGGTGAAGTCGTTGCCGGCGACGTGGTCGTCGTGCGTTATGAAGGGCCGCGTGGCGGGCCGGGTATGCAGGAAATGCTCTATCCGACCAGCTACATCAAGTCGATGGGCCTGGGCAAAAGCTGCGCCCTGATCACCGATGGGCGGTTCTCGGGTGGGACGTCCGGCCTGTCCATCGGCCACGTTTCGCCAGAAGCCGCCGAGGGTGGACCGATCGGCCTGATCGAGGAAGGCGACATCATCGACATCGACATTCCCAACCGCACCATCGACGTGCGCGTGACGGATGCCGAACTCGACACGCGCCGCACGGCCATGATCGCGCGCGGTGCCAAGGCATGGAAGCCGGTCAACCGGACGCGCCATGTTTCGCAGGCGCTGCGGGCCTACGCCGCAATGACCACCAGCGCCGCGTTCGGCGCAGTGCGCGACGTATCGCAGGTTGAACGCTAGGATTAATAAGCCGATGCTCCCTGTGGGGGCATCGGTCGGGGGCGATAATGGGGAGCATTGCTGTGGAAGAAATCAAGTGGTCGAGCCAGCTTGAAACCGGCATCAGCATTATCGACCGGGACCATAAGGTTCTGGTGGATCTGTTGAATCAGGTTGCCGCCGTGATCGGCGACAACGAGGAGCGGGCCATTCTGGGCAGCGTGCTCAACTCTTTATCGGAATACACCCACTATCACTTCTCCCGCGAGGAGAAGTTGCAGGAAGTGGCGGGCTATCCCGGCCTGGAAGCGCACCGCCGCCGCCATGTCGTGCTGTCCTCCCAGGTCGATGACATTCGTAGCCGGTATCGCGACGAGCCGGAATCGGTTCAGGGCGACGAGGTCCGCGCCTTCCTGCGGACGTGGCTGGTCGAGCACATCCTCAAGGAAGACATGAACTACCGCGCCATCTGCGCCGCCCACCCCCAAGCGGTGGTGGCAGCCGAGGCCATCCGATTTGGCGACGAACCCGTTGAGGGCAATAATAATTCCGTCGTGCGGAAAGCTGCGACTGTCAACTGGTCGACGCTGAAGGTTCTGGTGGTCGAGGACAACCGTAACTTCCAGCTCATCATCTCGACCATTCTGCGCAGCCTGGGCGTTCGCAGCATCACCGCGGCCGATAGCGGCGCGGCTGGACTGGGCAGCCTGCATGGCGGCGGTAAGTTCGATCTGGTGCTGTCGGATTGGCGCATGGAAGAAATGGACGGCTTGGAGTTCGTCCGCGCGGCACGGGCTGCCGGTGTCACGACTCCCATCATCATGATGACCGGGTACAGCGACGACGTGGTGCGTGAACAGGCCCGTGCGGCCGGGGTGAATGCATTCCTCGAAAAGCCGATCACGGCGCGGGGCTTCCTCGAAACCGCAGGTGACGTGCTGACTGCCGCCGTCGCAGAAGCCGGCTGAGGGCTGACCGTGCGGAGCCGTGGCGATCTGGTTGAGCGGGCAGGGAGCGGGCGCCCAAGCGTGCCGCCCCACGTCCACCATTTGCCGGATCTCTTGGACATGTCGGCCGAAGAGGTCCTGGACCGCTTCAAACGCAGTCAGGCCGAGGACTTCCGCGTTGTCATCAAGGACCTGGAGCAGCCGGGCACCCCGCTGCGCCGCTTCTTTGAGGACATGCGCGACGCTGCGGGAACCGATACTCCGTTTGCCCGCAGTATGATTTTTCAGCCGGGCGGCCTTGGCGGACTGTTCGATGACCTGCATGACCATGTCATGGCCCATCCGGTATGGCGGCATCCGTTCTTCGTAAGGGTGTTCGAGGGGCGGTTCGATGCCGCTCAGTTACGAACGTTCGCGCTGAACTACTTCAATCAGGTGAAAAACACGCGCCAATGCGTGACCCTGGCCATCGCTCGATTCCATGGTCTGGCGGACCTGCCGTATGGCCCGCTGGCACAGCCGGTGTCTGAAGTTACTCAAGTTGTCCTGGCCCAGTTGGTCGCCGACGAGTATGGGGTGGGGACGAGCGGGCTGGACGAGTACCCGTCCCTCGACGCCCTGTTCCGCTCCACCACCCACATGGCGCTGTATCGCCGCATGCTGGACGCCATTGGCGTGCCGCTGATCGAGCAGGACGTGCCGTTGCTGCCCGAGGTGGCCGACAACGTGCTCATCCAGCGGCTGGTGGCGGGTGATGCCGCGTTCACGCCACTTGAGGCCCTGGCATCGGTCGGTTTGGGCATGGAATGGGGAGTGCCGGAGTTTTTCAGTCTGATTCTGGGCGGCATCATCCGGTGGGCCGACCGCGAAGCCGTGCCCTTGACCGCGCATGATCTCGAAATCTTCATCGCCCACGTCAAATATGATGTCTTGCACGCTGTTTCGGTGATGGCCGCCACGACCCTCCACATGAGCGGTCCGCAGGATGTCTCGCGGGTCAAGAATGCCGTCAACATGCTCATGAGCGGTCGCTACGGCATGATGAACGGCCTGTACCGGGAAGTGTTCGGGGAGACGCTGCCCGGCCTCCGCGAGATCGGTCTGGACCCCCGCTATGCCGTCCTCGACCACCGCATGACCGAGCGCCTGCCTGCCGCCCGCGCCGAGGCCGCGCCAGGAACCGTCCGCGACCGCGAGGCGTGGCTGGGGATGCCGGTTCCGTTCGTCTTTGCTTGAATTCACCGCGGCATTTCGCTGCTCTTGCAGCCCACGCAGTCCGGCGGAGCCGCTTCGACACCACCCTCCGACATGAAAGACCGTTAGATGCTCCGCACAAAGATCGCTGCTCTGTTTCTGGCTGCTTGCCTCCTGACCCAGGTTGCGACGCCGGCCTCAGCCGAAAGCACCTTCACCGTGGCGAACAACGGAGGCTTCCTCGTGGAAGCCGAATGGTTTAACTGGGAGACGCGGGAAAGGACGATCCGCCATATTTCGGCTGGGCAGTCCACGACATTCAGCGACGCAGGGGGTGGCCGACGGGGCTTTCTCCTGAATATTTCGGTATACCGGGGCATCCCCATGGGCGGAGCCTTCAATTTTCTGGAAGGCAAGACGTCGATGAACGAGGCGTGCGGTGTCCCGACCCACATCGGCACCACAGCCCCGCGCCTGAACGCGCCATCGATGACGTTCACCGTGACAGGGTCGACGTACATGGAACGCTGCACGCGGAGTTGAAGCGGCCGGAGACTACGCCTGCTCCATCGCCCGCCGGCGGGACCAGGCGGCGTTGGTGCGGCTGGGATCACCCCAGACGGAGCGGGGCGTGGTCCGCCAGCCGTCGAGGATGAGGTTGGCCTGTCGGCTGGTCAGCCGTTTGAAGTACGCCACAGCGGCGCTGAACGCTGCCGTTTCCAGGAATGTTGCCGCTGGGCCGCTGGCATTGAGCAACGCAAAGATTTCTCCGTACGCGGCCTCATCGATCCCGGCCGCGCGGCAAACAATGGCCAAGCCCTCACCAGTGTCGTTGTAAAGAAGCCGCGACACCGCGAACTCGGGCAGGCGGGTGATGCGCTGCATGGTCTGCTCGGCGTCCAGCATATCGCCCCGCCGCAGCGCTTGAAGGACATCGTTGGTGGCGGTCGACAAGGCCGGAGCGCTGGCGGGGCGGCGGGTACTGCCAGCAGCCGCATCAATGTCCGGCCCCAGGTGCCGCGCCAGAGCGTCGCCATAGTGGTCGGCAATGTAGGCTTTCAGGTCGGCGGCAACCCAGTGGTACATCGCCGCGGCCAAATCATCGCGCATTTCAGGACGGCGGAGCACCAAGTGCTGGAGCGGCTGTGTTTCCCGCGAAGCCAGGACCAATCGTTGCAAGGCGTGGGCCGAGACGGCTGCGTTGGCATGTCCGGCGACGCGCACGGCGATATTCGGGTCGCCCAGATAGATCAGAACATCGCAGATACGGGCCGAAAGGGCAGGGCGTTCTGTCACCGCAATCCGGTGGTCGGGGCTGCCATCCACCACCAGACGCACCAAATCCTCGTCGCCAAGGACCGGACTGAGACGAATGACGGGGCGGGCAATCTCGATAATGTCGTTGGCAAGGGCCAGCACGAGAGCGTGGGGGGCGTCGGCGCGGGCGGCGAACCGTTGCGCCAGAACACGCCGCATATCGGTTTGTACGGAACGGTAGACGTGGATGAGGATTTCATGGGCCAGCGCCGCTTCGGCCGGCGCAAGGGGGGCGGCCTCCTCAATGCACATTGCCGACACCGCTTCCGCTAACGTATTGGGGTCGATTGGCGACTCCATGCGCGCGAAGCTTTGAAGGCGCTGCATCCTGTTGTCGTTCATCGTCCGAATATGCCCCCGATGTTCGTTTGCCCCCAGCGCCTGTAGTACCTTAAGTGATCCCATGTTCAGCGTTGAAAGACCACTTTTTATTCTAAGTTTAAAGACCTGCCGGCGTCAGCCCTCACATTTGAGAGGTCCAGTTCGCACCAAACCGGGGTGTGGTCGGATGCCTTTTCCTTTCCACGCGGGCCGCGATCGATGCCGCTAGCGACCAAGCGATCCGCCGCCTGAGGGGAAAGCAACAAGTGGTCGATCCTGAGTCCATTGTCCTTCTGCCAAGCGCCCGCTTGATAGTCCCAGAAGGAATATCGGTTGGGTTCACGGTTTAAGGCGCGGTATGCGTCAGTATACCCCAAATTCAGCAAGGAACGGTAGCGGGAACGACTTTCCGGGCGGCATAGGGCGTCATTTGCCCAGCCGACCGGATCATAGACGTCCTCATCGGTCGGGCAGACGTTGTAATCCCCCCCCAGAACCGTTATCCCATTGTGGGTGAGGAGCCTCCGGGCGTGCTCCCGCAGGCGGTCCATCCAGGCCAGTTTGTAGGGGTACTTCTCGGTATCGACAGGGTTGCCGTTGGGCAGGTAAATCGACGCTACGCGAAGCGTCTCGTCAACGACCGCCTCTACATACCGCGCCTGCGGGTCGTCGGCATTGCCTGGAAGGGCGCGTTCGACCACGCGCAGGGGGCGGCGCGACAGGATGGCGACGCCGTTATAGCTTTTCTGGCCGACCACGGCCGCCTGGTACCCCAGGGCCTGAAGCTCCAGGGCGGGAAATCCGTCCTCCTGGCACTTCAGTTCCTGCAATAGCACGACGTCGGGCGCGGCACTTTCGAGCCACGCAAGGACGTTGGGCAGGCGGGCCTTGACCGAGTTCACGTTCCAGGTGGCGATCTTGACCATGATATCCTTCGGGTTCAGCCGGTTACGGGATCTGTTTAACACAGTTGGCGGTCTAGGAGCAGGGCTGGTCGTCGGCCTTGGGAGCCTTCCCGT
>JBAYSM010000067.1:0-16507 GCA_041676205.1 Rhodospirillaceae bacterium | reverse complement strand
CCGGTCATGGCATTGCCGAAATGGTCAATGTAGACGATGGCGGCACGTTCGTCGGGCCAGCCCGCCCCAACCAACCCGCTCGGCTCCACCGGGGTACAGCGCAGGGGTTCTGTATCGCGGCCCCGCCAACCCGAAATCGGTGAACAGTACGATCATGCCAATTCCTACTGTCGGACTATGGGATTATCGACAACACCTTTGTAATCTGGCACACGTGAACACAGTCCAGAAACGCCATGCAATCCAAGGAACAGAGTCCGTGCCCGCCCCATCTCCGCATCCCTCAACAGTTCCGCTGTGGTCCGCGTTTGCGGCGCGCATATTGTTGCCGTTTGCGGCGGGCTATTTCTTGTCGTACCTCTACCGCACGGTCAACGCAGTGATCGCCGGCGGCCTGACCGACGATCCGGCATTAGGAAACGGTGGGGTGGATGCGGGGTCGCTGGGACTGCTGACCAGCGCCTACTTCCTGACCTTTGCGGCGGCCCAGTTGCCGCTCGGCATCCTGCTCGACCGCTACGGCCCACGCCGTGTTGAAGTCGGTCTTCTGGTCGTTGCCGCCATCGGCGCGGCAGTGTTCGCTGTTGCCGACGGACTGGCCGGGTTGATTGCCGGCCGGGCGCTGATCGGCCTGGGTGTCTCGGCGTGCCTGATGGGCGCCTTCAAGGCCTTCCGCCAGTGGTTCGCCCCGGAACGCCTGCCCCTGTTACAGGGCCTGATCATGGCGGCTGGGGGGATGGGCGTGATGACGGCCACGGTCCCGGTCGAGGCCGCCTTGCACGTCACCGATTGGCGAGGAGTGTTCATCGGACTTGCGGGGCTGACCCTGGTGGTCGGCGCGGTGCTGTTCTTCGCCGTGCCGGAACGCCCCACCGATGGCGCGCACGAAACCCTGCGCCAGCAGATGCGCGGCGTTTCCTCCGTGTTTACCAGCCGGTTCTTTTGGGGCGTGGTGCCTGCCGCCATGATCGCCCAATCCATCTATATGTCGATGCAGGGGCTGTGGGCCGGTCCCTGGCTGCGCGACGTCGCGGGCATTGCCGAGCCGGGGTCAATCCTCCTCGTCACGGCTATCGCCATGGTGATCGGCCACCTCGTTACCGGCGCCCTGGCCGAACGCCTTGCCCGCGCCGGCATCCCCACGGTGGTTCCCTATGCCGTCGGCAGCGTCCTGTTCCTGGCCATAGTCATCACCCTGGCAAGCGGAGTGACAGCCGCTCCCTGGCTCCTGTGGGGCCTGTTCGGCCTGTTTGGGACCAGCGGAGTGCTGTCCTATGCCATCGTCGCGCAGGCTTTCCCGCCGCATATGGCAGGGCGGGTCAACACCGCCGTCAACCTGATGGTCTTTGTGGTCGCGTTCATCGTTCAGTGGGGGATTGGCGCGATCATCGACCTGTGGGGCCGCAATGCCGCCGGGCATTATCCGCCTGAAGCCTATGGCGTGGCCTTCGGCCTTACGGCGGCGCTGCTGGCCGTGGCCGTCGTATGGCTGCTGTGGTCACTCGTCACGGCGCGCCGCGAGAACAAGCAACCCGCCGATGGCTGACCCCACCCCCATAACCGCGAACGCCAAGGCATAGCCGCCGGGCAGGCCGACCAGAATTCCGAACAGCGCCGGACCGGCGACGACTCCGGCGTAGGTGATGAATAGTGCGCCGCCCGTTGCCACGCCCGCTTGGCCGTCGGGGGCCAAATGGGCGACCTCGGCCAGGAAGACGCCGTTCCAGCCAATGGCCGTCGCCCCGAACACGACCGCCAAAACGACCACCGCCGTCACCGGCCAAGCCCCCAATGCAACCCAAGCCATCAAGCCAGCACAGACGGCCATCACAAAGGCCAGGCCGACCAGCGTGGCGCGCACCCCCAGCCACGCATCGGCCAGCACGCCCCACACCACACGGCCTGCCACGCCGCCGGTCTGAGCGGCCGACAGTATCAGTCCGGCAGCCACCAAACCCATTCCAGCCTCCTGAACCAGGAAGGCAACCAGATAGCTCGTCAGCGAAAGCTGAATGGCGGCGAAGGTGAAGGAGGCCAGGGACAACAACCGTAGGGGCCGGGAACTCCAAACCACCTTGAGCGGTCCTAAAAAGCTGGCGCCCCTCAACGGAGCACTCGCTTGCCGGTCGGCGTCCAAGGCCGCCCTCAGCGGCTGGGCGGCCACGGCCAGGGCAACAGCCGCGATCCCGACCACCAGGGCGGCAGCCTGCCAACCGAACTGCACGACCAGCGTCGGCACCAGCGCCCCGGCCAAGAAACCACCGAGCGGCACTCCGGTCTGCTTGAGCGAGAACACCAAGCCCCGGCGCTCCGGCGGCGTCGTTCGCGCCAGAACATGCGAACTTGCCGGCGTGATCGGACCGTACCCAAACCCCACCACCAGGGCGGCAATCAGCACAACGCCGGGCAGTCCCAACGACAGGAGAGCCAGCCCGCAAAGCCCCAATCCCAGGCATACCTGACTGACCCGCATCGCGCCAAACCGCTGCACCACGCTCCCAGCGGGCAGCGACGTCAGCATCGCCCCCAAGTAAACCATCGACGTGTAGAACCCGATCAGGCGGGCATCGAGTCCCATGTCCCGCGCAGCCTCGGTGGCGAACACCGGCGGCGCGAGCACCATGAGCGATACCATCGCCTGAATCGCCGTTGTGACAATCAGGACCGTCCAGGGTGAAGGAGCGGATGCGGAACGGGGGGACATCAAGGCTCTGCAGTCCAAGCGGAAAGGCGCACTAGATCATACTTAGGATGTAACGTGAACAGGTGTTCACCATAGTTATCCGGTACGGCTTGTCGGATACGTTCGATAATGCGTAGGGTACGCCAGGGAAGATCACGGGGGATGGGGCGTGGTTCAGGACGTACAAACAGCCCGACTGAAAGAACAGCGGGACCGCTTCATTGCCTTCGCCTTTGCCGGTGCGGAAGTCCTGGTCGAGATAAACGAGTCCGCCATCATCGTCTACGCCGCCGGCACCGCCGACCCCCTGTTCGGCATGGACGCCCAGACCCTTGCCGGGCGCTCGTTGTACGACCTGATCGATATTGGCGAGCAGGTTCTGGTCGATGAACTGCTGCGCCGCATTGCCAGCGCCGGCCGACTCGACCGCGTGAGCGTGACCTTCCACCCCCCGTCCCACGGCGCCTTTCGGGGACTGGTTTCGGGAATTGCGTTCCCCGACCGGCCAGGACAGCGATACCTGACCATCAGCCGGGCACACAGTGGAACGGGCGCCTCCCAACGCGCCGACGAGGTCGAGACCGTTGCCCGCACCAGCACGGAATTCGCTGCCCTTGCCGAACGCCGCATGAAGGAGGCGCAGCAATTCGGCGAAGAAGTCCAGATGACCCTCATCGATCTGGCCGACGCTCGCCTGGACGAACGCCTTGACCCGGAGGCCGCCAGCAAGTTCGTGCACAGCGTTGAGTCCTACCTCCGCGCATGGTCGGTCGGCGGAAACTCCGTCGGTGTGCTGGAACACAACCGCTTTGGCATCATCCATGACAAAGGGCTGGCCGCTGACCAGGTGGAAAACCGGATCTCTGATATCGCCGCACTGTTCGATGCGTCAGGCGGAATCGAGGTCAAGGCTTCGACACTCAACCTCGACAGCGGCCCCTTGTCGCAGGAAGACATCAGCAAGGCGCTGGTCTACACCATCAATCAATACGTTCAACAGGGTGGCGAAAACTTTGCAGTCCAGTCACTGACGCAAAGCTACAGCGCGGCCCTGGACGAGACGCTCGCCAAGGTGAACGCATTCCGGCAAGCAATCTCGTCGGACAACTTCGTACTGGTATACCAGCCGATTGTCGATTTGCGGGCATGGCAGGTCCATCATTACGAAGCATTAGCCCGCATGTTACAGGGCGACCGCCTATTTCTGCCGGCTCATTTCATCGGCTTTGCCGAGGACTTCGGCGTCGTCAATGAGTTGGACCTACTGGTCGTCCGCAAGGCCATACAAACCCTCCGCGAAAGCAAAATCCTGCGGCGCACGGCCGAGGTTGCCGTCAACTTGTCCGGGCGGTCACTGAGCAGCGACGGCTTTATCCAGCAACTCCTTCTTTTATTGGTGGAGAATCGGGATGTCCTGCCGCGCCTGATGTTCGAAGTGACCGAATCCGCCGAATTGCGCGACCTGGAGCGCGCCAATCGGGTGCTGCAAAAGCTGCGATCTTTCGGCTGCCACATTTCCATCGACGACTTCGGGGCCGGCGCAGCGGCGTTCCAGTACCTCAAGGCCTTGCAGGTCGACTACGTCAAGATCGACGGCAGTTACATACTGGATGCATTCAAGACCCGCCATGGCCGTCCATTCCTCAAGGCCATCGCCAGCCTCTGCCAGGACATGAGCATCCAGACGATCGGCGAGATGGTCGAGGACGCCCGGACCATGTGGTTGCTGCGCGACGTAGGCGTGCAATACGGCCAGGGGTACTTCTTCGGCCGCCCGGCACCTGACGTGTCTGAGTTCACCCTTAAAGCTCGCCCCGAACCCGTTACGGTGTAACAGCTTACGGCTGCCCACCCTTGCGCTGCCCCGCCTTGCCCTGGAAAATGCCCAACTGGCGGCAGGCTTGCCATAGGGCTTCGCGGTCATGCCCGACCAGCGGTTGGTCGTTGAACCATGCCCGCCCCTCACGCACCTCTATGGTACCCAGCGGCAACGAACTGCCGGGCGGCACGTTCACGCCATAGCGTTCCACGATATCCACCGACACGTCGATCTGGAGGGTTTCGGTGAGCGAGGACCAGTCCGCGCCACCGTTCGGTCCTTCGGCGGGAACCACCGGACGGCCTCGGGCATCAACGCCGGATGTGTACGTGCCGCCATCGGCCAGCACCACGGCGCGCCCGCCGGTGACTTCCGCCAACTCCAGGCACGTCCGGTAATCAAGGACTACCGACGCCGTCTCCATGGCATCAAGTGCCGTCTCATCCTTTTGCGCTTTGGCCGCCGTGGCGATACCGCCAAGTAGCAAGGTGGCCGCCACCATGATCTTCCACGTATAGTGCATGGTTGACCGTTTTCCCGTGCTGCCTATCCGTCCGATCCGCACCATTCACGACCCCTTACGGTTACTATCATGGCACACGCTTTCGAAGGAGTTCGCCTGATAATCTGCACCTGTCATTTTTTTGTCACGGTTTGCCGGAAGCCATGTATTTTCTGCGTGACAAGAATGCCGGTAACGCATATCGTCAGAGACACCAAGAAACGAAGGGCCTTCCGGTTATTGGAGCCCAGGTTTAGGGAGGAAGCCGCAAAAGCGGCACGCGACGGGAGACATCCAGGGTCGCGAAATGGCGAAAAGCCAGTTCAAAAAGAAATGAGCGGAACCCCAACGGTTCCGCTCTTTCGATTCCAGCCCTACTTCGTCTTTTCGCCCTTGAAATCAAATCCTGCATCCCGCGCGGCAATCCACGGCGGGCGCAATGGCGCCAAACGCGCCTGCACCGGGCAGGTATCGCTATGGCCGCCGGGCAGCAGGCCGATGCTCATCAGGAACTCGTTGACGACCTCTGGTCCGGTAAAGGCAAACGTCTTGCGGAACAGCTTGACCCATTGCGTCAAAGTCTGCGGGTGATGTGCGTCCAGCCACCCCGCAAACCCTCCAAACTCTGCCCGCAAGACCTGGATCCGACGGGCGTTGTCAATGATTGCCGCCACCTTGAGCCGGTTACGGATGATCCGTGCATCGTTCAACAACCGCGCCACATCTTCTTCGCCGTACGCCGCCACGCGGTCTATCTCGAAGTCATGAAAGGCCGCATTCAACCCAGGCCGGCGGCGAAGAATAAGTTCCCATGACAGCCCGGCCTGGAAAATTTCCAAGCACAGCCGCTCGAACAGAACCCGGTCGTCGCGCACCGGAAATCCATACTCATCGTCGTGATAGGGACCGTGCAATTCGTGGCCGGGCGCGACATTGCAATACCAGTTCATGGCTTCCCTCACCCCAAACAGACCTATGGCCGGGACAAGCCCGGCCATAAGAATACTGAGATATGCGGACAGACTTAAGCCTGTTCCAGTTCCACCAGCGTTCCCGTGAAATCCTTGGGGTGGAGGAACAGGACCGGCTTGCCATGGGCGCCAATCCGGGGTTCCCCGTCGCCCAGGACCCGGATGCCTTCGGCCTTGAGCTTGTCGCGCGCGGCGATGATGTCATCGACCTCGTAGCACACATGATGAATGCCGCCCGAGGGGTTCTTGTCGAGGAAGCCCTGGATCGTGGACTTTTCGCCCAACGGATAAAGCAGTTCGATCTTGGTGTTGTCCAACTCGATGAACACCACCGTCACCCCATGATCGGGCTGCGGCAGCGGATCGGACACCTTGGCGCCAAGGACGTGGCGATAGGTGGCCGACGCGGCCTCCAGGTCGGGAACGGCGATGGCGACGTGATTCAGGCGTCCGATCATGCTGTGCGTCTCTCTGCTTAGGTGTCTTTAAATGCGGACCAAGTGGACGTCGGTCAGCGGTTTGCGCTTCTGATCCGAGAAGAACGACTTGCGCACGGCGCGGCGGACCGCTTCGCGCACAGCCTCGTCATCCTTGCGTTCACGGGCCTCCAGGCGCGACACAGCGGCACGCACCACGCCCACGAGAACGGCGTCGACATCGTCGTCATCCTCGTGTTCGGGATTGAACAAGCCGTGCGTCGTGACTAGCGGATCCTGCGCCAATAGCCCCTTGCCGTTCATGACCAGGGTGATGACGGCGGCACCGTTTTCCACCATGCGCTTGCGGTCGCGCAGGATGGGACTGTCGAGCGGCACGATGCGGTCGCCTTCCAGCGTAAGGCGGCCGATTGGGGCCTGTCCGACCAGACTGGGACCTTCGTGGCTGAGGTTCACGGCCTGACCGTTGACCACCATCTGAGTGAACGGCACGCCCATATTCAGGGCGAAGTCGCTGTGTTCCCGGATGTGCCGGGCCTCGCCGTGCACCGGAACGACGATGCGCGGACGCAGCAGGCGATAGAGTTCTGCCACTTCTTCCTGCGCCGGATGGCCGGACACATGGATGAAGGCCTCGCGGTCGGTGATCAACTGCACGCCGTTGCGAACCAACTGGTTGTGCAGGCGGAAGATGCCCTTCTCGTTGCCGGGAATGACCCGCGAGGAGAAGAAGCAGACATCGCCCTTGCCCAGTTCCACATGGGGATGCTGGCCCCAGGCGATGCGATTCAGCGCCGCGCGCGGTTCGCCCTGGCTGCCCGTGCAAATGTAGCAGATCTCGCGGGCGGGCAGATGACGGGCGTCCTCGGCCTCAAGGAACGGCCCTGCGGCGTCCAGGTACCCGGCCTTGCGAGAGGTCTCCAGGATACGCCACAGCGACCGGCCCACCAGGACCACCTTGCGACCGTTGGCGTGCGCGGCATGGGCCACGGACTCGACGCGCGCCACGTTGGAGGCAAAGCACGCCACGGCGATCTTGCCGTTGGGGTACTTCTTGAACTCCTCAACCAGACTGCGCCGGACCTCGCCTTCGGACCCGGAATGGCCCTTGTTGAGGATGTTAGTGCTGTCGCTGATGACCGCCAAGACGCCTTCGTCGCCGATCTCGCGCAGCCGCTTGGTGTCGGCTTCCTCGCCAATCAGTGGCTCTGGGTCAAGTTTCCAGTCGCCGGTGTGGATGATGGTGCCGTGGCGGGTGCGGATAGCGAGCAGGTTCGGCTCGGGGATGGAGTGGGTCATCGACACGAATTCGATGTCGAACGGCCCGATCTCCACGCGGCCGCCCAGGGGCACCACGTTGACCGGCACGTCCTTGTCCAGCCGTTCCTCCTTGAGCTTGTATTCCAGGAAGGCGGCGGCGAACGGCGTCGCGTACACGGGCACCCGCAGGTCCGGCCACAGGTACCCTACGGCACCCAGATGATCTTCGTGGGCGTGGGTGATGACGATGGCCAGCAGGTCCTTGGCTTGTTCTTCGAGAAACAGCGGGTCGGCCATCACGACATCGACGCCGGGGATGCTGTCATCCCCGAAGGTCACCCCCATGTCGACGGCGATCCACTTTCCGTCACAGCCGTAAACATTGAGGTTCATGCCAATCTCACCGGTCCCGCCCAAGGGCAGGAACCAGACGGCATCAGGAGGGGCGTTCTTAACCAGGGGAAGTCGGATCTCTGTCATGCGCTCGTATTTCTAAGGTGGATTTCCAGGAGACCCCGCAGAGTCAAATCCTGATCGAGGTGGTGAATGGCGTCTGTCGCCTCTGAAAACAAGGGGGCAAGCCCGCCGGTGGCGACCACCGTCATCGGACCGCCGAATTCTTCGCCTATGCGGCGCACAAGTCCTTCGATGAGGCCCACGTAGCCCCAATAAATTCCGCTTTTCATGGCCGGTACGGTGGCCTTGCCAATCACCTGCGCGGGGCGGCCGACGGCCACACGCGGCAACTGAGCGGCCGCCATGTGCAGGGCCTCTAGCGACAGGTTGATGCCCGGACAGATGCAACCACCGAGGTAGTTTCCGGCGGCATCGACCACATCGAACGTCGTCGCCGTGCCAAAATCGATAATAATCAGCGGACCTTTGTACATGGCATGGGCCGCGACGGCGTTCACCAGCCGGTCGGCACCAACTTCCTCGGGCCGATCCATGCGGATCTCAAGTCCAAGTTTAACGCCCGCCTCTCCGACCACCAAGGGTTCAATGCCGAAATAACGACGACACAGGGTCTTGAGCGTGAACACGTTGGCCGGCACCACGGTTGCCAGAATGGCTGCGTCGATATCCTCGCGCTTGAGGCCCTCCAAGGCCATGAGTTGGGACAGCCAGACGCCGTATTCATCAGCCGTGCGGTCGGAACGGGTAGACGAGCGCCATTCACCACGCACCTTGCCGCCATCAAAAACAGCGAAAACGATGTTGGTGTTGCCCGAGTCTATGGCCAGCAACATGCGAACAGGCTCCGCAAACGGGGGAAAACTCTAGGAAGCCGCAAAAAACACATCGCCAGCCAGAATACGCCGCCGGCCAGCGTCCGCCCCATCCACCACGAGAGCGCCGTCCGCGTCAAGGTCCACGAAGATACCATGCACCTCCTCGCCGCTCTGCAGCCTGGCCACGACCCCCTGCCCCAAACCCTGCGCACGCTCCAGCCACGCGGCGCGGAATACTGCGAACCCACGGGCACGCCACTGCTCGACGCAGCTTTTCAGGTGGCGCAGGATGCCGCGCGCCAGATCCCGAGGGTCCAAATCCGCCCCCTCGCCCTTCAGGCTGGTGGCGGGGTATGTGGCCGTCGTTGCATCGGGCGCCCAAGCGACGTTCACCCCGATCCCAACGATAACGGCGGCCCTGTCGGTTTCCAGCAGGATACCTGACACCTTCGCGCCACCGATCAGCAGGTCATTCGGCCACTTAAACCGCACCGCTACGTGAGGCGCCGCCTCCGCCAAGGCATCGGCCAAGGCCACGGCAACCACGAAGGACAACTGCGCCGTTTCGGCCAAGGTCCGCCCCTGGTTCAGGCGTACCGACAGGTACAGGTTCCCCGGCGGGCTGACCCAAGTCCGGCCCCGGCGGCCACGCCCAGCCGTCTGAACCGCTGCCATGACCGCCAACCCTTCGGCGGGATCCACGGCGGCGCGACGCCGCACCTCTTCATTGGTGCTGTCGACCTCGGAAAGCGCAACGAGGCGCCACCCGTCGAGTAGCGCCTCGTACACAGGTTCAGACCCCTGCGCCATCAGCCGGGAAACAGGCTCTGGGCGGCGGCCTGGGCACCGGCGATCAGGGGTGCAGTCCAGATGAACAGCACGAACATCATCGCAGCCGAACCCCACAAGACCACTTGATTGGTCATGGCCGGGCGGTCGAAGGCCTCCACCGGCTCATCAAACCACATGATCTTGATGATGCGCAGGTAGTAGTACGCGCCTACCGCCGACGACAGCACGCCGATCACGGCCATGGTGTAGAACCCGGCGTCGATTGCCGCCATGAACACGTAGAACTTGGCGAAGAAGCCTGCCAGCGGCGGAATGCCGGCCATCGAGAACATGAAGATGGTCAGCGCCGTGGCCATTCCAGGCGCCGTCCGCGACAGCCCGGCCAGATCAGCCACGCCCTCGACCGAGCGGCCCTTCTGACGCATGGACATGATGATGGCGAAGGTGCCGAGGTTCATGAACACGTAGATGGACAGATAGATCAGCAGACCACGCACCCCGTTGGGGGACGCCGCCGCCAGCCCCATCAGCGCAAAGCCCATGTGACCGATCGACGAGTAGGCCATCAGGCGCTTGATGTTGTTTTGCAGGATGGCGCCGAACGACCCGACCAGCATGGACAGCACGGCAATCAGGACGATGACCTGCTGCCACTGATCCACCATGTCGGCGAACGGACCCATCATGACACGGACGAACAGAGCCAAAGCGGCGATCTTGGGAGCAACCGCGAAGAACGCCGTCACCGGGGTCGGCGCTCCTTCGTAAACATCGGGCGTCCACATGTGGAACGGCACGGCCGAAACCTTGAACGCGAGACCAGCCATCACGAACACCAGCCCGACGATCACGCCGGTCGGGGCGCCTTGGCTCAACACCTCGGCCAGCACCGGGAACGACGTGGTCCCGGCAAAGCCGTAGATCAGCGACGCGCCGTAGAGCAGCAGACCGGACGCCACCGACCCCAGCACGAAGTACTTCAGGCCGGCTTCGGTCGAGCGCACGCTGTCGCGCTTGAACGCGGCCATGACGTACAGCGCCAGCGACTGGAGTTCGAGGCCCAGGTACAAGGACATCAGATTGTTGGCCGAAACCATCATCATCATGCCCAGGGTGGCAAACACCACCAGGACCGAGAACTCGTACCGCTTGATCTCCTCCTGGGCCAGCCACACCAGGGCCAGGACCAGACTCACCGCCGAGGCGCCGAGCACCAGGAGCTTGGAGAAGATGCCGAAACGATCATTTATGAACTGGCCGTTGAAAGCAGTCACCGTTTCCGGGGCCGCCATCAGGACCATGAAGCCCGCCACCACCATCACGGCGACGGCCAACCAGCCGACCAGTTTGGTGGCGTCGCCCTTTTGGAACACACCGATCATCAGCAGGACCATGCCCGCGATCGCCATGAAGACCTCGGGAGCGGCCGGCGCGATGTTACCAAGCGCAGTCATCGTACTGTATCCCCTTCCCTCGGCCTAACGGTTGGCCAACGCGGTGCCGTCATCGACGGCGTTCATGGCGGCCTGATAGTTTTCGATCAGGTTGCTGACCGAGGCATGCATCGGCTCAAGGAAGCTATTCGGGTAGATCCCCATCCACAGCACCACCAGGATGAGCGGGACGAACACCGCCACCTCACGCGGGCTGAGGTCTAGCATGGCCTTGACGTCTTCCTTCTCCAGCTTCCCGTAAACGACACGCCAGTACAGGTAGAGCATGTAGGCGGCGCCCAGGATCAGACCCGTGGCGGCAAAGAACGCAACCCAGGTGTTGGCCTTGAACGCGCCGGTCAGGATCAGGAACTCACCGACGAAGCCCGAGGTGGCCGGCAGGCCGACCGCCGCCATGGTGAACAGCAAGAACACCAGGGCATAGTTCGGCATGTTGGTGGCCAGCCCGCCGTACCGCCCGATCTCACGGGTATGCAGGCGGTCGTAGACCACGCCGACGCACAGGAACAGCGCGCCCGACACCACGCCGTGGGACAGCATCTGGAAGATGGCGCCTTCCACGGCCTGCTGGTTCAGCGCGAAGATGCCGATGGTCACGAAGCCCATGTGGGCGACCGACGAATAGGCGATCAGCTTCTTCATGTCTTCCTGCACCAGCGCCACCAGCGAGGTGTAGATCACCGCCACCACCGACAGCACATAGACCATCGGCGTGAAGTACGCGGTTGCCTCGGGCAGCATCGGCACGGAGAAGCGCAGGAACCCATAGGCCCCCATCTTCAGCAGCACACCGGCCAGGATGACAGACCCGGCGGTCGGCGCCTCAACGTGGGCGTCGGGCAGCCAGGTGTGCACCGGCCACATCGGAACCTTGACGGCGAACGACGCGAACAGGGCCAACCACAGCCAGATTTGCATGGCATAAGGGAACGGCGTCTGCATCAGGGTCGGAATGTCGGTGGTGCCCGCCTCGAAGTACATGGCCATGATGGCCAGCAGCATCAGGACCGACCCGGCCAGGGTATAGAGGAAGAACTTGAAGGCCGCATAGACGCGCCGCGCTCCGCCCCACACCCCGATGATGAGGAACATCGGGATCAGCACGCCTTCGAAGAAGACGTAGAATAGGACGTAGTCCAGCGCGCAGAACATCCCGATCATGAAGGTTTCAAGGATCAGGAACGCGACCATGTATTCCTTCACCCGCTTCTGCACGGCTTCCCAGGCGGACAGAATGCACAGCGGGGTCAGGAAGGTGGACAGGATCACGAACAGCATCGAAATGCCATCCACGCCCATGTGGTAGTTGATGCCCCACTCGGGCATCCAGGCCGCCTGCTCGACGAACTGGAACTCGGCGGTGGATGCGTCGAAACCCGCCCACACGCCCAGGCTCAGAAGGAACGTCGCGACCGAGGTCAGCAGCGCCACATTACGGGCGTTGCGGGCAACGACAGCCTCCTCGCCCCGCACCAGCAGGATGAACGCAGCTCCGACCAGCGGCAGGAACGTGACGATGGAAAGCAATGGAAGATCGGTCATCGTCGTCATCCCGCGTTGATGATGTACCAGGTCACGAACACGGCCACGCCGATGATCATGGCGAAGGCGTAGTGGTAAAGCAGGCCCGACTGAAGGGCGCCCACCCGCCGGGCAATGTCACGCGTCGCCGCCGCCACGCCATCCGGCCCCACGCCGTCGATCACCGCACCGTCACCGCCCTTCCACAGGGCACGGCCCAGGGCCATCGAAGGACGCACGAAGATACGGTCATACAACTCGTCGAAGTACCACTTGTTCAGCATGAACAGATAGATCGGACGGAATGCGTTGGCCAACTTGCCCGGCAAGCTCGGCGCCAGCATGTAGAACACGTAGGCGAGCGCTATACCCAACGCCGTGACAACCAGCGGCAGCAGAACCACCCAGCCCGGAACATGGTGCGCGGCTTCGATGGTGTCGCGGCCGGGCAGAAGATAGATGGCAGCGCCCCAGAACTCGGACCGTACGGCGGCATCGCCGACGAACAACTCATACCCCAGCCAGCCCGAGAAAATGGCCCCGATGGCAAGCAGGATGAGCGGCACGGTCATGACCGGCGGGCTTTCGTGGATGTGGCTCATGACGTACTCATCGGCGCGCGGCTTGCCATGGAAGGTAAGCAGCAGCAGACGCCAGGAGTAGAACGCGGTCATGAAGGCCGCCGCGATACCCAGGGCAAAGGCGAGATACCCCGGCATGGTCCCCGCCGCGAAGGCGGATTCCAGGATCATGTCCTTGGAGTAGTACCCGGCGAAGAACGGCACACCTGCCAGGGCGAGCGAGCCGATCCACATCATCGCGTAGGTCAGCTTCACGTGCTTCCAGATGCCGCCCATCTTGCGGATGTCCTGTTCATCGGACATGGCATGAATGACGGAACCGGCGCCCAAGAACAGCAGGGCCTTAAAGAACGCATGGGTCATCAGGTGGAAGATTGCCGCCTGATAGGCCGACACGCCGATGGCAAAGAACATGTAGCCGAGCTGCGAGCAGGTCGAATAGGCGATTACGCGCTTGATGTCGTTCTGCACGCACCCAACCGTAGCCGCGAAGAACGCGGTGAAGGCGCCAATCACGGCCACCGTGGCGAGCGCCGTCGGGGCCAGTTCAAAGACCGGCGACATACGCGCCACCATGAACACCCCGGCAGTCACCATCGTCGCGGCATGGATGAGCGCCGATACCGGGGTCGGGCCTTCCATGGCATCGGGCAGCCACGTGTGCAAGCCAAGCTGGGCAGACTTCCCCATCGCGCCGACAAACAGCAGCAAGCTAATGATGGTCATGGCGTGCCATTCGACGCCAAAGAACACCACCGTGGCATCGGCGTAGTCCGGCGCCATCTGGAAGATGGTGTCCAGGTGCACGGTACCGAACAGCATGAAGATGCCAAAGATGCCGAGCGCAAAACCGAAGTCACCCACGCGGTTGACCACGAAAGCCTTCATGGCCGCGGCGTTGGCGGTCTTTTTCTCGTACCAGAAGCCGATCAGGAGATAAGACGCAAGACCCACGCCTTCCCAGCCGAAGAACATCTGCGCCAGATTATCAGCCGTCACCAGCATGAGCATCATGAAGGTGAACAGAGACAGGTACGCCATGAACCGGGGGATGGACTTGTCGTGCGACATGTATCCCCAGGAGTACAGGTGCACCATGGATGATACCGACGTCACCACGAATACCATCACGGCGGTCAGGGTGTCGAACTTGAGCGCCCAAGAGACCTCCAAGTCGCCGGAGACAATCCAGCTAAACAGCGTGATAGTCACCGGGTTCTTGCCAAGGGCGACCTCGACGAAAATCAGCACCGCCATGGCCGCCGAGGCGAACACCGACAGCGTGGTGATGAGCTGCGCACCGCGGTCGCCGACCACGTGGCGGAACAGGCCGGCCACGATCGAGGCGATCAGCGGCAGGAAGATGGCTGCGACGTACATGTCCGGTCCCTCAGCCCTTCATCTGGTTGATGTCCTCGACGGCGATCGAACCCCGGTTGCGGAAGAACACAACCAGAATAGCAAGACCGATAGCCGCTTCCGCCGCTGCGACGGTGAGGATGAACATTGTGAAGACCTGGCCGACCAGGTCGTTCAGGAAGGACGAGAACGCAACCATGTTGACGTTCACGGCCAGAAGCATCAGTTCGATCGACATCAGAATGATGATGACGTTCTTCCGGTTCAGGAAGATGCCCACCACGCCGAGCGTGAACAGGATCGCCGAGACCGTCAGATAGTGCGCGAGGCCAATCTCAAGCATCAGATGCCCCCCCGGCTCTGAACCTTCTTCAACTCCACGGTCCGGCCGCGCGCCAACTGGTCGGCAATCTTCTGCTTGCGCACGCCGGGACGGACCCGGTGGGTCAGCAGAATGGTGCCGATCATGGCCACCAGCAGCACCAGACCCGAAGCCTGGAACAGGTAGACGTAGTCGGTGTAGACCAAGGCGCCGAGCGCCTCGGTGTTGGTGGTTTCGCTCAGCGGCGGCGTGGGCGCGCCACGCGACCCCTCGACCGTTGCCGAGAACACCCAGCCGCCGAACAGCACGGCCAGTTCGGCAAACAGCACCAGCCCAACCGACACGCCAATTGGCAGGTATTCCGCCATCCCCTCGCGCAGGGCCACCGTGTTGAGGTCCAGCATCATGACCACGAACAGGAACAGCACCGCCACCGCGCCGACGTAGACCACGATCAGGATCATGGCCAGGAACTCGGCGCCCAGCAGCAGGAACAGCCCGGCGGCGTTGAAGAAGGTCAGGATGAGCCACAACACCGAATGCACGGGGTTGCGCGCGGTGATCACCATGACTGCGGACGCCACGGCAATGATGGCGAACAGGTAGAAGGCAAGGCCCTGGATGATCATGCGTCCCCCTTGCCGGCCCGACCGGCCGTATCCCTTGTTTCAAACATGGTATCGCCTTTGAGCCTAAAGGATAAGGTCAGCGGTACGGAGCATCGAGGTCGATGCGCGCAGCAAGCTCAGGTTCCCATCGCTCGCCGTTCGCCAGCAGCTTTTCCTTGTTGTAGAAAAGCTCCTCGCGCGTTTCGGTGGCGAACTCGAAGTTCGGGCCTTCGACGATGGCGTCCACCGGGCAGGCTTCTTGGCACAGGCCGCAGTAGATGCACTTTGTCATGTCAATGTCGTACCGCGTGGTGCGGCGCGAGCCGTCGGTGCGCGGTTCGGCTTCGATTGTGATGGCCAGCGCAGGGCACACCGCCTCGCACAGCTTGCAGGCGATGCAGCGTTCCTCGCCGTTGGGGTAGCGGCGCAGAGCGTGCTCCCCCCGGAAGCGCGGACTCAGCGGCCCCTTCTCCATCGGGTAATTGATGGTGACCTTCGGCCGGAACATATAGCGAAGGGTCAGACTCATCCCCTGAAGGATTTCAGTCAGGAGGAAGGAGCGAACGGTGCGGTCGATGAAGGACATCTTCAACGCTCCCTTAGGACATAATCGGCGACAGGCCGGTGAACTGGAGCACCGCTGCGGTCAGAACCAGCCAGCCGAGCGAGAACGGCAGAAACACTTTCCAGCCCAGCCGCATCAACTGGTCATAGCGGTAGCGCGGGAACGCGGCACGGCACCAGATGAACACGAACAGCAGCGCCACGACCTTGAGCAGGAACCACACCGGACCCGGCAACCAGTTGAGCGGAGCGATGTCCAGCGGCGGCAGCCAGCCGCCCAGGAACAGCACCACGGTCATGCCGCTCATCAGGATCATGTTGGCGTATTCGCCCAGGAAGAACAGGGCGAAGGTCATGGCCGAGTATTCGACGTTGTAGCCAGACACCAGTTCGGCTTCGGCT
>JBAYSM010000066.1:0-16570 GCA_041676205.1 Rhodospirillaceae bacterium | reverse complement strand
CCGACCAGATCGAGCAGTTCCAGCATCCGCTCGCGCGCCGCCTTGCCGCTCAGGCCCTTGTGCAAAACCAACGCCTCGCCGATCTGCTTTTCGATGGAGTGCAGCGGGTTGAGGCTGGTCATGGGTTCCTGGAACACCATCGCCACCGACCCGCCGCGCACGCTGCGCAGCACCTTTTCGGGCGCGCCGACCAGTTCCTGACCGTCCAGACGGATGGACCCGCTCTGGCGGGCGAACGGATAAGACAGCAGTTGCAGCACCGACAGCGCCGTCACCGACTTGCCCGACCCCGACTCGCCGACCAGGGCCAGGGTCTTGCCGCGTTCCAGGTCGAACGACACGCCGCGCACCGCCTCGACGGCGCGCTCACCCTCGCCAAAGGTCACGCGCAGGTCGCGAATCGACAGCACCGGATTGGACGGAGGGGGCATGGCGCTGTCTTTCATCGCACGTTCTTTCGGGGGTCAAAGGCATCGCGCACCGCCTCGCCGATGAACACCAGCAGGCTCAGCATGACGGCCAGCACCATGAAGCCGGTAATGCCCAGCCACGGAGCCTGAAGGTTCTCCTTGCCCTGGCGCAGCAGATCACCAAGCGAAGGCGACCCCGGCGGCAGGCCGAGGCCGAGGAAATCCAGCGCCGTCAGCGCGACAATGGAGCCGGACAGGATGAACGGCAGGAAGGTCAGGGTAGCGACCATGGCGTTGGGCAGCACGTGCTTGGCCATGATCTTGGCGTCGGACATGCCCAGCGCCTTGGCCGCGCGCACGTAATCGAAATTGCGCGCCCGCAGGAACTCGGCCCGCACCACGCCGACCAGCGACGTCCACGAAAACAGCAGCAGCACGATCAACAGGGTCCAGAACCCCGGAATGACGATGCTGGACACGATAATCAGGATGAAAAGCTGCGGCAGCCCCGACCAGATTTCCAGCACGCGCTGCGAGATCAAGTCCAGCCAGCCGCCGAAGTAGCCCTGCAAGGCACCCACCGCGATGCCGACGATGGACGACACCACGGTCAGCGCCAGCCCGAACAGCACTGACAGCCGGAAGCCATAGATCAGGCGGGCCGCCACGTCGCGTCCCTGGTCATCGGTGCCGAGGATATTGTCCGCCGTCGGCGGGCTGGGCGCGGGCTGCGGCAGGTCCAGGTTCACGGTTTGATAGGAAAATCGGATGGGCGGCCACAGGATCCAGCCCTTTTCCGCGATCAAGTCCTGCACATACGGGTCGCGGTATTCGGCCTCGGTCGCAAAGTCACCGCCGAACGCGGTTTCCGGCACGAATTCGGCGACCGGGAAATACATTTCGCCGTCGAAGGACACCATGAGCGGCCGGTCGTTGGCGATCACCTCGGCCAGCATGGTGAGTATGAACAGCGCCAGGAACAGCCATAATGACCAAAAGCCGCGCCGATTGGCCCGGAAGTTCTGGAGCCTGCGCCGGGTGATGGGGGTCATGACCGGGCCTCGAAATCAATGCGCGGGTCAACGGCATGATAGGTCACGTCGCTGACCAGATTGAGCAGCAGACCGATGATCCCGAACACGTACAGCGTCCCGAACATCACCGGATAATCGCGGTTGATGACCGCCTCGAACCCCAGCAAACCCAGCCCATCCAGCGAGAAGATCACCTCGATCAGCACCGATCCGGTGAACAGCATGGACACCAGCGCGGCCGGGAACCCGGCGATGATGAGCAGCATGGAATTGCGGAACACATGGCCGTACAGGACTTGGCGCTCGGTCAGGCCCTTGGCCCGCGCCGTCACCACGTACTGCTTGCCGATTTCATCGAGAAAGCTGTTCTTGGTCAGCATGGTCAGGCTGGCGAACCCGCCGATGGTCATGGCCAGCACCGGCAGCGCCATGTGCCAGACGTAGTCCACCACCTTCATCGGCCATGACAAGTCCGCCCAATTGTCCGACGTCAGGCCGCGTAACGGGAACCAGTCGAGATACCGCCCCCCGGCGAACACCACGATCAACAGAATAGCGAACAGGAACGACGGCACGGCATAGCCGATGATCACGGCCCAACTGGTCGCCATGTCGAACTTGGAGCCGTCGCGCACCGCCTTCATGATGCCGAGCGGTACCGAAATCAGATAGATCAGCAAGGTGGACCAAACGCCCAGCGAAATGGACACCGGCAGCTTTTCCAGCACCAGCTCCATCACCCCGCGCGACCGATAAAAACTCTCGCCCAGATCAAACCGCGCATAGTCGCCGAGCATCTTGAAATATCGCTCGTGCAGGGGCTTATCGAAGCCGAACTGCCGTTCGATTTCCGCCACGAACGCCGGGTCCAACCCTTGCGCCCCGCGATAGCGCCCCTCGCTCCCGCCCCCGGCCTGGGGACCGGCCGCCACCTCCGACCCGCCCGCCCCGGAAATACGCGACGTGGCCTCCACCGCCGTCCCGCGCACCTGAGCCAGCATCTGCTCCACCGGACCGCCAGGGGCAATCTGCACGATAAAAAAATTAGCCGTCAGAATGCCCAACAGGGTCAACGGAATCAGCATCAGGCGTCGGATGATATAGGCGCCCATGCGCAGAACTCCCTGGGTTTACTCGGCCTTGGTCTGCTCGGCCTTGGACTGCACCGCCTCGGTCTGCGGGCCGCGCGCGGCATCGTACCACCATGTAAAAAGTTCGACCCCGCGCATGGGGATAGTGTCGGGCATCCCGAACTTGTCCCAAAACGCGATGCGCGTGTAGGGGATGTGCCAGTGCGGAATGACCAGATGGTTCCACAGCAGAACCCGGTCCAGGGCGCGCACGCTGGTAATCAGGTCTTCGCGGCTGTTCGCCTGGATGACCTTGTTGACCAAGGCATCGACGGCGGGGCTGCGCAGGCCGGCGTAGTTCTGACTGCCCTCCATGTCCGCGCCGTCGGACCCCCAATAGTTGCGCTGCTCATTGCCGGGGCTGAGGGACTGCCCCCACACCTGGACCGCCATGTCGAAGTCAAACGTGTTCATGCGGTTTTCGTACTGCGCCGAATCGACCGTGCGGACCCGCGCGTCGATGCCCAGACGCTTGAGGTTCTGGGCAAACGGCAGGCTGATGCGCTCCCACGTCGGGGCCGACAGCAGGATCTCGAACGTGAACGGAGCGCCGGTCTGGCCGTGGGTCAACACGCCGTTGCGAACCTCCCACCCTGCTTCCTTCAGCAGCCGGGTGGCGATGCGCAGGTTATCGCGCAGGCCGCCCTTACCCTCGGTCGAGGGCGGGGCGAACGTCTCGGTGAATACAGCGTCGGGGATCTGGCCGCGCAGCGGTTCGAGCAACTGGCGTTCGCTCTCCGTCGGCACGCCTTCCGAGGCCAATTCCGAGTTGTCGAAGTAGCTCTTGGTCCGCCGGTACTGCCCATAGAACAGGTTCTGGTTCGACCATTCGAAGTCGAACGCATAAGACAGCGCCTGCCGCACGCGCGGGTCCTGGAACAGCGGACGGCGCATGTTGTAGGCAAAGCCTTGCATGCCCGAGGGCATGTCATGCTCGAACTCGCGCAGGATCACGCGGCCTTGGGCGCGGGCCGGAAAGTCATAGCCGGTGGCCCATTCCTTGGCGACGTTTTCCACCCGCAGGTCATAGGCGCCGCTCTTGAACGCCTCCAGCGCGACGGTGGTGTCGCGGTAATAGTCGTAGCGGATCTCATCGAAGTTATAGAACCCGCGCGACACCGCCAGATCCTTGCCCCACCAGTCGGCAACCCGTTCATAGACGATGAAGCGGCCCGGCTCGAACGCCTTGACCTTGTATGGCCCGCTGCCCAGCGGCGGCTCCAGGGTGGTCGCCGTGAAGTCGCGCTCCGCCCAGTAATGCTCCGGCAGCACCGGCATCTGGCCGATGATCAGCGGCAGTTCCTGGTTCACCTCGCCGTCGAAGGCAAAGCGCACCCGATGCTCGCCCAGCGCCTCGACCGTCTTCACGTTGGCGTAATAGAATCGGTAATGCGGCGCGCCCTTTTCCCGCAGGGTGTTGAACGTGAACACCACATCAGCGGCGGTGATCGGGTGGCCGTCGTGGAACTTGGCCTCGGGCCGCAGGTTGAAGATCACCCAGGAGCGATCCTCGGGTACCTCCATGGTCTTGACGATCAGGCCGTATTCAGTGAACGCCTCGTCCGACGAACTGGTCAGCAGAGCGTCATAGGCCAGCCCGCTGCCAACCGCCGCCGCGCCGCGAATGATGAACGGGTTGAGATTGTCAAAGCTGCCCACCGCGAACATGCGCAGCCGCCCGCCCTTGGGGGCGTCCGGGTTCACATAGTCGAAGTGCTTGAAATCCGGCCCGTACTTGGGATCCCCGTGCATGGCCATGGCGTGAACCGGCTCGACCGCCTGCCCCGCCCGTGCGGCGGTGCCGGGAAAGACCGCTGCGGCCAGCAGCAGGGTCAGGGCGGTGGCGGTGGCGCGCATCGACCACGTCGTCGGCCTGATCATGTCGGGGAGTCTCCCTTGGTGCAGGCGTGTGTCCTCAATCCTGTGTAGCAGAATTGAGTCTGACGCAAAGGGTTATCAAGTTCTATTGCTGGTCGGCCGCATCAATGGCGGCCAAAAAGGCGCGCTCCAAAGTGCCGCCGCCGTGCCCGGCCACGAAGTCCGCCGGCGGGCCGCAATACAGCAGACGCCCGCCGTGCAGCACGCCGATCCGGTCGCAGATTTCCTCCACGTCGGCCAGGACGTGGGAGCTGAAAAACACGCTGCGCCCGTCGCTGCGGTACGCCATCAGGCGATCCTTCAGGCGCACCCGCGCGCGGGGGTCCAGGCCGCTCATCGGCTCGTCCAGGATGAGCAGCGGCAGGCGGCTGATGAGGGCGGCGACCAGCCCCAGCTTTTGGCCCATGCCCTTGGAGTACGTCCGCACCCGGCGATCCAGCGCCGCCGGGTCCAGGGCCAGCCCCTCGGCCAAGGTGCGCGCCGCGTCCCGGTCAAGCGGCCCGTCCAGCCACGCCTGGGCGATGCCCAGATGTTCCCAGCCGGTCAGTTGGGCCGATGGCTGATACTTTTCGGGCAGGTAGAACAGGCCCCGCCGCGCCGCCGCCTCGCCGTTGGGGCGACCGAACAGACTGAGCGTGCCCTGCGCCGGGGTCAGCCCCAAGATACTGCGGATGAGCGTCGTCTTTCCTACGCCGTTCAGGCCGATGAGGCCGAACACTTCGCCCGGCTGCACCGTAAACCCCACCCCGCGCAGGACCTCGCGCGGACCGTAGGAGGCGTGCACATCTTCGATAACCAGCGGCGTCATCAGTACTTGCCCTCAAGGACGTCGCCGCGCCGGGGCACGAAGGTTTGGTGAGAGCGCAGCAGCACGTCGCGGGTGCCGCCCGCGCCCCACGGCACGGCGAGCCGGACGTGGGTCTGGCCGACCTCCACCACCTCGAACACGCTCGACGGGCGGTCCGGGCTGACCGGGTTGCCGTTGACCCAAACCGTCCACTGCGAGGGGCTGACATAGACGATGGCCGAAACGTACAGATTCTGACGCAGCCGGAAGCGGTCGGGGTCGGCATCTTCGCCCCGCACCGATCGGGCCAGCGGACCTGCGGCAATGGCCGCTTCGACGTTGACCATTTCCTCCAGGCTCAGCAGCAAGGTGGCGGGCAGCGTCGCGAGGTCCAAGGCGGGCTGGGGATCCTGCTGCGCGGGAGGCGCGTCCTGGGCCGCGGCCGAAAACGCCGCACCCAAAGCCAGTAGTGAAAGTACACCAAGGCGGAGGGTCATCAGCGTGCGCCCCCGGTCGCGCCGGCCGGCGGTTGGGCGGATCGCCAGTCGAAGGTTACGGTCCCGGTCAGGAACGGCACCGGCTCGCCCGCCGTGACACGGCGCAGGGCGTCCTCCGTTACAGGGTCCTGGCGGGCAATGCGGAAGCCGCGCACCACGCCGTATCCCGGAAAGGCCGTTTCAAGGCTCTGCAATAGAACGAAGATGTCGCGGTCGAGCATGGAGGCGACCTCCATCTTGATAGGGGTGCTGACGATCTGGTACCCGCCCGGCCCCGGCTTGCTCTCTGCCGCCGCCATCTCGTAGGCCATGCGGACCAAGTAGGCGTCGTTCATCAACTCGTCCATGCGCTGACGGGCGGCCAGACGATCCTGTTCATCGAGAACACCACGGGCCAAGGCATCCTTGTACCGGCCGCTGTTGTCCTGAACATAAGCGTAGTCGAGCGCCGCCTGCTGCGCTTGTCCGCGCGTCTGGTTGGTTTCGGCGCGCAGGCGTCGCAGGGCCGCTTCTGCTTCGTCCACCGCCGAGAACGCAAACGGCAGCGCGCCCAGCGCCACGACGGCAGTCATGGTGATGATGCCCAAAGCAATGCGCGACCCGCGCGGCAGGTGGCGCAAGAAGTCGGCAACGGCCTTCATGCCGGGGCCTTGGCGCTTCATGACCCGCCCTCCAGAACAACTTCATAGCGCACGGTATAGAGGGATTTCGGTCCTGTCGGCGTCGCGGTGGAAGGTGCTTTATCGACCACCGCCAACACCCGGTCGCCGCGCACCACCTGATCTGCCCCGACCGCCACGGGCGGTTCGAGCATGGCCACCCGTTGCGCCGAAAACGCAGTGCCCAACGTCTTTTCCAACCCGGCAGCCCGCTCCAGGGCTTGGGCATCGTCCACGGTATCGGGTGGCAGGGTAATGGTCAGGCCCAGCCGCCACACCATGGACGACTCCCCGCCCGCGGCGCGCGATGGCCGACGGCCACCCGCCGCCGGGCCGCCCTCCTGTGGGGTGGTCAGGGCCAGTTCGGTGATCACCGCGTTGCCCGCCAAGGCGTGACCAAGCTGTGCCAACAGGGGCACCGGCGGGATGTGGCCGGTGGTCAGTTGATCCACCACCTCGATCA
Organism: Rhodospirillaceae bacterium; assembly: GCA_041676205.1. GTDB lineage: Bacteria > Pseudomonadota > Alphaproteobacteria > Rhodospirillales > Rhodospirillaceae > Cauispirillum. The sequence goes on along the minus strand of JBAYSM010000066.1, from coordinate 9,712 downwards.
ACGGGCGGATTTGGTCGGCCGAGAATTCCAGCGTCGCCAGCCGCGCCTGTTCGCGCGCCAGATCGGCCTGGGCCACCTGAAGCTGGCGTTGCTGCCGCTCGATGGCCTCCTGCGTCTCGACCCACGTCATGCCGAGCGCCCCGGCCTGGGCGATCAGGGCCACCACCCCGGCGGCGGCGGCGAACGGCGCGCCGCGCGCCACCAGGTGCACGTAGTCGACAGCGGGCGCCTGCGACCACGCCAACTTGGCCTTGGGCTTCTTGCGGGTGGCAAACCACAGGGCGTGCACCACATCGGCATAGGGCTGGCCGGGTTGGCCGATGCGGCCCAAACCCAGCGCCTCGCCGACCTCATGGGGGCTGTGCACAGTGACGGAGTGCGCTTCCCAGGCGCGTTCGCGGATCGATGTGGCAACCGGCTCCTCGGCCAGCACCACCACGTCGAGGTTGTCGCCCTTCTGATAGCCCATGCGCTTGACATAGGCCAATGTCTCGGAGAACTGACGCTCGACGATCTGCACCGGGTCGATGTTGCTGTCAGGCGGCGGCGGCGGGGTCAGGCGCGTCACCATGATGCGGCCCTGCTTGGACACGATCTGCCGCAAGCCGCCGGTCATGTTGAACGTAAACAGAATGCGCCAGCGCACCCCTTTTTGCGCCGCCGGCGGGGTCAGCGCGTCGAGCATGTCGAGGCTTTCCAGGGGCAGCATGTGCACCCCGCGCGGCCGGCGCTTGGCCTTGTCCAGCGCCGACAGCCAGCCCTTGACCAGATCGGTCGGCGGCACCGAACAGAACAGGAAAAACTTGTTGCCCTGCGGATCGGCGCCATGGGACATGGCAGCCTGGAGGTTATTGCCGGGAAAGGTCATTTGCAGGTGGCGATCGACCACCTTCTTCTGGTCGAAGAAATTGACCTTGGGGACTTTTTCCTCGCGGAACACCTGCTCGAAGGCATCCATCAGCACGAACACCGGCACCGACCGCGCGGTGTTCAAGGCGTCGAGCACATCGGCCGCGCCCTCGGCCGGGTCGGGCGAGGCGACCCAGGCATTGGCGACTTTGCCGCCGGAAATCAGCGTCACCACGGCGGCCTCGTCGCCGATGGACAGCACGAACATCTTGCCGCGCAGGAGGTTCTCCAGGGACGGGAGTTTGAGGGCCACCATTGCCTAGACGCTCCCGAAACTGTCGTACAGCGGGCCGAACACGCCGCCGATAATCCACACCATCATGCCGCCCGCCACCAGGGTCAGCGCCGGTTCGGCCATGGCTACGATGCCGTCCACCGCCTCGTCCACGTCGCGGTCATAGAACTCGGTGACGTTGGCCAGGGTGCCCGACAGGTTGCCGCTGTCCTCCCCGATGCGGATCATGCGGATGACGAGACTGGGAAACTGCCCGGTCTTTTGCAGGGCGCGTGACAGAGGCTCGCCGTTCTGGACCTGCTCCTTGACCGAGTCCAAGGCCTCGGACAGCACGCGATTGACGGCCACCTGCTTGGCGGTGTCCAGGCATTGCAGCAAGGGCACGCCGCTCTGGAACATGATGGCAAAGAAGTGCGCGAACCGCGACATGGCGATCTTGCGCACCATGTCACCCAGCACCGGCAGCCGCAGCATGGTGTAGTCCACGCCATACGCCACCCGGTAGGACGCCTTTATCATCGCCTTGAGGACGACGATGACGCCGATGGGCACGCCGAGCAGAACGTACCAGCTTTCCAGCACATAATCGGATGTGGCGATCAATGACGTGGTGAAGAACGGCAGTTCGGTGCCCATGTTCTTGAGGAAGCCGACCACTTCGGGCACCACCGCGGTCATCATGAAGAAGAACAGCGCCAGCATCAGGGTCAACATGATGGCCGGATAGCGAACCGCCTTCTTGACCTTGGAGTTGATGCCGTCGGTCCACTTCAGGTGCTTGACCAGGTGGTGAAAACTTTCGTTCAGGTTTCCGCTGACCTCGCCCGCCGCCAGCAAGGCCGTGAACACCGTGCCAAAGGTTCGGGGATGCTTGCCAAACGCCTCGGAAATCGAATCGCCCTGCGACACGTCGCGGTAAATTTCCGCCAGCATGTCGCGCAGGCGGGCGTTTTCCGTCGAGTCGCGGACGTCGGCCAGCCCTTCGATCAGCGGCACCCCGGCGCTTTGAAGCTGCTCCAGGTGGACGCACAACTGGATCTGGTCGCGGATCTTGATGCGCGGCGCAAACGCCACCCGTAGCTTGCTGTCCGACACCTCGCGGCTGTCGACCAGTTCCAGGCTGATCGAGCGCAACTGCTGGAACAGGTCGCTTTCGTTGGCCGCCGTGATCTTGCCGCGAACAGAGCGGCCGCGATCATTGATGGCGCGATAGGCGTATTGCGGCATGGCGCGGCCTCTCTCCCTACAACCTGTCCGTGACGTCCACCGACTTCATCAAGGCGGGGATGGACATGGTGCCTTCGAGGACCTTGCGGACGCCGTCATCGACCATGGGCACGAAGCCGTACTTCATGGCCTCGCGGCGGATTGCGGACAAGGGTTCGTCGCGGCCGATCATTTCGTCGATGGTTTCGTTGAACGGCAGAATCTCGGAGACGGCGATCCGCCCCTTATGGCCCGACCCCCGGCAGGTCGGGCAGCCGACCGGCTCGTAGATGGTCGGCGGATCGTCGGGTGACACGGCGAGGATGCGGCATTCCTCGGGTGTGGCGAGACGAGGGTTCTTGCACTCGTCACACAGCTTGCGCGACAGGCGTTGCGCCACGATGCCGATGATGTTGCCGGCCATCAGGCTGGGCCGCATGCCCAGGTCCATCAGGCGCGGAATGGCGCCCGCCGCATCGTTGGTGTGCAGCGTCGTATAAACCTGGTGGCCGGTCATGGCGGCGCGCAGGGCCATCACGGCTGTATCGGCGTCGCGCACTTCGCCGATCAGGATGACGTCGGGGTCCTGGCGCAGCAGCGTGCGGATACCCTCGGCGAAGGTCATGTTGGTGCCTTCGCGGATCTGGCTCTGGCGGATGAGCGACAGCTCATACTCCACCGGGTCTTCGAGGGTCATGATGTTGAGCTGCAACGAGTTGATGTAGTTCAACACCGAATACAGCGTGGTGGTCTTGCCCGACCCGGTCGGGCCGGTCACGATGATGATGCCCTCGGGCCGCTTGACCATGCGGCTGAGCAGCGCAAAGTTCTCCGGCGTAAAGCCCAGGGCTTGCAACGGCACGGTGGCCGAAGACTTGTCCAGGATACGCAGCACGAGGTTTTCGCCGTGCACCGTGGGCAGCGACGACACGCGGAAGTCGATCTTCTGGTGGCCCAGATTCATCGAGATGCGGCCGTCCTGGGGGTTCAGCTTGTCGGCGATGTTCATGCCCGCCATCAGCTTCAGACGGTGGCCGAAGGCCGCCCAGTGCCGCTTGTGAATGGTGCGGATCTGGGTCATTTCGCCATCGATGCGATAGCGCACGCGCAGGAAGTTGCCTTCCGGCTCGAAGTGGATGTCCGACGCCTTGGTCTTCACGGCGTCGAGCAGGATGGCGTCCACCAGACGGATGACCGGGTGGGAATAGCCCTTATCCTGATCGAGTGCCGCCAGATCCTCGGCCGTCGCCCCGGCCTGTTCCAGTTCGCGCAGGATGCCGTCGATGGACAGTTCGTGGCCGTAATACTGGTCGATGGCCTTCTGGATATCGGTTTCGCCGCACACCAACGGCTGAATTTCCGCATCGGCCCCAAAATGGCGCTTGAGCGTATCGAGGCCCACCACGTCGTAGACGTCGGCCATGGCCACACGAACCACGCCGTCTTCGCTCGACACCGGGAACACGCGGTACCGCTGGGCGACCTGCTTGGGCAGGACCTTGAGCAACGCGGCATCGACCATGGTCGCACCGGGCGTGAAACGTTCAAAGCCCGACGCCTCGGCCAGCATGGCGGACAGGGCTTGCTCCGTGATGAAGCCCAAATCGACCAGCAGTTCGCCCAGCATCTTGGGCGAGGATTTCTTTTCCTGTAGCGCGACCGCCAACTGGTCAGACGAAATCAGGCCCAGTTCGACCAGCTTGTCGCCCAAACGCAGCGGCGGCTTGCCCGAACCGCCCTCGGCCGCTTTCGGCTTGGGTGGCGGCGGCGGCGGCAGAGGCGCGGCCACCGGCTTGGGCGCGACCGGGCGGGGCGCCGGCTTGGGCGCCGGCTTGGGCGCGGGCACGGCTGGTTTTGGCGTGGCGACAGGCGGCGGCGCTGCAACCACCGCCGGGGCATAGGACACCGGCGGTGGCGGTGGCGGAGGCGGTGCGGCCATGCGCGGGCGCGGCGCAAAGGCCGACGACGGCACATCACCGGCCGGACGAACCCCGGCAACGGAGAACGCCCAGCCTTCGGGCGGCTTGGGCGGCAAGGGAAGCGGCGCGGACGGCGCGGCCACGACCGGCGGCGCATCCAGCGGGCGCGCGGCCACGCCCACACCATCCCCGACCCGTCGCAGGGCATCGACCGGCACGGCAACGGAAGGAGGGGGCGGGGGAGGAAGCGGCACGGATACAGGCTCGGGTTCGGGCACGAGGTCCGGCTCAGGCACCACCGCCGCAGGCTCAGGCTCAGGCTCAGGCTCAGGCACCACCGGCGCAGGCGCGGGATCCGCGATCACGTCGCCCAGCGACAACCCAACGGGCGCGGCAGCGACGGCGGGCACATCGGGTTCGGCCACGGGGGCGGCCTCAAGGCGATCGCCCAAGCTCAACCGCAACGCCCGCGCTGGCGCTTCAGGCACCACCGCGTCGTCTACGGTCTTGGTCGGCGTTGGCGTGTCGCCAAGCACCAATGGCATGGACTGCTCCCCCTTAATCCCGGCGCCGAAACGCTCCCCGCGACAGAATAGCGCCCCTGGCGCCATCCCGAAAGCGAGAACGCATACCCGGCACCCTACTGTAGTCGGGGTTTCCAGACCGTGAAGAAATGCCACCCATGGCTCGAACAGCCACCAGCGGACGATGCTCTATGTCGCGGTGCGTACCGGCACCAGTGCACCGCCGACTTCCTGAAACGACATCGGCCGCTCCAGGTGACGTTTCAGGCGGGCACGCACGGCTTCGGCAGTCAGCGGCTTGACCAGCAGGTCATGCACGCCGGCCATCGTCGCCTCCCGCAGATGCTCGCGGGTCATGCCTTCGCTGGCCATCAGGATCATGCAGATGCGCGGGTCCGGCCAGCCGGTCGAGCGGCGGACTTCGCGGATCATCGACACTCCGTCCATGACCGGCATCTCGTCATCGACCAGTACGGCGTCGAAGGTCTGACCGCGCAACTTCTGCATGCCCTCTGACCCGTTGCAGGCATAAACGATATTGCGGATGCCGATATGGGTCAGGACGCTGCGGATGAGAGTCCGGAAATTCGGGGAATCATCCACCAGAAGAATGGACACATCGGCCCAGTTCAGGCTGTCGCGGGGCCGTGCCGGCGCGATCAAGCGGTCACCGCCACTGGCGACGATATGGCGGCCGAGCGCGCGGTCGGAGCCAAGAATATGCGTGGTCAGCCAGCCACCCAGGAATTTCAGGAGGTCGCGCCCGGTGGCGCCGCCGGTGCGCCAGTCCTGGTTCATCTTGTTCAAACGGGAGATCAAGGCTTCATGTTCGGCGCGATGCTTATCAGCATTCGGAAACTCGGTCACTTGCATCAAGCGCAGTTCACGTTCGAAGTGAAAGGCGGTGTAGTCGAGCAGGGCGTTGATCACGCCACCGACCAGAGCGGCTTCTTTGTTCTCGGCCAGGGCTAGCGACAGGCGATTGAATTGATTGACCAGGACCTGATGGTCGTCGTCGATAACGGCGACTCCACAGCTCAACTGGTCGCTCCACATCAATTGGGTCACGGACGGATCCTCCTTTGCCGGGGCCGCCCGTGAATTGGGCGTGTGCCAGCTATCGGTGACGTAAGTACGGCACCGTCGATCTCCTTCAGAACTTGCCTTCAAAAGCTGCTGCTACAGCCGGAACCGGGCGTCAGGCGGCCCCCGGACGCGCCCCCTGCGCCGCAGGGGTGGGCGCGCGGCGGACAGGAATCAACCGGTCGTCCACCTTGCGGAACGGCACCGGATTGGTCAGGTGGTGTTCGATACGGGCACGCACGGTCTTGGGCGCCAAGGGCTTGAGCATCAGGTCGTGGACGCCGGCGTCGGTGGCTTCCTTGACATACTCGCGGGTGATTTCACGCGACGGCATCAGGATGACCACGGCCTTGGGCGACGGCGACTTGGACCCGCGCACCATGCGGGTGAATTCCAGTCCGTCGCATGGCTTCATTTCATCATCGACCAGAATGACGTCGGCGGGCGTCATGCCCAGGCGCTCAAACGCTTCATTGCCGTCGCGGGCCTCGGTGATCTGCGTCACGCCGAAGGTATTGAGGATATTGCGCATCAAGGAACGGAAGTTGAACTGATCATCGACCACCAGGACCGACAGCTTGCGCCAGTCCACGGCGCCATGCGCCTGGGGCGCGGGCACGATGTGGGCGCCGCCGGCCGACTTGATGTGGGCGGCAAACGCCTGGTCGGACTTCATGATGTGCTGGGTCAGCCACACCTTGAGGAACTTGAACAGTTCCTCCAGGTCGCCATTGCCATGCGCATAATCGCTCTGCATGGCCTTGACCTTGGCCACCATGATGTCGTGTTCCTTGAGGTGGCGGACCGAATCGGGGAAGCCGGTGGTGGCCATGATCTGACGTTCGCGGTCGAAGTGATAAGCCGTGTAGTCGATCAGCACGTTGATGACGCTGGCCACCATCGTATCGTCGGCGCCGTTGTTGATGGCATCCGACAGCATGTTGATCTGATCGACGAGGATCTTGTGATCCGAGTCAATGGCATCCACTCCAACGGCAAGTGCGTCGGTCCAATCAAAAGCCGCCATTCAAAATTCCCCCTGTGGCACCACGGTCAGAACAACACCCCCTGGTGCGACCGTCCCGAAACCGAATTCAAGCTGCACTTCGTGCACTTTAAACCGCGACACTAGTAAAATTCGGATATGGGCGCAACTACGACGCAAGTCATAGGCCGGCGGTCCATGCCGCTGCCGGTGTGGCGGAGACCTTGCCTGCACCGGCAGCCCGGCCGATAGTGGCGCGACCCGTGTTCGTTCCGGAGGAAATCCATGGCGCCCGATCGCCCCCATGCCGTCCCCCACCGCGTCAGTGCTTGCGTCATTGTCATCGGGAACGAGGTGCTGTCGGGCCGCACCCGCGATGCCAACATCCAGATGCTGGGGGCCGGCTTGGCCTCGGTCGGCGTGCGACTGACCGAGGCGCGTGTCATCGTCGATGACGTGGACGTGATCGTGGAGACCGTTAACGAGGTCCGCGCCCGGCATGACTACGTGTTCACCACGGGAGGCATCGGCCCGACCCACGACGACATGACGGCAGAGGCAATCTCCAAAGCCTTCGGGACGGCCCTGGAGCGCAATGCCGAGGCCATGGCGCGCCTCCAGAATCACTACGGGACCGGCGAGCTGAATGCCGCGAGGCTGAAGATGGCGGATATTCCGCGCGGCGCGGCGTTGATCGACAACCCGGTCAGCCAGGCGCCGGGGTTCCGCCTTGGCAACGTGTTCGTGCTGGCGGGCGTGCCGCGCATCGCCGCGGCCATGTTCGATTCGATCAAGCACAGCCTGGCCGGCGGTCCGCCCGTGGTGTCGCGGGCGGTGGCGGCGTATGTGCGCGAAGGCGATCTGGCCGAACCGCTCGGCGCCATCCAGGACACATTCAACGACCTCGACCTGGGCAGCTATCCCTTCGTGCGCAACGGGCGGCTGGGGGTCAGCATCGTGGCGCGCGGCACCGACGCCGTCCGTGTCGCCGCCGCCATTGCGGCCGTTGCCGCCGCCATGCGCACGCTGGGCGCCGAACCCGAGGCCGAGGACCCGTGCGGTTCGGGCGACTCGGTATTTTAAGGGATTCTCTTGATAATGGTCATGGCGAGCCGTCAATCCTGATCCATATGGTTAGAAGCGCGAACGGCCCGCGCCGTGAACACGTAGATCCACTGGACCCTGACCCGAGGACGCCATGCCGCTCAAGCAGCATGAAAAGAATGTTCTGGATTTCCTGCTGACCCACCTGTTGTTCGGAACCATTGGCGGGTTCGTGTTCGGCGTGCTCTTGCTGTGGGCCGACATTGGCGGGCTGCGAACGCTGATTTCCGGGGCGGAGGACGGCTTCCTCTATGTCGTGTTGCTGTTTTTCGGCCTGTTCATCACCTTCGGCAGCGTCGGCATGGGCATTGGCATCATGAGCCTGGGCGAAGACAAAAACTGAGCCGCCGCGCCATCCTTGAGCCTGACCCCTTAGCAGAGTAAGGTGGCGGGGTCTTTCCTCGTGGGTCGCTTCCTATGGCCGATACACTTCCTGGCGTTGGCGCCACGCGATCATCCTCCAGCCGCGGTATTGACGGGGCGGGCCGGCGTCGTGCGCCCATGCCGGTTCCCCTGCCCGAAGCGGTGGCGGGCCGCGCGGCACCGCCGATGGAGCCGCCCCAGAGGCAATACGTGCATGTGGAGGGGCGAAGGTTCGACCTGTCGGCTCCGCGCGGCACTTATCTCAACGTCCTGATCTAAGGCCACCGCGTGAGCAGATCGCCATCCCCTGTGGCGCTGCCCGTTTTCGAGCCGGGCACCGTCTGGCTCGTCGGCGCCGGGCCGGGTGATCCCGGTTTGTTGACCTTGCTGGCCGCCCATGCCCTGGGTCAAGCCGACGATATTGTGCATGACGCGCTTGTGGACGAGCGCATTCTGGCCCTGGCGGCACCGGATGCGGTGCTGCATTTCGTGGGAAAGCGCGGCGGGGTCCCCAGTCCCAAACAGTCCGAGATCACCGCGCGCCTGATCGACCTCGCCCGCGCCGGGCGCCGCGTGCTGCGCCTGAAGGGCGGCGATCCCTTCGTATTCGGGCGCGGTGCCGAAGAAGCCCTGGCCCTGGCGGAAGCCGCCGTTCCGTTCCGCGTGGTGCCCGGCGTGACCGCCGGAGTCGGCGGCTTGGCCTATGCCGGGATTCCGGCGACGGCGCGCGACACCAATTCCGCCGTGACGTTTGTCACCGGCCATGGGGCCGATGGTGCGCTGCCGGGCGGGCTGGATTGGGACGCACTGGCCAAGGGATCGCCGGTGCTGGTCTTTTACATGGGCCTCAAGCACTTGCCGCAGATCGTCGAGCGGCTGATTGCCGCCGGGCGCGATCCGATGACACCGGCCGCCGCCGTGGCCAACGCCACCACGCGCGCCCAGCAGGTGGTGACAGCGCCGCTGGTCGAACTGAGCGCCGCCCTGGCCGCCGCCGGACTCAAGCCACCAGCCATCGTGGTGGTCGGGGAGGTGGTGGATCTGCGGACGGTGATCCTGGCCGGCATGACCGCCTGATAATTCGCAGTGACCCCACACGAGCGCTGCCGTAAAGTCGGCATGCGCTTGACGACATGAGGAACCGCCCGTGGAACAGGACGCCGTCCTGCTCGCCTTGCTCGCCGCCGGAGTCAGTCACTGCGCGACCGTAGTGACCGATCAGGGCAATCTGTTGGTCAGCCTGTTCATGACCGGTCTTGTCGGCGGGGTGGCCCATTGCTCCGCCATGTGCGGGCCGTTCGTGCTGTCCCAGGTCGGGGCGCGCCTCGAAGGGATACCGGCCAGCCGGATGCACGAATGGCATCGCGTCGCCGGGGCCGCCTTG
>JBAYSM010000065.1:0-16571 GCA_041676205.1 Rhodospirillaceae bacterium | reverse complement strand
GCCGCGACGAACAGGATATCCTCGAACGAAACGCCGGGTTCCAGCAGGTCGCTGATGGTCGGATAGATCTCGCGGTATCGGTCGTTGCACACGACCAGGCAGCCGTTGGCGTCGAACAGCACGAACCCTTCGTCGATGCTGTTCACGGCGTCCATCAACAGGCCGCGCAGGGATTCGCTGTCGGCTGCTGCAGCATTGTAGCGTTCTTCGCTGTCGGCCAGCCGGGCGGTGGTGTCATGCAGGTTGCGACTGACCTGATGCGAGCGGTGAATAATCAGCCCGCCCAATCCGAGGATGACCAGCAACACGCCGAACAGCGGCGGGGCGACGTCATAGAGCATGGCCCGGCCCGGCCGGTCTATGGTCCAGGTCAAATAGCCGATTGAGGTTCCGTGTGGCCCAATCACGTCGAGGCTGTCGTCGCCATGATTGCCCGGCGGGATTGGGGTTAGGCGCAAATTCGTCAGCCCATGCCGCGCGCCCAGGGCTTCCAGGACGCTCGGGCGGGCGAGGCGCGCCATCATGTCGGTCGGAACGGGGCGCTCGGGCGAGCGCAAATCATCGACCAAGGCATTGGCAACCGTGCGGGCCGCCGAGCGCGCCAGTTCGTCCTGCCGCGATGCCGCGACCAGCAAGAGCAGGGCCACGGCCAAAGCCCCGACCAGGGTCATGGCGCCCAGCAGCAAGGCCAAGCGGCGCATGTCGGTGCGCGCCGCGTTGTTTGGCGGCATCGATATATCGGCCTGCTGATCCGCCATTATTCACCCCCAACGGGGCATCTCCCCCGGCGCCCTTATTCGGACCATGACTCCGCTGCCCGCCGTCCCCACGGCAAGCGGGGTCTTTATACGACTTTAGGCGCGCTGGGGGCTAACGCCTTTTTGTATTCAAGCGTGAGGAAAAGGAACCATGGCCGCTTGCGGCGGGGCAACGGAAGAAAGCGTGGCCCCGTTGATTGGGATCTGCACCAAAGACGGGAGGAATGCCTCATGAGCGAACATGTTTATGGCATCACCGAGGTCGCTGGGTCGTCCACGTCGTCCATCGACGATGCGATTCGCGGCGCCGTTGCGACGGCGGCGAAGTCCGTACGCCATCTGAACTGGCTGGAGGTGGTCGAGATCCGCGGCCATATCGACAACGATCAGGTGTCGCACTTCCAGGTCGTCGTCAAACTAGGCTTCCGTTACGAGAAGTAGGGTGGACCGTTCAGTCCACCCTATCGCATGTTAAACGGTTTCGCTGACCAGCGCCTGGGTATGGCGTGCGATCATCAGTTCTTCGTCGGTCGGGATGACGAGGGCCTGAGCCTTGCTGTCGAGCGTCGAGATGCGCGTGGCATGGCGCTGGTTGGCGGCATCGTCAATGACCACGCCCAACCAAGCGGTGCCGTCGCACACCCGCTTGCGGATGGCTGCGGCGTGTTCGCCGATCCCGGCCGTGAACACGAGGGCGTCCAGGCCGCCGATGGTCGAGGCCAGGGCGCCGATTTCCTTGCAGATGCGGTAGACGAACAGTTCCACCGCCTCCCGCGCCTCGGGCTTGTCGCTGTCGAGCAGGACGCGCATGTCGTTGGAGATGCCCCCCGACACGCCGAGCAGGCCCGATTCCTTGTACAGCAACTTTTCCAGCGCCTTACCGTTCAGGCCTTCATGCTGGACCAAATGCAGGACCACGCCCGGATCCAGGCTGCCGGTGCGGGTGCCCATCATCAGGCCGTCCACGGCCGTAAAGCCCATGGAACTGTCGACCGACTTGCCGCCCTTCATGGCGCACATGCTGGCTCCGCTGCCCAGGTGGGCGACGAGGACGCGGCCGTTGGCAACCTCGGGCGCCACGGTCTTGAGCGCATGAGCGATGTACTCATACGACAGGCCGTGGAAGCCATAGCGGCGGATGCCCTGCTCGGTGTACTTGCGGGGCAGCGCGAACATTTCGGCTTCGTGCCGCTTGGTCATGTGGAAGGCGGTGTCGAAGCACGCCACCTGCGGCAGGTCCGGGTGAAACTCGGCGATCGCCTTGATCGGGGCGAGATTGTGCGGCTGGTGCAGCGGGGCCAACGAGACATAGCCCTCCAAGTCCGACAGAACCGTTCCGCCGACCACTACCGGGCGGCCGTACTTGCCGCCGCCGTGCACAACGCGGTGCCCGGCTGCGGTCAGGGTGGCGTCGCCCAGATGGTCCTCGATCCATTCCATCAGGCGGCCGAGAACCTTGGTCTGGCCGCCCACGGCGACCGGATCCCAGGCGGCATCGGCCATGACGGTGCCTTCGGCATCGACCGCCTTGAAGTGCGGCGTGATGCCGACGCCGATGCCCTCAAGCTGCCCTTTCGTGACCAGCCGCAGCCCGTCCTCGGCCAGATAGACCGAGAACTTGATGGACGACGAACCGGCGTTGATGACGAGAATGCCGTTGCTCATATTACTTGGACCCCGTCATGGTCTTCTTCTGCCCGACGCGGCGAGCCTGGGCGTACATGGCCGCCACGGCGCAGGACGCGAGGCGGGCCTTGGCGCTGTCGGCGCGGCTGGTCAGGATGATCGGCACGCGGGCGCCCAGAACGATGCCGGCGGCGTCGGCTTCGGCCAGATAGGAGAGCTGCTTGGCCAGCATGTTGCCCGCCTCAAGGTCGGGCACCAGCAGGATGTCGGCCTTGCCGGCGACCGGGCTGACGATCTTCTTGATGCGGGTGGCTTCTTCGGAAATGGCGTTGTCGAAGGCCAGCGGGCCGTCGAGGATGCCGCCGGTGATCTGGCCACGGTCGGCCATCTTGCACAGGGCGGCGGCTTCGATGGTCGAGGTGATCTTGGGATAGACCGTCTCGACCGCCGACAGGATGGCGACCAGCGGCTTTTCGACGCCCATCACCTGCACCAGATCGATGCAATTCTGGACGATGTCCACCTTGTCTTCGAGGGTCGGGTAGATGTTGATGGCCGCGTCGGTGATATACAGGGGCTTCGGATAGGTCGGGACGTCCATCACGAAGATATGGCTGATCCGGCGGCCGGTGCGCAGGCCGCGCTCGCGGCTGGCGACTTCGTGCATCAGTTCGTCGGTATGCAGGCTGCCCTTCATCAGGGCCTCGCACTCGCCCGAGCGGCACATGGCGACCGACGTCTCGGCCGAGCCGTGGCTGTGCGGGGTGTCGACGATGCGGTAGGGGGACAGATCGAGGCCGAATTCGGCGGCCACTTCGCGGATCTTGTCCTCGGGGCCGATCAGCACCGGGTCGATGATGCCCAGGCGGGCGGCTTCGACCGCACCGCACAGGGACACTTCGTCGCACGGGTGGCACACCGCGACCTTGACGGCGCTCAGCGAGTGAACCTTTTCGATAAGGTTCTCGAACACGTGGTGACGGTGGCGCAGCCGCACTTCGGGCAACGGGCCGGCCGGCATCTCGACCTTTTCGGTCGGCGCCAGGACGACGGCGGTGCCGTCGATGACCTTCTCGCCGTGCTGGTTGGTGGCCTCGCAGTGGAACACCAGTTCCTTGGTCAGCGGGTTCATTTCCTGGACCGTGATGGTCAGGGTCAGGGTGTCGCCCAGGCCCACCGCGCGGTGGAAGGTCAGGTTCTGCGACTTGTACACCGCACCCGGTCCGGGCAGCTCGTTGCCCAGAAGCGCAGAAATCAGCGACCCGCCCCACATGCCATGGCCGGAAATCTTCTGCGTCTTGAGAAGTTTCGCGGCCCACTCATCGTCTAGGTGGGTGGGGTTGTAGTCGCCGGAAATGACCGCGAACAGTTCGGTATCTTCGCGAGTCAGGGTCCGGGTCAGGGTGGCGCTGTCGCCAACCTTGATCTCGTCGTAGGTCTTGTTTTCGATCATCTTCATGGGACCACCGCACCTTTTCCTGAACTTGGGGAAAAACCCCTCTCACGACACGCACTTTCGCAGGTGCGAAAGGTTTTTGGCAGAGAAATTTGGATGAAATAGGGCACAGAGGGGAATCCGCGCCAAATCCGCGCTTAGGGGCTTGTGTCTCTCGCGCCATAAGTGTGTGGTGTCGGGCTTGCCGCGCGGCGCCGCAGGAGGCACTGTGGGCCGAGTTTCTTTCGCCTTCGCCTATCACGGATACGATGCCCAGTCCCGTCGACGACGAGATCGCCTTTCTGCCCGAAGTCCCGGCAGCCCACGTCGCGGGGCAGCCGTGGAAGGTGCTCGTGGTCGATGACGATCCGGAAATTCATCACATCACCCGCATCGTCCTCGACAACATGACCTATCATGGTCGCCCGGTTCGTATGCTGACGGCATCGTCGGCGGCCGAGGCGCGCACGGTGCTGGCCGCCAATCGGGACGTGGCGGTACTGTTCCTGGACGTGGTGATGGAGACCGAGGACGCGGGGTTGGCCTTGGTGCCCCATCTGCGTGAAGATCTGGGACTCCAAGCCTTGCGCATTATCCTGCGCACCGGCCAACCCGGTCAGGCGCCCGAGCGCGAGGTCATCACGCGCTACGACATCGACGACTACAAGGCCAAGACGGAGATGACGGCGCAGAAGCTGTTCACCTCCACCATCGCCGGGCTGCGCTCGTTCGAGGCGCTGCAAGCCCTGGAGCGCAGCCGCCAGGGGCTTCAGGGCAATCTGGATGCCAGCGAAGCGCGGTTTCAGGCGCTGCTCGAGGCCGTGCCCGAGGGTGTGGTCGTGACCGATTCGGCCAAGATGGTGCGCACGTTCAGCCCTTCTGCCGAACGCCTGTTCGGGCGGGCCGCCGACGACGTCATAGGGCGTCCGGTTCACGACCTTATCCCCGACCACCCCGATGGCCCGGCGAACTCGCGCGAAGTGACGGGGCGGCGCGCCGACGGAACAACCGTGGTTCTCGACCTGTCGGTCAACCGTGCCGACATCGGCGGCGAGACGCTGCTGGTCGGCGTTGCCCGTGATGCCACCGACCGCCGCCGGGCCGAGGAGTACCTGCGCAGCGCCAAAGACGAGGCCGAACAGGCCGCCCGCGCCAAGTCCGAATTCCTGGCCGTGATGAGCCACGAGGTCCGCACGCCGCTGAACGGCATCCTCGGCATGGCCCAGGTGCTGCTGGACAGCGGCCTGACGCCGGGCCAACGCGACTATGCCGAAACCATTCGGCAGTCGGGGCGGTCGTTGCTGTCGTTGCTCAATGACATTCTGGATTTGTCAAAGCTGGAGGCTGGCCGGCTCGATCTCGATACCGGCCCGTTCCAGCCCGGTGTCGTGGTGCGCGATGTGATTAACCTGCTGGCCGCTCGGGCGCGCGAAAAGGGCCTGACCCTCGACTGCTTGGTCGACACGGATGTTCCGGCGACCCTGCATGGAGATGGTCAACGGGTCCGGCAGGTCCTGCTCAATCTGGTGTCCAACGCGGTGAAATTCACCGAGGCGGGTGGCGTGACCGTGCGCGTGGAAAGGCGGCCGAGCGTTCTGCGCTTTACGGTGGCCGACACCGGCATCGGGATTGCCGAGGACACCCGCCGGGTCCTGTTCCAGCCCTTCACGCAGGCCGACAGTTCCATCTCCCGGCGGTTCGGCGGGACGGGGTTGGGGCTTGCCATCTGCCGCAAGCTGGTCGACCTGATGGGAGGGGCGATCGACGTGGACAGCGTCGAAGGGCACGGCGCCCAGTTCTGGTTCGAAATCCCGTTTGTGACCGTTGAAGCTGCTGCCGCCGGACCGATCAACGACCAGCCGATCATTGAACAGGCGGTGCTCGATAGCCTGTCCGCAGCGCTGGGCGCCGACGGCATTACGGAAATTCTCCGGCTGTTCTGCGGCGATGCGGAGCAGTTGCTGCATCGCATGGAACGCGGCGCGGCTGCAGGCAATCCGGCGGCGGTGGCTGAACTGGCCGGAGACCTTGCCGCGTCGGCGGGGCATTTCGGGTTTCTCGCATTGCGCCACGCCGCGCGGCAGGTGGCCGACCATGCTGGCGCCACCGTTCCGGGGCACCTTTCCGCTTTGATCGCGCCCTTGCACGCTTGTCACGGTGATGTCGTCCACCTGTTAACCGAACGTTTTCCCCGCCTCTGTGCGTAACGTCTCAGGCGAGCAACCCTCCCGCCGCCGCGCCCGTTAGGTTTACCTCGAACAGCCGTGGGAGGCGGGCATGGCCAATCATGCACAGGCGGGCCGGGGCCGCGATGCCCAGCGGCCAAGCGATGTCCCGGCCAAGGGGTGGAAGGACGTCCTGCTCAGGGTCAAGGACGAGTTCACCAAGGACAACATCTCCATCGTGGCGGGCGGGGTGGCCTTTTTCTCGCTGCTTGCCCTGTTCCCGGCCATTGCGGCGCTGGTCGGCATCTATGGCATGGTCGCCAGCCCACAAGATGTGCAGACACAAATCCAGTCCATGAGCGACATGATGCCGCCCGAGGCCCAGGAAGTTCTCGTCATGCAGATGAGCAGCGTGGCGGAGTCCTCGTCCGGGGCGATGGGGTTCGGCGCCGCGTTGGCCCTGGTGTTTGCCCTGTGGAGCGCCTCGCGCGGGGTCAGCACCATCATTACGGCGCTCAACATCGCCTACAACGAGACTGAGGAGCGCGGGTTCTTCAAGCTGGCCCTGCTCAACCTCGCCCTGACGATTGGCGGCATCATCATGGTGATCGTCGCCTTGTTCCTGGTTGCCGCCGTTCCAGCCATCCTTGGTGTGCTGGATCTGGGGGGCGTGTGGCAGTGGGCGATTTCACTCAGCCGGTGGCCGATTCTATTCCTGTTCATGCTCGGCGTGCTGGCTGTCTTGTACCGTGTTGGCCCGGATCGCAGGGCGCCGCAGTGGCGGTGGGCCAGCCCCGGCGCCGTTATTGGGACGTTGTTGTGGATCCTCGGGTCCATCGCGTTTTCGTTCTATGTGTCGAGGTTCGGCAGCTACAACGAGACGTATGGCACCATCGCCGGTGTGGTGATCCTGATGATGTGGCTTTACCTCAGCGCCGTCATCGTACTGCTGGGGGCGGAGATCAATTCGGAGCTTGAGCGCCAGACCCGCCAGGACACCACGGAGGCCGACCGTCCTATGGGCCAGCGAGGGGCGTACTCCGCCGATACCCTCGGCCGCCAGTCGGGGAAATAGGCGGTGCAGCCCGTTCTCCGTGCGCTCGCGGCGCTGAAGGCAGCAGAGGCGGCCGAGACTCCCGACTCTCTTTGACTTCCAGCGCGCACGGACCCAAACTTCCGGCGAGCGGTGGCTCGCAAGTGGTGTGGGGTCCGAGGGGTTACGGTGGCGGCGCGCGGGACGGAATACGGTGGGGCAGGCGCCCTGGCATACCGGCTGACCACTGGCGACACCCTGCCGCTGGTGTTGCGGGCGCGGCTGGTACGAGCCTATCACCGGGCGGTGGGCCTCCCCGCCGCCGGGCTGGGAACCGTGTGCGCACTGCTGGTCTTGACCGTGCAGTGGGACCGAACTGACCCCGCCCTTCTGCTCGGTTGGGCCGGTGCAGTGCTGATCGTGGCGTTCGGCGGTGCAGCCGCTCATGTCGCCTACGCCACCAGCGGCGTCGCCCGCGACAACCGGCCCGATCGCTGGGCGCTGTTGTTCTGCTTGTTCTCCGGCTTGGCCGGGGTGGTCTGGGGCAGTGCCGCGATCCTGTTTCTCGACCCGGCGGGAGCGGCCGATGCAGGGCTGTTTCTTGGCCTTCTGCTGATCGTCCTGGCGGCGGCAGGGACGCTTGCCAAGGCCCCGTTGATGGGGGCTGCGGCGGCATTCGTGGTGCCGCTCGTCGGTCTGCTGGCGCTGCGCGTGATGTCCAGTCCGGGGCAGAGCCATCTGGCGCTGGGGCTGGTCGTGGTGACGGCGGGGGTGGTCCTGCTGGCTTTGGCGCGGTCATTCCATCAGGCGCGGCTGGACGGCGTCGCCCTGACCATCGCCAACCAGGACCTTGCGGCGCGGCTGGATAGCCGGGGCGAGAGCTTTCGGACCCTGGTCGAGAACATCTCCGATCTGGTGGCGGTGGTGGACGAACAGGGGGTGCTGCGGTTCCACAGCCCCTCGGCCGAGCATTTGCTGGGCTGGCGGGCCGATCAACTGACCGGACGGCCTCTGGCCGATCTGGTTCACCCCGAAGATCTTTCCGCCGTGATGGCCGACCTGCACCGCATGCTCGACGATCCGCAACAGGTTGGCAGCCGGGCTGTCCGCATGCGCCATGCTTTGGGCGAGTGGCGCACCATGACGGTGCACGGCCGCGCCATGCCCGCCGGAGACCATGGTGCCTCGGTCGTGCTGTCGGCCCAGGATGCCACCGAGCAGATGCGCATCCAGGAGGCGCTGGAACTGGCCCGTCAGCGGGCCGAGGATGCCGGGCAGTCCAAAGCTGACTTCCTGGCCACCATGAGCCATGAAATCCGCACCCCGATGGCTGGAATCATCGGACTGATCGACTTGCTGAAAGCCACCGATCTGTCGGACAAGCAGGGTGAGTACGTGCGCGCCCTGGACCGTGCCGGGGAGCATCTGGCCGATCTTCTGGATGATATTCTGGACTTCTCCAAGATCGAGGCCGGACGCGTTGAAACCGAGGACGCAACCTTTGACCTGCGTAAGACGGTTGGCGGCGTGCTCGACATTTTCCGCGCCGGAGCTGCCGCCAAGGGCGTCACCATGCGCACCCATATCGCGCCCGATCTGCCGCGGTTGTGGCAGGGTGATGCCCGGCATCTGCGGCAGGTGCTGGCCAACTTGATCGGCAATGCGGTGAAGTTCACCGACCGGGGGATGATCGAACTGCGCATCGCCGTGGATTCCGGTTCGCCCAGGGGGGCTGGGCCGCTGCCGCTGCTGTTTGCGGTCGAGGATAGCGGCATCGGCATCGCCCCTGAAAAGATCGGCTGCGTGTTTGAACCGTTTGCCCAGGCCGATACCAGCAACGCCCGCCGCCATGGCGGCACCGGGCTGGGCCTGACCATCAGCCGCCGTCTGATCGAGTTGATGGGCGGCCGCATCTGGGTGGTCAGCCGCCCCGGCCACGGCAGCACGTTCTTTTTCACCGCGCCGATGCACCCGGCGGCCGTACAGACGCCGCGCCGCCTGCGTGCCGCAACGCCCCAGGTCGTCCGGCTGGCGGGGGCGCGGGTGCTGGTGGTCGATGACAGCGACCTCAACCGGCTGGTTATCGGCGACATGATTGGCGGCCTGGGACCGACGGTGGAAACCGCCGCCAACGGGGCGGAGGCCGTGGAGATGTTCCGGACCGCGCACTACGATCTGGTGTTCCTCGACATTCAGATGCCGGTCATGGACGGATTTGCCGCCGTGCAAGCCATGCGCGCGGTCGAGGACGAGGACCGCCCCGATGACCGCCCCACCCCTATCGTTGCCCTCTCTGCAAACGCGTTGAAGGACGATCGCGACCGTGCGCTGGACTGCGGGTGTAACGCCTATGTGGTCAAGCCGCTGCGCCTGGAGGCTCTGAGCGGGCTGCTCAAGACCTACTTGCCGGTCGATGGTGCGGATGTCGAGGTGGTGCCGGCGCTGCCACAGGCCCCGTCCGTTTCCGCCTCCCGGAAGGAAGTGTTTGAACCTGAGCTCGCGCCCCTGCTGCCGTCGTTCTTCCGTCATCTCAACCAGGAACTGGACGGCTTGCGCCGGGCGCTGGACATTGGCGACCCGGCGGCGGTGCGGCGTCTGGCCCATGCCGCCAAGGGCAACGCCATGCTGTTCGGCTTCACCGAACTTGTTGATCACTTGCGCCGCCTGGAGACGCTGGGCCGCGATACCGCCGAGGCCGAGGTCGATGCCGTGGCGCCGCTCGACAAAGCCGAAAGCATCAAGGCGCTGCGGGATTGCCTTGTTTCCGTCGAAGCCGAGGCCGCCGCACTGTGTGCCCGCCTGGGCGATCACCTGCCGGACGCGCAGCCGGTTCCTCTGGAGGCTGGAATATGACGGCGGCGCCCCTGAAAATCCTGGTCGTCGACGACAACCCCGGAGATCGCCGTCTGGTCGAGGCGGAACTAGCGTTCCAGGGCGGGGGCGACCGTTATGTTCTGCACGGGGCCGCCACGCTGGCCGAGGCCCTGGCCGCAGTGTCGAGCCATGACTTCAATGTCGCCATTCTGGATATGGGCCTGCCGGACTCCCAGGGCCTCGACACGGTTGAGCGTTTCATCGCGGCAGCGCCGGACTTGCCGGTCGTGGTGCTCACCGGACTGGATGACAGGGCGGTGGGAATTGCCGCCGTGCGCGCCGGGGCGCAGGACTATCTGGTCAAGGGGGATGTGCGCGGCGACCTGCTGGAACGCTCCTTGATGCATGCTCTGGAGCGCAAGCAAATCGAGGAAAAGCTGCGGGACAGCGAAAGCCGTGTGCGCGGCATCCTGGAGGACAGCCCGGTCGGCGTAGCATTAAGTCGCGAGGATGGCTCGATCCTGTTCCTCAACCGGCGGCTGGCCGAAATGCATTGCGTTGATTACGAGGCGTTTAGTTCACAGCCAGCCCAAACGTTTTTTGCCAATCCTGCCGATCGCACCCAGTTGGTCGCCGCCGCCCGTGCCGGTAAGCCGCTACGCGATGTCGAGATTCAGTTCCGGCGGGCCAACGGGACGTTTTACTGGGCGCTCGTCACCATGGTCGAAACCCGGCATGAGGACGAGAGTGTCCTGTTGACGTGGATCTATGACATATCCGCCCGCAAGGCAGCCGAGGAAGCGCAGCGTGCGGCCACCGAGCAAGCCGAACGCGCCGCCCGCTCCCGCGCTGAATTTCTTGCCATGATGAGCCATGAAATCCGCACTCCAATGACTGGCGTGCTGGGCATGGTGCGCCTTCTGCTGCATAGCGACCTCACGCCCGAGCAGCGGGACTGCGCCGAAACCATCGCCTATTCGGGCGATGCCCTGATGACCATACTGGATGACGTTCTGGATCTGACGCGCCTGGACGCCGGGCGCCTGGAGTTGGACCGCCAGGATTTCGATCCTCGGCGGGTGGTTCATAGTGTGGTGCACCTGATGGCCTCCCGCGCCACCGAAAAGGGCCTGCGCCTGGATACCGACTTCGCGGCGGATGTGCCCGACCAATTTTGCGGCGATGCGGCGCGGCTGCGTCAGGTGTTGCTCAATCTGATCGGCAACGCCATCAAGTTTACCGATCTCGGCGGCATCACCGTGTCGGTGACGGCCGAACAGGACGACGCGACCGTGCTGCGCGTTGAAGTCCGTGACACTGGACCGGGGATCGACGCTGAACGGCGGGAAGCCTTGTTCGAGCCGTTCGTGCAGGCCGATCCGTCGGTGGCGACGCGCCATGGCGGCAGCGGTTTGGGGTTGTCAATCTGCCGACGTCTGGTGGCGCTGATGGGCGGCACCATCGGCGTGGATAGTATGCCCGGACGCGGCAGCGGGTTCTGGTTCACCCTTCCTTCCTGGGACAGACGCAGGGAAACCCGCGCGCCGACCCTCGATGCGGTGGGCCGGGACATCTCTCCGGTGGCGACCGCGATCAACGCCCCCATGTCACGGATGAGCATCCTTCTGGCCGAGGACAACCCGATCAACCAGAAGGTGGTCGCGGGATACCTCAGCCATAGCGGCCATCAGGTGACTTTGGCGGCCAATGGGCGTGAGGCGGTGGACCTTGCCGCCGGCGGCGGGTTCGACGTGGTGCTGATGGATGTCCACATGCCGGTCCTCGACGGGCTGAAGGCGACACAAGCCATCCGCGCGCTGGGTGGCGTGGTGGGCGCCGTGCCCATCCTGGCCCTGACGGCCGATGTTTTCCCCGAGGACGTCGAGCGGTGCCGCCGCGCCGGGATGAACGGGCATCTTCCCAAGCCCATACAGCCCGAACTCGTGGCCGCTGCCCTGGAGCGGGTGCGCGACGGAGGTATCGCCGCGCCCGCGCCGATCGCACCACAGTCCTTGCAGCTTTTGAACCGGGGTGCGGTGGAAAGCCTCATTCGGGAACTGGACCTCGGCTTTCTGGTGTCGCTGCTGGCCTCGTTCCAGGCCGAGGCCCGGCGCGACATCGACCTGTTGGCAGAACCGCGCGCCGTGCTGACCGACCCGGTCCTGCGACGCCGCGCCCACGACCTGAAAGCCACGGCCGGTAATTTCGGATTGGCGATGCTGTCTGGCGCGGCGGAGCAAGTCGAGTACTTGTCGCGGGAGGGACGTCTGGAGGATGCCCGCGCTGCCGCGCGCCTCCTGCCGGCTGTTTTTGATGAGAGCCTTTCAACTCTTGGAAAGGCATTCCCGGTGCTGCGCATTCATTTGCCTGAGACGCCTACGGTGGGGTAGGGTCAAGGTGGAAAATTAGGCGCGCTGGTTAAAGGTCGCGCTATGCGTGGGGGATAAGGGTGCAGCGGGAGACCCTGAACATCCTGCTCGTCGAGGACAACATCGGCGATGCAAGGCTTATCGAGGTTCTGTTGGCCGAGGAAGCCGGTCAGGACCTGTTCTTGACCCACGTCACGCGTCTTGCTGACGCCGTGGGCAGGCTTCACGCCGCGCGCTACGACGTAGTGCTGCTCGATCTGTCACTGCCCGATTCGCACGGTCTGGAGACGGTCGTTTCCTTGCGCCGGCAGGCCGGAAACGTGCCGGTGGTCGTTCTGTCGGGTATGGATAATGAACAGGTGGCCCTGAGCGCCCTTCAATCGGGGGCCGAGGATTATCTGGTCAAGGGGCGGGCCGACGGCAACCTTATCAAGCGGTCCATTCTCTATGCTTTGGAGCGTCACCGCATCCGGCAGCGCGTGCTGCTGGCCGAGGCGGCGTTCAGCGCGACGGACACCGGGATCGTCGTGCTCGACACGGAGTTCCGCATCATCCGGGTCAATCCGGCATTCACCCGCCTGACCGGGTTTGCCATCGAGGACATGCTCAATCAACCGCCGTTCATGCTGGGGTCCGGCGAGCATGAACCGAACTATCACGAACTTATCCTGAGCAAGCTGGCGCTTGAAAGCGCCTGGGAAGGCGAGGTGTGGAACCGCCGCAAGGGGGGCGACGTGTTCCCAGTCTGGCTGCGTCTCAATGCCGTCCGCGATGAGGGGAATACCCTGTCGGGCTATGTGGCTGTGCTGTCCGATATCACCCATCGCAAGCAGGTCGAGGCGGAATTGGTCCGCCAAGCCACCCGTGACGCCCTCACCGGACTGCCCAACCGCAGCCTGCTGCGCAGTCTGATGCAAGAAGTCGTGGCGCGGGCGACGCAGGACGGTACCGGCTGCGCGTTTCTGTTCGTTGATCTGGACGGCTTCAAGGCGGTCAACGACACGCACGGGCATGACGTGGGCGATGAGTTGCTCAAGGATGCGGCGCGCCGTCTGCGGGCGGCTCTGAGGGCCTCCGACGAGGTCGGGCGACTGGGCGGTGATGAATTCGTTGTACTGCTGAACGACATTTCCGGGCTGGGCGACGCGGTGTCCGTGGCCGGTAAAATTGTCGGCGCATTATCCGAGCCGTTTCACATCGGCTCTATCACGGCCTCGGTGTCGGCCAGCGTCGGCGTGGCTGTATTCCCGGATGACGGAACAGAGGCTGACGCGTTGCTCAAAATGGCTGATGAAGCCATGTACGAAGCAAAGAAAGGCGGCAAGAACCAGTGGCGCGCATGGCGTCACGCGACGCAGGGGGCGTCGGCCGCCGGGTGAACGGGCGCATGGGGACGAAACGCTGACACAGGGCGCGGTACGGCAATGGAAATCCTTCTGATTGAAGATAATCCGGGCGACGCCCGACTGGCCACAGAGGCCTTCAAAGAGGGCCGCGTGCAGACGCGCCTCCATGTCGTCCAGGACGGCGTCGAAGCAATGACCTTTCTTCGGAACCAGGGTCCATACGAGTCGGCGCCACGGCCCGACATCGTTCTGCTCGACCTCAATCTTCCTCGCAAGGATGGGCGGGAAGTGCTGGCGGAAATCAAACAGGACGACGCGTTACGGCGCATCCCGGTCATCGTTTTGACCACGTCGCAGGCGGAAAGCGACATTTCGCGGTCCTACGACCTCCACGCCAATTGCTACATTGTCAAGCCGGTGGACTTTGATCGCTTCATCGATGTGGTCAAGGGAATCGAAGACTTCTGGTGCAACTTGGTCAAACTTCCACCGTCCGCGTGACGCGCCGCGATTGTGTGCCTGATGCCGTTTCAGGTACGCCTTTGGGCGTTTTCGGAATGTGATACAGATTAACAAGATGTAAGATTGAAATTGAAACACGATGGAAGCGGCGATAAGGTAGGCCTCAGATTTTAAAAGAGGCCGCGCCCGCCATGGCGGTGCCGGTCCGTCACGGGGACAGGTCGCCGGCCATGAAAGAATCGCTCACCGTCATCAAGCAGGAACATCGCAACCTGTACCGGGTGGTCAATGTACTCGATCAGATGCTCCGCCACCAGAAGGCCGGCGCGCCAGCCGATTTCGCCTTCATGGAGGCCGTGCTGAGCTACATCGAGAACTTCACGGACCAGTACCATCACCCCAAGGAAGACCAGTACCTGTTTAAGGCGCTGCTGCGACGTCAGCCCGAGGCTTCGGCCATCATCGAGGAGTTGGAGGAGGAGCACCGCAACTGCCCGGCAAGTCTGGCGCAGCTCAAGGTCCTCCTGGCGGCCTACAAGACTGATCCAACGCATCGCGACGCGTTTCAGGAAGCGACCGCCGCCTATCTGAAGTTCCAGACAAAGCATCTTCAGAAGGAAGAGGGCGTGGTTATCCCAATGGCCCAACGTGCGTTGACGGATGAGGATTGGGCAGAGATCGACGCCGCGTTCGCCAATAATGACGACCCGATTTTCGGACCAAAGGGGCGGGAGGAAACCCGTTCTATGTATAGTCGCATCGTCAACGAAGCACCCGCACCGTTTGGGTTTGGCGACTGATTGCACGGCGTTAGGGTGTCGCAATATTGGATTTCAAGGCCGGAGCGAGGTGTCGCTCCGGCCTTGTTCCATTTGGAACTATGCTAATTGGCGGGAGTTCTATGCGCCTTCGCCTTCTCGTCCCGCATGACGTCGGTCTATTATAGTTCAGAGAATCTTTCGGAGGCCACATGCGCATCGTTATCATGGGTAGCGGCGGCGTCGGCGGGGTGCTGGGGCTGCACATGCAAAACGCCGGGCATGACGTCGCGTTCGTCGCGCGCGGGGCGCACCTCAGGGCGATGCAGTCCGACGGGCTACGCTTGGTGTCGCCGCTCGGCACTGTTCATGTGCCGGTGCATGCGGTGGAGACCCCCGAGGAGGCCGGTGCTGCCGATCTGATCGTCGTGGCCGTCAAATACTATGACCTCGAAGCGGTGGCCATGGCGCTGCGGCCCATGGTGCGCAATGGTGCCGTGGTCGTGCCCTTGCTGAACGGGGTGGAGGCACAGGGCATTTTGGCCGAGCATCTGGGAAGTACGGCGGTGGCCGCCGGCGTTGCCCGAATCGGTGCCGTGGTCAGCGCGCCCGGCGTGTTGAGCCAGTCCACGCCGTTCGCCGATTTCATGGTCGGGCCGCTGGAGGGATCTCAGGAGGCCGTGTTGCGCAACTTCGTGGGCGGTTTTCCGGCCGGTGAGGGCATTTCGCTGGCCTACAGTGACGCCATCGTGGTCGAACAGTGGAAGAAGCTGTGCTTCCTGGCGCCGTTCAGTGCTCTGACGACGATCACCCGCAGTCCCATCGGCGTGCCCCGTGGCACAGCGGAGACGGCCGAATTGTTTTGGGCCGCAATCGGCGAGGGCGTGGCCGTCGGCCGGGCAATGGGGGTGCGTCTGCCGGCCCGGATCGAGGAAACACTGTGGAGCTTTATCCTCGGGCTTCCGTCGGGCATGAAGTCGTCGATGCTTGAGGACCTGGAGCGTGGGAAACGCCTCGAACTGCCGTGGCTGTCGGGGGCGCTGGTCCGTTTGGGGCGCACCGTCGGCGTGGCCACGCCGGTCAACGCCTTTGTCTGCGCCGCGCTGGCCCCCTTCGTGGGGGGCAAAAACGCCTCCACTCCAACCCCGGTGGCGGCGGAGTAGATACGCCGCCGCCACCCTCACTTCCCCAGTTTGCTTACTTCAGCGCATCCAGCATGTCCTTGATGCTGGTGAACTTTTCGCGCGGGCGGCCTTCGGCGGCGCGGGCAACTTCGGCCGCGTTGATCTTTTGCCAGTCGTCAAAACAGACGGGGGTGACGCCGCGCTCGGCCAGCAGGGCGTCCAGCGCGGCGGGCCCAGGGGTGCGGCCGGCGGCGGTTTCCAGATGACTGAGGATAAGTTCCGCCACGGCCATCGAATCAGAACGGTTGGACGGAATGACGCCCGACGGACCGCGCTTGGCCCAGCCGACCACGAACACCCCGTCTTCGACCTTGCCGTCTTCGTTGGCGACGATGCCCCGGCTTTCGTCGACCGGCACGCCGTCAATGGGGGCGATGCGGTACCCGATGGCCGTCATCACGGCGCCGACGCCGAGGTCGAATGTCTCGCCGGTCGGGACGGCGCGGCCGTTTTCGACGCGGGTCCGTTCGATGCGCAGGCCGCTTACCCGCCCATCGGCGCCAATGATTTCCTTGGGGGCTGCATTGAACAACAGGTGCACGCGGAGCGGCTTGTCATCGGTGCGGCCGGCGAACTCGCGCAGGATTTCAAGGTTCTTCTCCTTGACCTTCTGCTCCTTGG
>JBAYSM010000064.1:0-16645 GCA_041676205.1 Rhodospirillaceae bacterium | reverse complement strand
CACAGAGGGCACAGAGAGTGCGGGGCTACTGCGCCGCAGGCGATAAACCGTCTGCTGAGTATTCTGCGCTGCGCGCGATGCCGTGCCGCGAAACCTCTGTGTTCTCTGTGTTCTCTGTGGTTAATCCCTTCGCTTCCCCCTCACTCCCCAAATGTCGCCACCACGGGGACGTGATCGGACGGCGGCAGCCAGTCGCGGGCGTCGGTGAGGACCTCGAAGCGGGTGGCGGTTGCCGCGACCGGGGCGGTGGCCCAGATATGGTCCAGGCGGCGACCCCGGTTGACGGTTCGCCAGTCGGTGCCGTTGGCGCCTTGGCGGTAGCTCCACCATGTGAACAGGTGCTCATCGGGGGGCACGAACCGGCGGGCGACATCGACCCAGCCCAGCGCGTTTTGCAGGCGGTTGAGGCGGGCGATCTCGGTCGGGGTGTGGGTGATGATTCGCGACAGGCGCTTGTGGTCCCACACGTCGGTCTCAAGCGGTGCAACGTTGAGGTCGCCGACCAGGACCATGGGGTCGCTGCGCCCGAAGGTCCCGGCGAACCATTCGGCTAGGTCGTCGAGGAACTGAAGCTTGTGGGCGAACTTGGGGTTCACCTCGGCGTCGGGGATGTCGCCCCCGGCCGGGATGTAAAGGTTGTGCACGTCGATGCCGTCGATGCGGGCGCTGATATGGCGGCAGTCCTCGCGCCCGCACCAGCTTTGCGTCTGTACGTCCTCCAGCGGCTTGCGTGAGAGGATGGCAACCCCGTTATAGCCCTTCATACCGTGCAAGGCGGTATGGACGTAACCGTGCGCGGCCAGTTCGAGCAGCGGAAACAGTTCGTCGCGGACCTTGGTTTCCTGAAGGCACAGCACATCCGGCGCCAACGCCTCGACCAAACGGTCGAGGTGGGACAGGCGCAATCGGATGGAATTGACGTTCCAGGTACAGACGGTGAGTGCCACGTCTGTCTATACCATGGTGAAGGCGAGCAGGGGCAGACCGGCTACCTCGGCCTGGACGAGATCGCCCCGATTGATCGACCCGACGCCGTCGGGCGTGCCGGTGAACACCAGATCGCCGGGTTCCAGCGTGACCAGGGCCGACAGATGGGCCAGCATGTCGGGGACCGGCCAGATCATGTCCGACACATCCCCGGTCTGGCGGCGTTGGCCGTTGACGTCGAGAGTGATCGGCCCGGCCTCGGGCATGGGAAAGGCATCGAGCGGCACCAGCGCACCGACTGGGGCGGAGTTATCGAACCCCTTGGCCATGTCCCACGGCTTGCCGCCCTTCTTGGCGACTGCCTGAAGGTCGCGGCGGGTCAAGTCTACGCCGACCGCAAAGCCATAGATCAGACCAGGTGCGTCAGCGGCAGTGACCGCCGTGCCAGTGCGCCCGATGGCGACCACCAGTTCCACCTCGTGATGCAGGTCAGCGGTGGCGGGGGGATAGGGGATCTGGCCACCCGGCACCACGGCATCGCCGGGCTTGGAGAAGAAGAACGGCGGCTCGCGGTCGGGATCTGCGCCCATTTCGCGCGCGTGGGCAGCATAGTTCCGACCAACGCAGTAAACTCGACGCACCGGGAACAGAGCGTCCGTTCCATGCACGGCCAGCACGGGGCGGCGCGGTTCGGGAATGACGAAAGCGGGCATGGCGGACCTCCAGCGGACGAGAATGCCAGTATAGGCATTCAGCGCTGCGGGAAAAGCACGATGGTCGGAAAAAGAAACGGCGCAAAGGATGAGCGCCCGGTCAGGGGGCAACCGGGCGCTCGGCTCCTTGCGGAGCGGGAAGGGCGGCAGGGGAAACCGGCCTTCCCTACGGGGTCGCACCTGTGCGGTGCGCCCCTCTGATGGGTTAGTTAGGGCGGCAAGGGGCCTTGTGCCAGTGTTATGCGCGCATGGCAGTCATGCTGCCGCCGCATAGCATCCGACAACAGCAGTCAACTAATTGATCTGCTTATTCTTTTCTGCACAGACACATTTAAAAGGTTTCAGCGATATGACTGGCCCGGCGGCAAAGGACCGGGAATATGCTTGAAAAGCCTCTGATCAAGATCAACCCCCGTGCGTACGTTGTAGAGGGTTACGGCGGTTTCAGTGCCCTGTGCGTCGGTGATTCGCCACTGGCGCAACGCGAACGGTTCCTCGGAGAACACCAAGGTCATCAGTCCGGCGGCGCGGTCGTTGGTCATCGCCACATCGATTTCGACCACGCTGGCCTTGCTGCGGGTCGCGGCCACCGTGATCTCCGGGTCGGCAAAGCTGAGGTTTTCGCGCAGCAGGATGCCCGCCGGCGTGGACTCCAGCGGCAGATGCGACACCTGATTGAGTTTTTCATCGACGTAGATCAGGAACCGCCCGTCGGCCACCACCAGGATCGGGCTGGGTGCGTCGTACTCCAGGCGCATGCGGCCCGGCCGCTGGAGGGCCATCGCGCCCTCGGCCTCGGCCCCGGTGGACGACATCTGCATGAACCGGGCGGTCATGGTGCGGATGGCCTGAAGGTGTGCCTCGGCCTTGCGCAGAACGTCCTGGTCGGTGGTAAGCGCAGCCTCCTGCGAGACCGCCTCAGACTGCGGCGCGGCAGCCACCGGCCCGGCCAGGGCCAACATCACGGGAAGCAGCACGGCAGCGGCAAAACGGCGCATGGAACCTCTTTCCAAAAAATGACCCCGCAGGATCGGCACTCAACCACGATGCCCGTGGAACATGGCAAACCAAGGGCGGGCGGTACGTACCGCGTGATGCTTGAACCTAGGGAAGTGAAGGGGTTAACCACAGAGGACACAGAGGGCACAGAGATTTTGGTGCAGATGACCTCGCGCAGCGCATTCAAAACCCCTAGTGGGGATTAATCGCCTGCGACGCAATGGCCACGGCCTCTCTGTGTTCTCTGTGTCCTCTGTGGTTAACCCACTTCACCTACTTCAGTACTCCTCCCCGACCGGCGGCAGCAGGACTTCGCGTTTGCCGACATGGTTGGGCTTGCCGACCATGCCTTCGGCTTCCATGCGTTCAATGATGCGGGCGGCGCGGTTGTAGCCGATTTGCAGGTGGCGCTGGATGAAGCTGGTCGAGGCCTTGCGCTCGCGCGCCACCACGGCCACGGCTTGATCGAACAGGGCGTCGCCGGAGTCGCCATCGCCGCCGCCGCCGCCGCCGGTCATCATGTCGAGCATGGAGCCCGAGGCCTCGTCCTCGTCGGTCACCGCCTCCATGTAGTCGGGCTCGCCCTGATCGCGCAGGTGGGTGACGATTTCTTCGACCTCGGCATCCGACACGAACGGGCCGTGCACGCGGGTAATGCGACCGCCGCCGGCCATGTAGAGCATGTCGCCCTGGCCGAGAAGCTGCTCGGCGCCTTGTTCGCTGAGGATGGTGCGGCTGTCGATCTTGGACGTCACCTGGAAGCTGATGCGGGTCGGGAAGTTGGCCTTGATGGTGCCGGTGATGACGTCCACGGACGGGCGCTGGGTCGCCATGATGAGGTGGATGCCCGCCGCGCGCGCCATCTGGGCAAGGCGTTGGATGGCCGCCTCGACGTCCTTTCCGGCAACCAGCATGAGGTCGGCCATTTCATCGACGACGACCACGATGAACGGCAGCGCGGTCATGTCGAGTTCCTGCTCCTCGTAGATCGGCTTGCCCGTCTCCGGGTCGAAGCCGGTCTGCACGGTGCGGGTCATGGTCTTGCCGGCCTTGCGTGCCTCGGCAAGCTTGGCGTTGTAGCCCGCAATGTTGCGCACGCCCATCTGGCTCATGGAACGGTATCGGTTCTCCATCTCCTTGACTGCCCATTTAAGGGCCACCACCGCCTTGCCGGGGTCTGTCACCACCGGGGTCAGCAGATGCGGGATGCCGTCGTAGACCGACAGTTCCAGCATCTTGGGATCGATCATGATGAAACGGCAGTCCTCGGGCCGCAGGCGGTACAGCAATGAACAGATCATGGTGTTGATCGCCACCGACTTGCCCGACCCGGTGGTCCCGGCAATCAGCAGGTGCGGCATCTTGGCAAGATCGACATAGGACGGCGCTCCGCCGATATCGCGGCCAAGCGCCAGGGTCAACCCGCCGCTTTGCTTGCCGTCGTCCTTGTGGAAGGCATCGGCGGCCAGCAGTTCGCGGAAATTGACCAACTCGCGCCGGGCGTTGGGCAGTTCGATGCCGATGGTGGACTTGCCGGGCACCACCGCGATGCGCACGCTGACCGCGCTCATGGAGCGCGCGATGTCGTCGGCCAGCCCCACCACGCGGCTGGTCTTGGTGCCGGGTGCGGGTTCAAGCTCATAGAGCGTGACCACCGGGCCAGGGCGCACTTTGACGATGTCGCCATTAACCCCGAAGTCGCTCAACACGCCTTCCAGCAGGCGAGCGTTCTGAGCCAAGGCGTCCTCATTCACAAACGTCCCGGCGGCGTGGGTCGGCAGGCCCAACAGCTCCAGCGGCGGCAGGCGATAGCCCGCGCCCTCGGTGTCGTCGGGCAGCAGGTTGCCCTGCCGGGCCGCAAGGTCGCGCTTGGACACCGGGCGCGGCGGCGGCGGGGCGATCAGCTCGCCCGGCGTGCGGACCGGGGTCACAGACACCGGCGGTGCGGAGGGGGCAACCGCGTCGGCAGCCATCGGCGCGGCCCGCAGGCGGCGGCGACGTCCGGGGCGCTCTGCATCCTCGTCGAGGTCGGCGTCGTCAGGATCAAGGTCGAACGGTGGGGCGTCGTCGGACATGGTCGAGCGGCTGCCCAGCATCGGTTCGATACGCACCCGTTCAGCCGCCGGAGCAGCCTCGTCAACGCTCGGCTCGCTGCGGGTCAGGCGGGGCAGGCGGTCGCTCAGACCGGTTGCCAGGCCCGACAGCCCGGACAATGCCCCGGCCGCCTTGCCCGCGCCCTGCTCGACACGGCCGACGCCCTTGCCGACACCACGCCCGGCACGGCTGCCCAACGACCCGATGCCGCGCAGCAGCAGACGCCATTCGGCCAGCCGCACGGCACCAGCCCAGGACAGGGCGACCAGCCCGAGAAGCGCGGCCACTGCGGCCATCACCCACCGCAGATCGGCCACCACCCCCAATGCCGTCCAGCCGCTCTGCGCATGAGCCAGCAGCAACGCGCCCGCCGCCCCGCCTAGCCCCGCCGCCACCGGCCAGCCCTCGGGCCGCCCGAGCGGCGACAGGCCCATGGTCAGCAGCAACAAGGCGGCAATCAGGGTCAGGGTGCGCAGCCACGTCCATCCAATCTGGCTGCCCGCGATCAGCCGCACGCCCCACGCCACCATGACAATCGGAACTGCGATCGACGCCGCGCCCACCGTCTGGAGCAAGGCATCGGACACGCCGGCCCCCAGCAAGCCCAGGGCATTCACAACCGTCCCCGGTCCTGCCGTGTTGAACGACGGATCGGACGGCGTGTAGGTGGCCAGCGCCGCACCTAGAACACCAGCCCCGATCAGCCACCCAAGGCCGCCAAGGCGGCGCCCGAAGCGGGCCAGGCCGGCGCGCACCCCGGCCGGCAGGAACTGCACGCGGCTGGACGTGGTCGCGGTGGATCGGCTGGAACCAGCCATGTCTAAATCCCTTCTCGGTGACGGCAGGCCGCAATACGCTCCAGGGCGCCGGCCGTGGTGTCGCGGTCATGGACCAAGGCAATCCGCACGTAGCCCGCGCCGACGTTGGTACCATCGGCGGCAGTACGGGCGAGATAGGCGCCGGGCAGGACCTTGATACCCTCCTCGGCCCACAGACGGCGGGTGAAAGCCTCGCCATCGGGCACCGGCAGCCACAGGAAAAACCCGCCCGGCGGTGCATCGATGCCCAGGATGCGGGCGGCGTCGGACACTTTGTCCTGGTACAGGCGGCGATTTTCAGCAGCATGCGCCTCGTCCGACCACAGCGCGGCGCTGACCGCCTGGAGCGGGAACGGCATCCCGGCCGCCGCATAGGCGCGCAGGCGGCGAAAACGGTCGATCAACGCCGGATCCCCAGCCACAAAGCCCGAGCGCAGGCCCGGCACGCTGGACCGTTTCGACAACGAATTGAACACCAGGACGTTATCCACCGACCCGCCGAGCGCCGCGCAGGCCTCCAGCGCGCCGGGGGGCGGCGTGTGGGCATAGATCTCGGAATAACACTCGTCGGCCAGCACCACGAAGCCATGGCGACGGGCCAAGGTAATCAGAGTCTTCCACGTCTCCAGGCTCGCCACCGCGCCTTGCGGATTGGCCGGAGAGCACAGCGTCACCACGGCGGCGCGGTCGAGCACCTCGGGCGGCAACGCGGCATAGTCGGGCAGAAACCCGGTGGATGCCGGGGCATCGACCAGAAGCGGCTCCGCCCCGGCCATCAGCGCCCCGCCAAGATAGACCTGATAGAACGGGTTGGGCATCAGCGCCAGCGGGGCCGGACGGGCCGCCTCGTCCACGATTACCTGGGTAATCATGTACAGCGCCTCCCGCGTGCCCGAGGCGGGCAGGATCATCGTGTCGGCATTGATCATGCCGCCGGGCAGCCCATAGCGGCGGGTCAGCCAACCGCCCACGGCGGCGCGCAATTCGGGCGTTCCGGCAATCGGCGGGTACTTGCCCCATCCAGCGGCCTGAGCGGCCAGCGTGGTGCCGACCAGATCGGGCACGGCATGCTGCGGCTCGCCTATAGACATGACCACGGGCGAAACGGCAGGACTGAGGCCCTCTAACAAGGCGGCAAGGCGCTGGAACGGATATTCGGAAAGCTGGTCGAGACGGGGATTGAACATGCGCGGTTGGCACCGGATAGCGGTACAAAACAGGACCACCGAGGATACCCCCTTAGCGAACCCTGCGTCCAGAGCAGCCGTCTCGCACCAACCAAAAAGAGGCCCGGTGAGGGAACCCCACCGGGCCAGTAAATAGGGAGGAAACGCAACTGCAGTGGCTAACGAGGATCGGTTGCGTCGCGTTGCGCATAAAATGACACAGGGCATCAGGTCCGCGTTCGCCGATGCAGATGCGCACCACGTCCCGTACCTCCATTACGAACGATATGGTAAGAGACTGGACAATAGCCCCACGCAGGGCCACATTCCGCGGCGCGGGAATTCATCACGGAGCGGGCGCCATGACCCAGATCTCGGATACCTCCACACGTGACATCCTGGCCGATGTCCTGATCGTCGGGGGCGGGCTGGTCGGCGGCACGCTGGCCTGTGCGCTGGCCCAGCACGGCATCAGCGTGGCGGTCATCGACAGCGAAGATCCGCAAGCCTTGGTCGAAGAAACCTATGACGGCCGCGCGTCGGCCATTGCCCTGGCCTGCCAGCGAGTGCTCGAGGGCGTCGGCATCTGGCGTCACATGGATAGCGGCCACGTCGGACCGGGCGGCGGCGTGCAGCCCATCCTCGACATTCGCGTGACCGACACTGACAGTCCCCTGCACCTGCATTACGATTCCCAGTCCGTCGGCAGCCCCATGGGCTACATGGCGGAAAACCGCACCATGCGCCTGGGGATCCTCGCCCGTCTGGCCGAGTTGAAAGACAAGGCCACGCTGATCGCCCCGGCCCGCATGGCCGACCATGGGCGCGAGGCCGATGGCGTGTGGGCCACCCTGACCGATGGCCGCACCATTCGTGCGAAATTGCTGGTCGCCGCCGACGGCCGCCGGTCAAAGGTCCGCGACGCGGCGGGCATCCGGCTGGTATCGTGGCCCTATCACCAGTCGGGCATTGTCATGACGGTGCAGCACGAAAAGGACCATCGCGGCACCGCGCACGAACGGTTCCTGACGTCCGGGCCATTCGCCATCCTGCCACTTCCTGGCGGCCATCACTCGTCGCTGGTGTGGACCGAGAAGACGCGGCTGGTCGAGTCCATCATGGCCCTGGACGACGACATGTTCCACGCCGAGTTGATGGAACGGTTCGGCACGTTTCTGGGCGAGGTCAAGGTGGTCAGCAAGCGATTCGCCTATCCGCTGACCCTGCAATTCGCCCCGACCTACATCGACCGCCGCCTGGTCCTGGTCGGCGACGCCGCCCACGGCATGCATCCGGTCGCCGGGCAGGGCATGAACTTCGGCCTGCGCGATGTCGCCGCCCTGGCCGAGCAACTGGTGGAAGCCCACCGCCTGGGCATTGACCCCGGCAGCGCCGGGGTGCTGGAGACCTATCAACGCTGGCGGCGGTTCGACAACCTGCTGATGCTCGGCCTGACCGACGGCATCGTGCGCCTGTTCTCCAACGACATCGCGCCGCTGCGCCTGGCCCGCACCCTGGGGCTGGCCGCGGTCAACAAGCTGCCGGGCCTCAAGACGTTCTTCATGCGCCATGCCATGGGCGACGTCGGCCGCCTGCCCAAGTTGATGCAGGGCACGGCGCTTTAAGGCCTATCTCCCGAACCGCACCAGCACCGTAAAATCGTCCGGCAGATAGTCGTCGATCACCGTCACCGTCCCGCCCCGCGCCAGCTTGGCGCGGGCGAAGGCGGCGATGTCGGCGGGGTCGGCGTAGTACATGCGCTTGAGGAACTTGGCGGTGCGCTGGTGCAGCAGGTTGAAGGCCAGCCCCACCCGACAGGACGCCGCGAAGTCTTCTAGGCTGGCCTCGATATAGGGCCGCCAGAGGTCATCGGGTTCGCCATCGCGGAAATTGAACGTTCCGGAAACGAAACCATAATCCGCATCCTCCAGCGCCCCATCGGACAGCAGGAACCGCACGCGAGGCTCGGCGCCATAGAGGCCGCGGGCGCGGGCGATCATCGGGCGGCTGATGTCATAGCCGACGTAGGAGCATATCGGCGGCAGCGCGCGGTCGGCCAGCAAGGGCCACAGCGCCCCATACCCGCAGCCCAAGTCATGAACGCTGACCGGCCGGTCCTCAGGCGCGCCGTCCAGAACCCGCAACAGCGTCCGCAATCTCAGCATCTGGGCCACTTCCGATGACCAGCCGACCCCGGAAGCGCGCGGCCCTTGGCGTTCCACCGCGCCGCCATAGGCCCGCCCGATGCGCGCCAGGGCGGGGGACAGGGCAGGCGCAACGCGGGGGAATCCGTCTTCTGCGGTCATGTCAGCCACCCAGCGGCGCGGTCCGGCGGATGTGGGCAAGCAGCCCGGCGCATCCGGTCTCGACCAAGTCCAGCACCGTCTCGAACCCGTCGGGGCCGCCGTAATAGGGGTCCGGCACGTCGCGCAGGCCGCCGGATGGCGCATGATCGAGGAACAAACTGATCCGGTGCCCGGCTCCGGGCGGGGCCAGGGCGGTCAGGATCTCCAGATGGCCGCGATCCATCGCCACCACGTAGTCGAACGCCGCGAAGTCCTCGACCCCGACCTGCCGGGCCCGCAACGGCGCGAGGTCCAGACCCCGCCGCCGGGCCGCCTGCACGGTGCGCGCATCGGGTCCCTTGCCGATGTGGTAATCGTGGGTGGCGGCCGAGTCGATGGTGAATCGACCGTCCAGCCCGGCCGCGCGGACCGCGGCTCGGAACTGACCCTCAGCGGTTGGCGAGCGGCAGATGTTCCCCGTACACACGAATAACACGCCGATTTTGGACTGCGATTGGTTCTGCATCACCCGGATCATTTCCCTGACTGGATCGTTACTGTGACTGGATCGTTACTCTGTCTGGATTACCATGGATCGCCCGACCCACCCAACACAGGACCGCACCCCATGGCCAGGCCCATCGTCATTCTCACCGGCGCCGGAATTTCCAAGGAATCGGGCCTCGACACATTCCGCTGCGCGGGCGGCATCTGGTCGCAGGTCCGCCTGGAGGACGTCGCCACGCCCGAAGCGTTCGCCCGCGACCCCGACCATGTCCATGCCTTCTACAACGCCCGGCGGCGCGGCCTGCTGGAAGCGGACGTGCACCCCAACGCCGCCCACGACGCCCTCGCCCGGTTGGAACGCGAGTGGCCGGGCGAGGTGCTTCTGGTCACGCAGAATATCGACGACTTGCACGAACGAGCTGGCAGCCAGAACCCGCTGCACATGCACGGCGAGTTGTTCAAGGCCCGCTGCGCGGCCTGCGGGACCGTGGCTGACTGGCGGGCCGACTTGGGCCGGGGCGATACCTGCCCGGACTGTTCCCGCAACGGTACTTTGCGGCCCCACGTCGTATGGTTTGGCGAACTTCCGCTGGAGATGGAACGCATCTATGCCGCCCTGGAAGACTGTGGCCTGTTCCTGTCCATCGGCACGTCCGGCACGGTCTATCCCGCCGCCGGATTCGTCCAGCACGTCGCAGAGGTCGGAGGCGCCGAGACGGTGGAACTCAACCTCGATCCGTCCAACGGCGCGAGCCTGTTCGACCGCGCGCTGTACGGCCCGGCGTCCGAGGTGGTGCCGCGTTTCGTGGACGAGGTGTTGGCGATGGTGAAAAAGTAGGCGGGCGCCGCGCGCAGCGCATTGTGACGCCCGGAAAGATGCCTGCGGCGCAAAGGAAGTGAACGAACCTTCATGGGATCAAAGGGCCGAGGCCCTTTGCGGGCCTGGGCAGCGCCCAGTCCTTCCCTCAAAAAACGGAGGCCCCATGGCTGAACAACTGGAGCAAATCGCCGCCCGTGCCCGCGCATGCCGGATATGCGACGGGCATTTGCCGCTGGGGCCGCGTCCGGTGTTCCGGGTGTCCGAGACGGCCCGGCTGTTGATCGTCGGGCAAGCCCCTGGCACCAAAGTTCACCAGACCGGGGTGCCGTGGAATGACGCGTCGGGGGATACGTTGCGGTTCTGGATGGGCGTGGACCGCGACACGTTTTATGACGAGGCGCGGGTCGCCATCATCCCGATGGGACTGTGCTATCCAGGCCGCGATCCCAAGGGCGGCGATAATCCGCCGCGCCCGGAGTGCGCCCCGTTGTGGCACGACGCACTACGCGGCGCCCTGCCTGCGGTGGAGTTGACGCTTTTGGTCGGCCAGTATGCCCAGCGCTGGCACCTGGGCCGCGATCGCAAGCCAACCATGACCGAGACGGTGGCGGCGTGGCACGACTATACCCCGGCCACGTTCCCGCTTCCGCACCCTAGTTGGCGCAGCACCGGATGGCGCAAGCGCCATCCGTGGTTCGAGGACACGGTGCTGCCCGACCTCAGGCAGCGGTGCGCTTCTTTGCTGAACCGTTGATGAAGTCCTTGTAGCCCATGTCGTGCTTGAGGATGTGGTCCATTAGCCAGCGCTTCAGGAAGTCCATGATCTCGTCGAAGTTCAGGAGATCGGGTTCCCGGCCGAACACCGTTGCAATGTCTTCCACGACCTTGGTCAGGTCACGGTGCATGGCCTTGTGGGAGTTCTTGTGCGGGTAGTCGGAAGCCATGAAAATGGCCTCTTCCCGCTCGAAATGGCGCTTCACGTAGTCGACGAGCTGGTCGAGGAGGCGCTTGACCTCCGCGTTCTTTGCGCGCGGCATCTGCTTGAGGTGATAAAGCTGGTTGGTGATGTTGACCAGCATCTGATGGTCATAGTCGATCGCTGAGTTGCCAACGCGCCATGCGTCGTCCCATTGAATGAGCACCGTGAAGCTCCTCTCGGTCCCTAAATGTATGCCTTAGCGGCTTATGGGATGGTGTATTACAGGGTTATAAACATAATTTCAAACCGGCCATAGGCCATAGAAGCTTACGTATGACTCTGTGGTCACAAATGGATCCCTCATAAAATTGACTTACGACCACCTTAACGGACGAGCCATCCTCATCATGCTCGCCTTGTGTGCGGCATGGGGTCTCCAAAGCGTCGCCATCAAAGTGGCCGTGGCGGAAGTGCCGCCGGTGCTTCAGGCGGCCATCCGCTCCCTCGGCGCCGGTCTCCTGGTATGGCTGTGGGCGAGAACGCGGCGGACCCGGCTGTTCACCTCCGACGGCACCCTGTGGGCCGGGATCGGGGCCGGCACGTTGTTCGGCGTGGAGTTCGTGTTCCTCTATTGGGGGCTGGAGTACACCACGGCGTCGCGCGGCGTGTTGTTCCTCTATACCGCGCCATTCGTGGTCGCGTTGGGCGTCCACCTGCTGATCCCCGGCGAACGCCTGAACCGGTGGCAGGGGTTCGGCTTGGTGTGCGCGTTCGTCGGCGTGGTGGCGGCCTTTTCCGACGGCCTGCGCATGCCCACCGCATCCCAAATGATCGGCGATGCCATGATCCTGGTCGCCGCCGTGCTGTGGGGGGCGACCACGGTGCTCATCAAGACCAGCAGCCTTGCCCGTGCGCCGGCGGTCAAGACGCTGCTCTATCAGCTTGTGGTGTCTGCGTTGATCCTGCCGGTGGCCTCGCTGGGCCTCGGCGAGTCCTGGGCCGTCCTGAGCGGCGCCATCCCGGTCAGCGGCCTGGCCGTGGCGGGGATCGCCTATCAAACCATCGGCGTGGCGTTCGTCACCTACCTCACATGGTTCTGGCTGATCACCAAGTATCCGGCGGGCCGGCTCGCCGCATTCTCGTTCCTGACCCCGCTGTTCGGGATGCTGGCCGGCGGCCTGTTGCTCGGCGAACCGCTGACACCCGGCCTGCTGGTCGCGGGAGTGCTGGTCGCCGTCGGCATCCGGTTGGTCAACAACCCCCCCAAACGGCGCCCTTAATGCCGCGGCAGAGGCAGCCTGCCTGACCTCACTCCTCCCCGCCGTCATCCTCGTCGTCAATCGCTCGGGACGACCGGCGCGGCGGTGGGCGGTGGCGGTCGCCGCCATCGTGGGCGTGGCGGCGGGCCTTGCGGGTAAAGCTGGCCAGCCGTGCGGCGACCAGCCGGTTGATGGTGCCGTGGGGATAATCGCCGCGCTCGTCGCGCACTCCGGCGGGGATGCCGGTCAGGATCTCGATGCCCTGGTCGACGCTTTCCACGGGATAGATGTGGAACTGCTCGTTG
Organism: Rhodospirillaceae bacterium; assembly: GCA_041676205.1. GTDB lineage: Bacteria > Pseudomonadota > Alphaproteobacteria > Rhodospirillales > Rhodospirillaceae > Cauispirillum. The sequence goes on along the minus strand of JBAYSM010000064.1, from coordinate 3,833 downwards.
CGCACGGCATCGACCACGTCCTCGCGCAGCATCAGGTGCTTTGTGTTGCTGGCTGGGATGAGAACCCCTTGCTCTCCGGTGAGGCCGCGCGCCGCGCACAGATCGAAGAACCCTTCGATTTTCTCATTCACACCGCCGATGGCCTGGACCTTGCCGAATTGGTCCACCGACCCCGTCACGGCCAGCCCTTGACGGATGGGCGTTTCGGCCAGGGCCGACATCAGGCAATAGAGTTCGGTGCTTGAGGCCGAGTCACCGTCGATCATTCCATAGGATTGCTCGAACACCAGCGAGGCGGTCAGACTGAGCGGTTGGTCCTCGGCAAAGCGCGACGACAGGAAGGATGTCAGAATCAATACGCCCTTGGAATGAATCGAGCCGCTGAGGTCGGATTCGCGCTCGATGTCGATCAACTCGCCGCGCCCGACGCGCACGCGGGCCGAAATGCGGCTGGGGCGGCCAAAGGCATTGGGGCCGATCTCGATGACCGCCAGCCCATTGATCTGGCCGATGCAGGTGCCCGTGGTGGCAATGTGAATGGTCTCGCGCTCGATCTCCTCGCGCATGGCCAGCGGGATGCGGTCGGAACGGCGGCGCTTGGCGTCGATGGCGGCGCGCACATGGGCGGCCGTGACCACGGCGCCACCGTCCTGGCGGGCGTGATATTCGGCCTCGCGCATCAGGTCGCACAGGTCGCTCATGTGCGTGACCACCTTGGCCTGATCGTCGGCCAGCCGGGCGCCGTGCTCGATCACCCGCGCGATGGCCGAGCGGTCCAGCGGCCGCACCTGCTTTTCGCGCGCCATGGAGGCCAGCAGCAGGGCCAAATCGCGCGTGTTGTCGGCCGAGCGGTCCATGCGCACGTTGAAATCGGCCACCACCTTGAACAACTCGCGGAAATCGGCGTCGTAGTCCGACAGCATGTAGAACACCATCGGTTCGCCCAGCAGCACCACCTTGACGTCGAGCGGGATAGGCTCGGGGTCCAGCGACTGGGTTGACCAGATGCCCCACGCGGCACCAGGAGCCTCGATGCGGACCTCGCGCTTGCGCAAGGCCCGCTTGACGTCATCCCAGGCAAACGGGTTCATCAGCAGCTTGCGCGCCTCGACCATCAGAAACCCGCCGTTGGCGCGGTGGAGGGCACCCGGCTTGATCAGGTTGAAGTCAGTGACCAGGGCGCCGAACTGCTGCATGTGCTCGATACGGCCGACCAGATTGGGCTGGGTCGGGTGGTCTTCCTCGACCATCGGCGCGCCGCCGTTATGGTCATGGTGGACCAGCACGTTGACCTGATAGCGGCGGAACCGGGCGTCGCTGCCTTCGGCCCGCATGAAGGGCGGCAGACCGTCCGGCGCCTCGCCGCTGTCGGGCAGGAAGGCGGCGAAGGTATCCAGGATGTCCTGATGGACCTCCTCCAGATAGTCCAGAACCTTGGGGCAGTCGTCATAGGCATCGCGCAAATCGCCGATGAAATGCGCCACCGCCTGATCGGTCACGGCACGGTCGAGATCGCGGATCTGGTCACGCTTGTCGCGTTCCCAGCGCGGCACGGACCGCAGGGTTTCCTCCAGTTCCTTCTGCAGCGCGCCCATCACGTCCTTGAGGCGCTCCTGCTCGTCGTCGGGCAGTTGCTTGAACTCGTCGGGGCCGAGGACCTCGCCGTCCTTGATCGGTGCCAGGGCGAGGCCGACCGGCGTACGGACCAGTGCGATGCCCTTTCCTTCGGCCTTTTCCTGAGTCCCCTCAAGGGCTTCGTCCTGCCGTTCCTTGAAGGCGCGGTCGATGGCCTTGCGCTTGTTACGGTACTCGTCGGTCTCGAAGGCAGCGGGCAGGGCGTGGCGCAAGTCCTCGACCAGCCGATCCATGGCCTTGGCAAAATGGCGCGCCCGCCCGGCCGGAAGCCGCAACGCCCGAGGCCGATGTGTTTCCACGAAGTTGTGGACATAACACCAGTCATCGGGAACCGGCATGTCCTGAACCGTCTGGCGCAGGAAACGGCGCACCAGACTGGCCTTGCCGGTGCCCTCCGGCCCCATGCAGAACAGGTTGTACCCCTCGCCGTTCATGCCGATGGCGAAGCGCACCGCCTCGACCGCGCGATCCTGGCCGACCGGGGCATCATGCTCGGGGGCCTCGGCGGTGGTCGCAAAGGGGATGAGGGCCGGGTCCACGGCGCCATAGAGGGCGTCGGGGGGGAGCGGCGTCACGGTCATGGGGGGAATTCCTCGTGGTTCTGGCGGCAACGGTCTATTCAGCGTCTTCGATGCGATCCATGTCGTCATCGGAGAAGCCAAAGTGATGGCCGATCTCGTGGATGATGACGTGGCGGATGAGGTCGGTCAGATCTTCGCCGCTTTCGCACCAATAATCGAGCAGCGGACGGCGATACAGAAAGATCATGTCGGGCTGTTCAACGACGTGATGGACCGATTTTTCGGTCAACGCCACACCCTGGTACAGCCCCAACAGGTCGAACGGGCTTTCCAACTCCATGTCGCGCTCGACATCCTCGTCGGGGAAGTCCTGGACCTGGATGACAACGCCGGCGATGTATCCAGCCAACGCCTTGGGCAAGTCCTCACAGGAACGGCGGGCAAGCGCGTCGATGTCGGCCAAGGTCGGAGCAGTGGTGAAGGACGGATCGGCGGTCATGAAAGCATATCCAAGTGACAACGGGCGCGACCACCTTGCAGGCTGCCACGGGGGTTCCCATTGTCTGGAGTTTGGGGTGGCGAATCCAGGAGAAATCAAATGGTTCACACGCTTGAGGGAATACAGCGCCGGGACGCCCTGTCCAGCCTGCCCGCGTGGACGGAAATGCCGGGCCGGAATGCCATCACGCGCTCCTTCCGCTTCGCCGATTTCCAGGCCGCCTTTGCCTTCATGACCAAGTGTGCCCTGGCCGCTGAAAAGATCAACCACCACCCGGAATGGACGAATGTTTACAATCGGGTAGAGGTGACACTGACGACCCACGACACCGGCGGCCTGACCGACCGCGACATCACTCTGGCCCAGATCATGGACGCTGCGGCGGCGGGTTTGGGCGGACGCTGATCCGCGTCAACGCCGACGCAGGATATCCATGGCGGCATTGAGCTGGCTCATGCGGTCGTGGTTGCCGAACGTGCCGTCGGGATGGTGAATCGTCGCCAGCATGCGGAACCGCCCACGCAGTTCCCGAGCGTCCGGGTCTGACTCCGGCGCGAACCCAAGGACGTGCAACGCCTCTGATCGGGACTGCACGCCAGCCGGAAGGGGCATGAAGGACAATGCCCCGACGACGGCGTGAAGACGTTCAACCTCATCGCGCAGACGCGCCACCTCGGCCAAAAGGGCGGGGTGGGGATCCGGCTGCACCGGCGGGGGTAGGGGCGGTTCAGGGGCTGGCGCGGCAGGGTCCTCGACCGCCAGCGTCATCGTTCCGTGATCGAGCGAAAGCGCAAGATTCAACGCCTTCCGCACCATTTGTGGGCTAAGGCCGGGAGGAAGGCGGACCTGAAGGCGCGGCTTGCGGCGCCACGGACGTCCCTCCGATGCACCCGATTGCATGACCACCGTTTCGCGGTCATCGGGCGGCGGGTCGCCGGGATCGGGAAACGCCGCGATAACCGACTCGGGCACCGCCAACATGATCGACCGCGCCAGATCGCCCGCATTCACCGCCCGTCGTGCCGCCAAGGCGAGCACGGCATCGCGGAAAACCGACGAGCACGCTATGGTATAAGATGCTTTTGTCGTGCTCATGCCCCGCCTCAACAAGAACCGCCGCAGGAAATGTTACGGGAGAAGAACGAAGGCCCGCCCAGGACACTTTCTGCAACTGCATT
>JBAYSM010000063.1:0-17057 GCA_041676205.1 Rhodospirillaceae bacterium | reverse complement strand
GGCGGTGGGGCGGATCAGCCCCGACTACTTGTGCATGGACGGCACCATCCCGCGCGGCGAGCTTCCCGCTGTGCTCAAGCGCATGCAGGTGTTTTCCCAGCGTCATGGCTTACGCGTCGCCAACGTCTTTCACGCCGGAGACGGCAACCTTCACCCGCTCATCCTGTTCGACGCCAACCAGCCCGGCGAACTGGAACGGGCCGAGGAGTTCGGGGCCGATATCCTCAAGCTGTGCGTCGATGTGGGGGGCGTGCTGACCGGCGAACACGGCGTGGGCGTCGAGAAGCGCGATCTGATGCCCTATATGTTCACCGACGATGACATCAAGCAGCAGCAACGCATCAAATGCGCTTTTGATCCTGGCCATCTGCTTAATCCCGGAAAGGTCTACCCGACGCTCCACCGCTGCGCCGAATTGGGCAAGCTGCACGTTACCGGCGGCCGTCTGCCGTTCCCCGACCTGCCGAGGTTCTGACCTTATGAGCGACATTTTCCGCCCCCGGACCGAGGCCGAACTGGTCGAGGTCGTGGCCTGGGCCACCGACTGCCGCAATACCCTGGCGGTGCAGGGCTTGGGGTCAAAGCAGGCGCTCGGCCGCCCGGTGCTGGCCGACCATGTGCTGGACCTTGGCGGTCTGTCGGGCATCATCGACTACCAACCGGCCGAACTGGTCCTGACCGCGTGGGCCGGGACGCCCATGGAGGATATCCGCGCCGCGGTGGCGGAGAAAGGCCAGCATCTGGCGTTCGAGCCGCCGGACCTGCGTGGCTTGCTCGGCACGGCGGGCGGCGAAGGAACGCTCGGCGGCGTGGTGTCATGTAATCTGGCGGGGCCGCGCCGTCCGACCGCCGGTGCGGCGCGCGATCACGTGCTGGGCCTGCGCGGCGTCGGCGGCAATGGCGCGGCGTTCAAGGCCGGCGGCAAGGTGGTCAAGAACGTCACCGGGTTCGACCTGTCCAAGCTGCTGTGTGGCGCCTATGGCACCCTGGCGGCGCTGACCGAGATCACCGTCAAGGTTCTGCCGCGCCCAGAAAAGGTCCGCACGGTGCTGGTCATGGGACTCGACGACGAAACCGCCGTGCGTTGCATGGGCGATGCCCTGCGCAGCCGCCACGAGGTGTCCGCCGCCGCCCACCTGCCGGGTACGTCCACCACGGCGCTGAGGGTCGAGGGACCGGAACCGTCGGTGGCGTGGCGGTGCGAGGCCCTGCGCAACGAACTCGGTCCCTACGGCCAGACCGAGGAATTGCACACCACGCGGTCGCTGCGGTTCTGGGACGATGTGGCCCAGGTGGCCCCTTTGGCGACGCCGGCGGACCGCCTGATCTGGCGCCTGTCGGTGCCCCCGGCCACGGCGGCGCAGGTGGTATCGCACATCCGGCACAGCGTTCCGGCCGAGGCGTTCTATGACTGGGGCGGCGGGCTGGTGTGGGTGGCGCTGGCCGCCGCTGCTCCCGACGCGGGGGTGGAGGCCGTGCGCGGCGCCGTGGCTCATGTGGACGGCGGCCACGCGACCCTCATTCGTGCCCCGAGTGACGTGCGAGAGCGGGTGGCCCCGTTCCAACCGCAGCCCCCCGCGCTGGCCGCCCTGAACAGGCGGCTCAAGCAGAGCATGGACCCCGGCGGGGTGTTCAACCCCGGACGCATGGTGGCGGATTTCTGATGCAGACACATTTTACCGACGAGCAGAAGAAGCGGCGCTCCATCGCGCAGGCCGACTCCATTCTGCGCAAGTGCGTGCACTGCGGGTTCTGCACCGCGACCTGCCCGACCTATGTCCTGCTGGGTGATGAACTGGATAGCCCGCGCGGCCGCATCTATCTCATCAAGGACATGCTGGAAAAGGACAAGCCAGCCACTGAAAAGATCGTCAAGCACATCGACCGGTGCCTGTCGTGCCTGTCGTGCATGACCACCTGCCCGTCGGGGGTGGACTATATGCATCTGGTCGATCATGCCCGCGTGCATATCGAGAAAACGTATGTGCGGCCGCTGCCCGACCGCATGATGCGGCGGATGCTGGCTGAGGTGATGCCCTATCCGGGCCGCTTCCGCGCCGCCATGCGGGCCTCGCGCCTGGGCAAGCCGCTGGCCGCCATGATGCCGAGCCGCCTGCGTGCCATGCTCGATGCCGCGCCGGGGACCTTGCCCGCTTCCACGCCGACCGGCAAGCCCGGAGTCTGGAAAACACCGGGACTGCGCAAGATGCGCGTCGCCCTGCTGACCGGCTGCGTCCAGCCGGTGCTCCACCCGGAAATCAACGAGGCCACGGTGCGCCTGCTGACCCGCCTGGGGGCCGAGGTGGTGGTCGCCAAGGGGCAGGGGTGCTGCGGCGCGCTGGTCCATCATCTGGGCAAGGAGGAGCAGGGCATGGCCTTCGCCCGCGCCAACATCGATGCCTGGACCGCTGAACTGGAGGGCGAGGGGCTGGATGCCGTGGTGGTTAATGCCTCGGGCTGCGGCACCACGGTCAAGGACTACGGCCACATGCTCGCCGCCGACCCGCAGTGGGCCGACAAGGCGGCCCGCATTGCCGGGCTGGCCCGCGACGTGTCCGAGGTCATCGCCGCGCTGGGCCTCACGTCGCGCGAACAGACGCGCCCACAGACGCGCGGCGTGCAGGTGGCTTACCACGCCGCGTGTTCGCTCCAGCATGGGCAAAAAATCCGCGATCTGCCCAAGGCTCTGCTGGCCGAGGCCGGGTTCACGGTGCGCGAACCCGTCGATTCGCACCTGTGCTGCGGCTCGGCCGGGACCTACAGCCTGATGCAACCGGAACTGTCGACCCAGCTTCAGGCACGCAAGTCAGCCAGCCTGGAAGCGGTGCAGCCCGACGTGATAGCCACCGGCAACATCGGCTGCCTCATGCACATCGGCGAGGCGACCCGCATTCCCGTGGTGCACACGGTTCAGCTTCTCGATTGGGCAACTGGTGGCCCCAAGCCGGCGGGGGTGGCATGACAGACCATGCGCGATTCATGCGGCGTGCCATAGAACTGGCGGCTGAACACTCGGCCAATGGCGAGGGTGGGCCGTTCGGGGCCGTGGTGGTCCTCAATGGTGAGATCATCGGGGAAGGGTGGAACCAAGTGGTTGCCACCAACGACCCGACGGCCCATGCCGAGATGGTCGCCATCCGCGCCGCGTGTCTTGCCCTGGGCCGCTTTTCACTGGAAGGCGCGGACCTCTATACCAGCTGCGAGCCGTGCCCGATGTGTCTGGCGGGCATCTACTGGGCGCGCCTCAATCATATTTACTACGCCAATGACCGGGCCGGCGCAGCCGCCATCGGCTTCGACGATGCCGACCTTTACGCCGAGGTTGCCCTTCCCCCCGATCAGCGGCGATTGCCTATGACCCGAATATTGCCCGCCGAAGCCGCGAAGGGCTTCGCGGCTTGGCTTAGGAAAACGGATCGGGTGCTGTATTAGGACTCAGCAGCCATCTTGGGGCGCGCCCGTGCGGCCAGGGTGTCCTTGTATTTCATGTCCTCGCCCAGGATATGCCGCATGAGCCAATCCGATAGGAAGTCGAACATCTGGAGCCGGACCGCATGGCCTTCGCGGCTAAGGCGTTCCTGCAGCGCATCCACCTGCTTGCGCAATCCCTCGTGGCAGGCTTGATGAGTTTCCAGATCGGGATAGCGGGCCATGCGGAGCAGACGCTCCTCAGCTTCGAAATGGTAATCGGCGTAGCTCACCAAATCCCGCATCACCCGGTCGATGATGCTGGGGGGGGCCTGCTTGCGCACGACGGAGTGCAACTCGTTGACCAAAGCCAACAACTTTTTGTGATCCTCGTCGAGCGCCGGAACTCCAACGCTCATTTTATCGTTCCAATCGAGTAGGGCCATTAGAGTCCTTTCCGCGTCAGAACCTCAAAAAGCTGACGCGCGTCTGCACGAAGAGAGGCGAAGGTATCATTTCCGTGCACGAAAGGATACGGCAGCGCATCATTTTACAGGTACAGCCCGGACTAGATTGACGCTACTATCCAATCGGGTAGATTTTTAAATAGACAGTTTCGGCTGGCGAGGAGGGTGAGGCATGCGGATTATTCTGGCAGACGACCACGAACTGGTGCGGGCCGGAATCCGACCTTTCCTTGATGAGCTTGCAGCGGAAGTCGAGGTGGTTGAGGCCGAGTCCTACGATCGGGCCATGGAAGAGGCGGTCGAAGGTGCCGTTCCGACCCTGGTGATTCTCGACCTTCGGATGCCGGGTATGCAGGAGGGCGGACTTGCCAACTTCCGGCGTCGCTTCCCCGAGACACCGGTGGTGATTCTCTCCGCCTCGGTCGAAATCGACGATGTTGTCATGGCTCTTCAGGAGGGGGCCGCCGGTTATATCCCCAAGACCTTTGGAGGACCGGCGACGCAGAATGCTCTGCGCCTCGTGCTGAGTGGGGAACGGTTCTTCCCGGCGTTCGCCTTGGAGGCAGCCGTCGAAGGTGGCGGCTTCACCCGGCGGGGTGCCAACGGGGGTGGGGAACCCAGCGGGTCGTTGCTCGACAAACTCAGCGCCCGTGAGCGGGATATCCTGACCCTGATGATCGCTGGCGGCACCAATAAGGAAATCGCCCGGCAACTGACGGTGCAGGAAATCACCGTGAAGGTCCACCTGCGCAACATCTACCGCAAATTGGGCGCCGCCAATCGCGCCCAGGCCGTGCGCATTGCGCTGGAAAACGGCTGGCAGACGCCGGGAACCCAGGCCGCGCTTCAATAGCCGCCAAACGGGCGTTGCCCATGCCCAATATATTGCAGTGCGTTGCGGGCTTTTTTGGAGCGCTAACGCGTTGACCGCGCTTGGGAAAATTTTACCTTTACAGTGCTTATGATGTCTGCGATATTGTGCATCGCAACACGGCGTGTCCATCGCCCTCGGCGAGGCTGTGTTGTCTTTCTTGGACGTTTCCTCCCTAAACTTGGGCCACGCTTGATGCGTGGCTCTTTTTTTGTTTTTTCGCTGGAAGAATGCCGAGCACCGGCCTTAGCTGCTCTCCTCATGACGTGGCGGGCCGGCGGGGCAGGAGTTGGGGGCCGGGTCTTCGATGGGGAAGTGCTTCTGGGTGCGGTTGGCGAAGGCGACCAGGGACAGCATCACCGGCACCTCCACCAGTACGCCGACCACGGTAACAAGGGCGGCGCCGGAGTCCAGACCGAACAGTCCGATGGCCACGGCGACGGCCAGTTCGAAGAAGTTGGAAGTGCCGATCAGGGCGCAGGGCGCAGCCACATTGTAGGGCACCCGCCACAGCCATGCCGCACCATAGGCGATGAAAAAGATACCGTAGGATTGGATGAGCAGCGGTACGGCGATCAGGGCAATCAGCAGGGGCTGTTCCAGGATGACATGGCCCTGGAACCCGAACAACAGCACCACCGTCGCCAGCAGGCCGAGAATCGAAACCGGTTTCACCGAAGATGTGAACCGGCCGACCGCCGCGACACCGCTCCTGCGCACCAGCGCGGCACGGGTCGCCGCCCCTGCGGCCAGCGGGATCACCACGTACAGCCCGACCGATAGCAGCAGAGTTTCCCACGGCACCGCGATGTCCGTCACGCCCAACAGGAAAGCCACCAGCGGCGCGAAGGCGAACACCATGATGATGTCGTTGAGTGATACCTGGACCAGGGTGTAGTTGGGGTCGCCCTTGGTCAGGTGCGACCACACGAACACCATGGCCGTGCACGGCGCCGCACCCAGCAGGATGAGGCCGGCGATGTACTGCCCGGCGTTGGCGGGGTCGATCAGGTCGGCGAATACGTGCTCGAAGAACAGCACGCCCAGGGCAGCCATGGTGAATGGCTTGATCAGCCAGTTGATGACCACGGTGATGATGAGGCCCTTCGGCCGGTCAACGATGTGTTTGAGGCTCGTGAAGTCGACGGCCACCATCATCGGGTACACCATCGCCCAGATCAGGATGGCCACCACAAGATTGACGGAGGCGTACTCCCAGCCTGCCAGAGTCTGAAACAGGCCGGGGAACAGGGACCCCAGGGCGATCCCGGCAATGATGCACAGGGCTACCCAGAGGGAAAGGAAGCGGTCGAAAACGGACATGATCGGAGGCGTCTCCAGGGTCAACGCGGTTGCGGGGCTGCGTAGCACGGCCCATCTGCCGGAGACGGTTCGGCGGCCGCCGCTTGGAGGAAGATAGAGAGAGCGATCAGCCCCTGCGGGTTCAGGGAATAGCAGACGCGGGGCCGTTCAATTTCGCCCGTGATGATGCGAGTGTCCTTGAGAATGCGCAGGTGCTCGGAAACCGTGGACTGAGCCAGTCCGATCTCGTTGACGATATCGCCGCCGATGCAGGACCGTTTGTCGATCAGGAACTGAATGATGCGGACCCGAGCAGGATGCGCCAAGGCCTTGGCAGCAGCCGCGACACTGTCGGCGTCCAAAGCATATTGTTCAGTCATGGAGTCCTACTTCGTTATTCGTCGATGAACGATAGTCGGTGCCTGACGGTCCGGCAAGTGGCGTTGACTCTATTCCCATTCCATCTGCATGAAGACCTGCTGGGCATTGCGGCCACTGATTTCGGTGAAGACGGCAAGGTGAGCGAACGGCGACTGGTCGACCTTGGTCGCCGCCACTTCGTCGCCGTTGGCCTCGATCACCTTGCCGACCTCCGCGCGGAGGTGGCGCAGGTAGTCATAGGTTTCCGCGCGGGCCTTTGACAGCGGGGCAGGGGCGCCGTGCCCGGGGACGACGATCACCGGCTCCAGGGCGATTATCCTCTCGAACGCCTCCAGCCAGTGGCGCGAGTCCGATTGCGGCCCGACGCCCAGCATCCGGTCCATGTAGACAACATCCCCGGCGAAGACGACGCGGCTCTCGGGCAGCCAGACGATGGTGTCCCCCGGGGTGTGCGCGGGGCCGACCATCCACAGTTCGAAGCGCACCCCGCCATGGGTGAGGTCCAGGGCATCGTCGAACGTTTCGCTTGCCGTTACGGGGGTGGTGCCTTTCAGTGTGGCCTCGCCGACCATGGCGCGCATGGTGGCGAATTGGTCGTCCAGGCGGCTGGCATGGTCGGCGACTGCGGCCTCCGCCGCAATGATGCGGGCACCCTGGTCGCGGAACCAGCCGTTGCCGAACCAGCGGTGGTCTTGGCCGCCGCTGTTGATCACCAGGCGCACCGGTTGGTCGGTGACCGTCGCCAGCGCCTCCTCGATCTCCTGCGCGCCGGCCGCCGAGCCACCGCTGTCAATCAGGACAACGCCGTCATTGGTGACTACTGCGCCAAAGGTGGCGTTGTTGCCCAGATTTTCAGCGTTCCGCTGTTCCAGGGGACCCACCAGAGCATAGACACCGTCCGCAACTTTCTGGACGTCCAGGGCCGCCGCCGCCGGCCCTGCTGCGACCAGCACGGCAGCTATCGTAACGCCGAAGATCCTGATAATCGGTCCCATGATTTTTCCTCCCCCTGATCTTATTTCGGCTGACAACCGGCTCATGGCGCGGAGTATCGTGCCGCATTCAGGCGTAAGGCTCAATGCATGGAGGATATCTGCTGGCGATGCTCGCCAATTGAGCGCCCAGTTGCCGCTGCACCTGGAGGGCTTGGTCTGATACTGCTTGCAATCGCGCTAGTGCATTGGCCTCCAAATGACTAGTCTTGCCCTGTGTGACGTCACGCGCAGGAGGCAGGGATGGGAGGGGGCGACACGACGTCTCTGGCGCACAGGTAGTTGCCCATTTAAGGAGATCTACCATGAAGGGAAGCCCGAAGGTCCTGGAGACCCTTGGAAAGTTGCTGACTGCTGAACTCACGGCGGCAGACCAATACTTCGCCCATTCCCGCATGTTCGCGGACTGGGGCTATCACCACCTCTATGAGCGGATCGCCCATGAGCGCGAGGAGGAGTTGGAGCACGCCGACAAGATCATGCGGCGCATCCTGTTCCTTGAAGGCACGCCTGATGTCGGGGCGCGCGACACCCTGACTGTCGGCAAGGACGTCCCCGAAATGCTGCGTAACGATCTGGCATACGAGCTGTCCGTCGTGACGGCGCTGCGCTCCGCCATCATGGTGTGCGAGGGCGAGCAGGACTTCGAGACGCGTAACATGCTGCGTGAGCTTCTGGCCGACACGGAAGAAGACCATACCCATTGGCTGGAGCAGCAACTCCGGCTGATCGACGCCATGGGGCTGCCCAACTACCTCCAGTCGGCGGCGGGTAGTCTGTCCGCCAGTTCGTCCAACTGAGGCCGGGAGACGCCGCCATGCAAGGTGACAAGAAGGTAATCGCCGCCCTGAACGGTGTGCTCAAGATCCAGCTCACGGCCATAAACCAGTATTTCCTGCATTCCAGGATGCTGAAAAACTGGGGCTTTGCGGCGTTGGGCAAGGCCATCTACAAGCAGTCCATCGACGAGATGAAGGCTGCCGACGATGTAATCGAGCGGACTTTGTTCCTGGAAGGTCTGCCCAACCTTCAGGATCTGGGCAAGCTGCTCATCGGTGAAAATGTCCCCGAGATTCTCGCCAACGACCTCAAGATGGCGCAGGGTGAACACGTTGCCCTGGTGTCGGCCATAACGCTGTGCGAGAGCGTATCGGATTTCGTCACCCGGCATGAACTGCGGGAGATCCTTGAGGAGGTCGAGGAGTATATCGACTGGCTCGAGACTCAATTGACTCTGATCAACTCGGTCGGTCTGCCCAATTATCTCCAGACCGCAGCGGGTGATGCCGCGGGCGGGTGACAGCCCCGTGAGGGACAGAAGGGCCTGGACGACATCCTTCAGACCCTTTCTCCTCGGTTCAGGTTCGGTTCAGGAGGATATGGCTATAAGGAATGCACCAAAATTTAGGGTAAACGGTGCATGAAATGGCGAATATTCGGGTCTCTTTGTGGGGCATGCTGGCGATTTTGACCGCGCTGTGGATTGCGGCTGACCCTGCCATATTTGAGTCGTCCACATTCTTTGATGTTCGCGCCGCCATGGTGCAGTACACGGGTATCATCGCCATCGCCTGCATGAGCGTGGCCATGATCCTGGCTCTGCGGCCGCGCTGGCCCGAGCCGTGGTTCGGCGGACTCGACAAGATGTACCGCCTGCACAAGTGGCTGGGCATCACCGCCCTGGTGGTTGCTGTCGTTCATTGGCTGTGGGCCAAGGGGCCTAAATGGGCCGTCGGCTGGGGCTGGCTGGAACGCCCGCAGCGTGGGCCGCGCCCGGTGCCGGACACCGTGATTGAGCAGGTATTCTCGACCCTGCGCGGTGCCGCCGAAGGGACGGGTGAGTGGGCCTTTTACGCTGTGGTGGTGCTCATCGCGCTGGCTCTGATCAAGGCGCTGCCCTATCGCCAGTTCTTCAAGACGCATCGTTTGCTTGCCGTCGCCTATCTGGTGCTGGTGTTCCATGCGGTGGTCCTGACGACGTTCTCCACTTGGGCGTCGCCGCTCGGCCTCGTGATGGGGCTATTGATGGCGGCGGGGACCGTTGCTGCGGTCATTGTCCTGCTGCGCCGGGTGGCGGTCGGGCGTCAGGCGCAAGGTAGAATCGCAGCGCTCCAGCACTATCCCGGCGTTAAGGCGCTCGAAGTCCGCATCAGGGTCCCGCAGGGTTGGCCGGGGCACAAGCCGGGTCAATTCGCCTTTGTCACCTCGGACTCCTCCGAAGGGCATCACCCGTACACCATCGCTTCGGCCTGGAACGACGCTGATCGCGAAATCACGTTCATTGTCAAGGAACTGGGCGATCATACCCGGCGACTGCGCGAAAAGCTGCACGTCGACCAAACGGTCAAGGTCGAGGGACCCTATGGGTGCTTCACCTTCGACGATACCCAGCCGCACCAGATCTGGGTGGGGGGCGGCATTGGCATTACGCCGTTCATCGCCCGCATGAAAGAATTGGCCGCGACTGCGGACCGGCCGTCCCAGACCATCGACCTGTTCCACCCCACCGCCGATTACGATGCCGAGGCCTTGGCGAAACTGTCCGTCGACGCCGCTGCCGCCGGCGTGCGCCTGCATGTGTTGGTTGATGACGTCGATGGCCGTCTCAGCGGAGAGCGCATTCGGCAGAACGTGCCGCATTGGCGCGATGCCAGCATCTGGTTTTGCGGCCCGGCCGGTCTCGGCCACCACCTCCGCACGGATTTTGCCGCGCACGGACTTCCCGCGCGCCGGTTTCACCAGGAGCTGTTTGCCATGCGGTAACGGCTCAACGGCGACCGCGATTTTACGGAGTGCGTCTGAGGACGTGGATGTTCGACGGCCGGGGTTCCTCGCCCGCCTTGGCGTTGGCCTCGGGTTCAGGCGCGACATCGGGTTCCGGTGCCATATCGGGCGGCAGGCGCGCTGGATTCTCCGGGCCGTGGAAGTATTCCGCGAACAAGTCCTCGCCCAGGATGCCGAGCGCGGTGTCCTCCACCTCCGACCGCGCGCCAAGGGCCTCCAGGGTCGCGGCGTGGGTTTCGACGGCGATTTCAGCGGTCAGCAGGCGCTCGCGGCGGGGGTCGTTGGACAGCCGCGACCGTTCTTCCTTCAGCATGTACAGATAGAGCCGGAATAGGCGCTGGGCGTTGTCGCGCGCTTCGGCAAGGCGGCGCAATGCGTCCTCGCCGCGCACCCGTTCGGCCAAGACCTGCTGTTGCAGGCTGTCGTTGTCGATGGCGAGGCGTTCGCGTTCCTGCTCCAGCCCGGCGACCTGATCGAACACCATGTTGAACTGGTCATGCAGGGCACGCAGTTCCGCCCGCAGCGCATCAATGGTGCGGCGGGCCTGCTCATCCTTGGGGTCGTGGCCGCGCGCCGCCATGTAGCGGCGATAGCTGATCACGTAGGGGGCAATGGCTTCGTGCTGCAACGGATGGTGCAGCGAAATGCCGCAAGCGATCAGTCGTTCTGAGGTGCTGTCCTGACGCAACAGGGCGCGCAGGGTCTGCGGGATGACCTGCATCAGCGCGTTGTCGGGCAGTCCCTTGCAGATGATGGCCCAGCGTTGCAGGACCTCGACATTGCGCGGGTCATCCAGGCGATGCCCCAGGCGCACCGACTTCATCAGGCGTTCGAGAAAGGCGCGCGAGGGATCCTGCGCCGCCGGCTGGCCGCCGCTTTTGGTGTTGGGGTCGCTGCTCAGGCCGTCGCGCACGTGTCCCTCCGCGTCATGGCCCAATGGTGGCAGGACTGCCGCTAAGAAAAGGTAAACCAACCGGCCACGGGGCGACAATCGCACGCCGGATTCTACAGTATTTCCGCTTGCAGATTAGGAGTTTGCCGGAAGTTCGTCAACTTTCGGCTGAACCTGCGCCGCCTGGAGGGTCGGCTGCCCCGTCCTGAATGCGCCGGAACCGTGCCCGCCATGGTGACGTTCAACATCCACTAGCCCGCCCATCGACCCGACGGAGACCGTGGAGGATGAAGAACGCACTCATCGCTGCGGCTGTCGTCGTGTTCACCTGGGCGGCCTCTTTACCTGCTTCGGCTCACCCGATCCCAGAGGATATTTCCATTGATCCGGCTGCCGTGCCGGGAGGTCTGGACGCTTTAATGTGTCTTGCGCTCAATGACTATTGGGAAGCGCGCGGTGAAAGCCTGGAGGGTAGGGTGGCGGTGGCGCGCGTGGTGCTGAACCGAATGACCGACGACCGCTATCCCAACAGCGTTTGTGACGTCATCCACCAGCACATGGTGCCCGAGATGCCGCGTGCCTGCCAATTTTCGTGGACGTGCGACGGGCGGCCCGACACTCCGACTGATGAACATTCGTGGCGTCGCTCGTTGCTCTTGGCTGCCGCGATGCTGGATGCCGAGAGTGCCATTGATGACCCAACGCGCGGGGCGCTCTGGTATCACGCGGCGTCGGTGCGGCCGACCTGGGTGGCTCAATTGGTCGAGGCCACGGTGATCGGCAGCCATACGTTTTACCGTGACCCACCGACACCGCCCGTTCCGCTGCCTCGGCCGGAGATCACGGTGGCCGAGGTTCTCGACGAAACGCCCGGACCCGCACCATCGCGCATGGTCAATGGCGTGATCGTCCTGGCCAACATCAAGAATTGGAATGCCACCCTCAGCGGAGGTCCTGAACAGGTGGCCGTCGGCTGGTAAAGCCAGCGACGCTTGGCCCGACCGCCCTTGCCAATCGCCGGGCATGGCACTACCTTCCCCAGCCTTATCAGTCCATCTTCAGAAGGCAGGGAACCGGCATGGGCAAGACAATCGCCGTGATTGGCGTCATGGGCGCGGCAGGCCGGGAAATCCTCGGGGTATTGAGCGATCGCGGCATCCCCGTTACCGATATTGTCGCCCTGGGGGCGGGTGACGGTCCCGGCCGCGAGGCATCCTATGGCGAGGATGACGTGCTGAAGGTCGGTGAAGCCGAGACGTTCGACTTCTCCACTTGCGCCGTGGCAATTTTGGCCGTGCCGCCCGCTGCCGCCGCCAAGCTGGCGCCCAAGATTGCGGCGGCCGGATGTGTGGCGGTAGATACCTCGCCGGCATTCCGCCTGGAGCAGGGCGTGCCGCTGGTGGTGCCCGACGTCAACCGGCAGGCCTTGGTCAACTGGACCAAGAAGCACATCGTGGCGTGTCCCTCGGCGATGACCGCGCTGATCGCGATGGCCCTGAGGCCGCTCGATGATGCTTACGGTTTGATCCGCGTGATTGCCACCACCTACCAATCCACTGCGGGCACCGGGCGCGATGGCATGGATGAACTGTTCCGCCAGACGCGCGGCATCTATGTCAACGAGTCGCCGACTAGTTCCAAGGACATCTTCACCAAGCAGATCGCCTTTAACGTGATCCCCCATGTGGATGACTTCCTGAAGGACGGTGCCACGGCGCAGGAGGAGGGCATCGCGGCGGAATCCCGCAAGATCTTCTCGCCCGACCTTGAGGTTCACGCCAACTGTGCGCGGGTGCCGGTGTTCGTCGGCAGCGCCGCCTATCTTAACCTCCAGTTTGAAGGCCAGGTGACGGCCGAGCAGGCCCGGACCCTGCTCAAGGATGCCCCCGGCGTGACCGTGGTCGATCACCGTGCCGACGAAGGCTATGTCAGCCCGGTCGAATGCACCGGCGAGGATCTTGTTTACGTTAGCCGCGTTCGCAGTGATTCCACGGTTGAAAACGGGCTCTCCTTGTGGGTGGTGGCCGACGACCTGCGGATCGGCGCCATCAATGCCGCCGATGTGGCGCTGTCCTTGGTCGAGGCGCGGCAGAAGTAACGCGCCCTACCAGAACAACGCCGCGACCACGACCACCCCGGATGCAATCAGCAGTCCGGCAGAGGTGCGGCTGAGCATTGCCAGCCAGCGGTTGGAGAACTTGTGGCGGACGGCACCGGCCAGAGCCGACAGGGTCAACCACCACAGGGCCGAGCCGACGAACACTCCGGCGATCAACAGTCCTGCCCCGGCAAAATCATCGCTGGGGCGGACCGCCCCGACCGACGCGAACACCGCCATGAACGCAAGGATCGTCGCGGGGTTGGTCAGGGTAATCGCCAGCGTGGTGACGAAGTCGTTGAGCAGGCCGTAGTGGGCCTGTGGCGTGGGGCTTAGGTGGATCGGCGTCTGCCACGCTTTGATACCGAGCAGGAACAGAAACGCCGCGCCGATCAGGCTGAGCGGCGTGCGGTACAGCATCAGGAAGTCCGAGATCAGGGTCAGGCCGAGGCCGGCGACGGCGCCGTAGAAGGTGTCGGCCACTGCCGCGCCCAGCCCGGCGACGAACGCAGCGCTCCGGCCATCGGCGAGGGCGCGGCGGATGCACAGCAGTCCGACGGGTCCAACCGGTGCGGCGATCAGGAACCCGACCACGATACCTTGCCCAAAGAAGAAAATGATGCCGCCCCCTAGAATTTTCCAGCGGGCACCTTAGCAAGGTGTCCGCTGGAAGAAAACGGCCTCGGTATCGTTGTGGCGCGCGCTGGTGGTTATGTGGCGGTCAGACGGAAGGTTTCGGCCGAGAGATCAGTTGATGGGGCGTCTACCGTGGCAATTTGGTAAGACGTCGCGGTCGAGACGGCGCCCATGTCTTCGGTGAACCACACCTCGCTCGTGCCGTTGGCTTCGACGACCACGATACCGGCTTGTCCTGCCGCGCCGATGACGGCCGGCGCGGAACTGAGGGGAACCGTCATCGTGCCGAAGGTAATGCCGTCGGTCAAGGTGCCGTCCGACCCTAGTCCGAACGTCCCATTGCCGAGTTGGATGGTGTCTCCCTCAAGGGCGGAGAAATCATAGAGACTGTCCGTTCCAAGGCTGAAAACGCGCTCGGCCACGGTGGCTCCATCGCCAAAGCCGAAGTGGAACACGTCCGCGCCATATCCGCCGTACAGGATGTCATTGCCCATCCCACCGCTCAGGGTGTCGTTGCCCCAGTCGCCGTGCAGGGTGTCATTGCCTTCGAACCCAAAGATAATGTCGTTGCCGTCATAGGCGTACAGCGTGTCGTCGCCCGCCGTGCCGAAAATCACGTTATCGTCGTACGTTCCCGTCGACCGGGCGACGGCGCGGGGTGCGATGAACAGTCCGCTGTCGAAGCTGATATCCGTCGTATCGGAAACCGCAATGGTCAGTGTGTGGGTCGTGATGCCGGGGTCGAGGCGCAACAAAGCCGATGCCGGGGTGGTTACGCCGTTGTATTCGGTTGCCAGCGGGTGGCTTCCGTTATACGCGCCGTTATCGCCGAAATATCCGGCCGCCCCCGGCTGCCATGCCACTGGGGAGCCTTCCGGCAGGGCAAGTATGTTTTGCCCGTCAAGAAAGATTGCGGCGATGTCAGAGACGCTCTGGCTGGGGAATTCCTCGGTCCCGAACATCCAGTCCAGCACGATGCCGTTGACCCCTTCCTCGACCGTGAAGGTGAAGGTTAAGGCCGATGTATCGGTGGTCGTGTAGCCCAGGGCGTCCAACGCCGCCGAACTGCTGCCGCTGGCGGTCTGGGAATAGGAGTCACTTGTATTGACCGTGCCGGGAGTGCCACTGCCCGACGTAATCAGGATGCCGCGCGAGAGGTTATAGCTGGTGTTGCCGATGGCCCCTAGGGCGAGTGATCCAAAGGTGGATGCGGACTCCTGTCCGGCCGTCACATTGCCCTGGAAGCTGATCGAGCCTTCGTCAACCGTGACGCCATCCAGGTGGCCTAATGACGAGTACGCTAGCGCCGCGCCAAGGCTCGCCGTCACACTTACGCTAACAACCTGATTGACCGCCACGGTGGCACCGTTGTTGGTGTAGAGATCGTGCACGAAACCGTCGATGGTTTCGGTGCCGCTCACGCTCCATCCGTCATCGAGGAAGCGGACGGTATCGGATCCGTCGGCAAAGATGCGCAGGCGGTTGCCGCTGTCGGTCAGGCGGACCACGGCGGCGTGGTCCAGCAACAGCGTTTCCGTTCCGCTGTCCACGGCATCGATGACTTCGATATTGGTCCACGGCGCCCAGGATGCGTCTGTCAGATCGACCGTCTGCGATCCGGCATCGAGACGGATGGTGTCGGCATGGGTGGTCCCCGCCGCATCGCCGTCGAACACCTCGCCCGCGCCATTGACCACGATGCCTTCGGTAAAGGTGACGGTATACGATCCGGTCACGCCCCAATTGGAACTCCACGACCAGTTGTAGCTGGTGGCGTGGATAAAGTGCGTGCCCGATGTGCCAGCGGTATGTTCGATCAGGGCGTTGTAATAAATGCCATTGTCATCCCGCCCCTCAAGGATCGCGCCATTGCCGTCGAGGAGATAGATGTACGGGTCATCCAGCGTACCGCCATAGGCGGGCCAGTCGGACGGAATGCCGTCGTTGTAGCCGCCGAGCATGCGGATGATGTACGTGACGCCTGCTTCCAAGGTCACGCCTATGGCATCGCCGTCATACGGGCCTACCAATGACCCGGTGCCGTCTTCGCTCAATGTCCCTGTAAAGCGGTCGCCGACCTGCATGCTGGCCGGAGTGGTGACGCCTTCCGGCAGATCGTTGCCGTAGCCGTCCTCGGTCAGACTCCCATCGGTGATGGTCAGGTTCAGGCTTGTCCCGCCTGTGCTGATCGCCGTTCCCAAGGTCGCTGTTGCGACGGTGGTGCCGGCCGATCCCTCGCTGACGTCCCAGGCGCGGAAGCTCAGGGCCGCGCTGCCGGTGGACTCGGGCGTCGGAACGAAGCGCACCATGGCGTCGGGACCAAGCAGCACGGCGTTCCCGGCACTCAGGCTGGGCAGGGTGGTCCAGGAACTGCCGTCAAGCGACCACTCCCAGGTGCCGGAGCCGGTCCCGCCGGTGACGGCCATGCCGTTGAGGCTGCCGGCGGTATCCGTGACCCGTCCGGCCAGCAGGGCGCCCACCGTCCATACAGTCGGAGTGGCAGTGTCGGCTTGCGTCGCCGTAACAGCGGAGGGGGCCAGCACCGGGCGGGCATTGAGGCTTGAGGTGTCCGCCGCACTGTCGATGTGCAGGGTGACGGACCCATTGGTCCAAAGGCCGTAGCCCACCCCGTCGACGATCTCATTTCCCGTGAACGCCCACGCCGCGCCGGTCGCATCGCTGATTACGACACCATCGTCGGCCAGAATGCGCAGGGTTGAACCCGACAGTGCGGCGACGCTGGCCTGTGAAATGGTCAACGTGCCGGTGCTTAGGGAAATCTGCTCCAGCGACCGCAAGACCGTGGAGGTGGTAGTTAGATCGAGGCCTCCGGAGTTCACCAGCAGGGTGTCGGTGCCGGTGCCGCCGTCCAAGGTCTCGCCGGCAACGGACCCGCGATAGACGATCGTGTCGTCGCCGCCGCCGCCGGTGATCGTATCGGCTCCGCTGCCGCCATCGAGCCAGTCGGCGCCATCGCCGCCGGTGATGGTGTCGTGGTTGCTGCCAGTCAGGATCGTGTTGTCACCAGCATCGCCGGTGACGATCCAGCGGATGGAGGTGTCGCTTACGTCGAACGGCGTCGATCCGACCACATTCGCTCTGCCGACCGTTTCAGGGATCGGCGGGGTCGGGTCCGGCGTCGGGTCCGGAACCGGAGGCGGCGGAGGCGGAGGCGGCGGAACAGGCTGCGTGACCGGGTTGATCGGCTGGGGGGGCGGCGCAGGCG
>JBAYSM010000062.1:0-17080 GCA_041676205.1 Rhodospirillaceae bacterium | reverse complement strand
TTTATCGATTTTTCAGTCGGCGAGGTCCTGGAGTTCGGGCCGGACGTCAAAGTCCGCACGGCACCGCTTAATCATCCCAACGGTGCCACTGGCTACCGTATCGAACATGCCGGGGTCAGCATGTGCTACGTGACCGACACGGAGCATGTTCCAGGCAAGCCCGACCCGAACATCCTCGGCCTGATCGAAGGCGCGGATCTGGTGATCTACGACTGCACCTACACGGACGAAGAATTCCCAGACCGGGCTGGGTGGGGCCATTCCACATGGCAGGAAGGGGTGCGCCTGTGCCGCGCCGCCAGCGTCAAACGTCTCGCCATCTTCCACCATGATCCCGACCATGACGATACGTTCATGGAGCATGTCGAGGACGAAGCCCGCAACACCTGGGTCGGCGCCCTGGTCGCCCGCGACAACATGGAACTGACGCTGGCGTGAACTGTGTCCTCACCGCGGGTTGAGGCGGACCACCACGCGGCGGTTGATTTCCTGGTTCTGAGGCAGGGGATCGCCGTAGGCATCGCGGTTCGGCACTTTGGGGGCCGTATCGGCGTAACCGATGGCCTTCATGCGCGACGAGACGATTTCGATGGATTCAAAGAAGCGGACAACGCGGCTGGCGCGGGCCGACGACAGTTCCCAGTTGGATGGGAAATTCGGCGTGCTGATCGGCACGTCGTCGGTATGCCCCTGTACTTCGACCAGGAACCCGGTGTACCGCTCGGCGTTGATGGTGGCGCCGATCCGGTTGAGGATAGGGATGGCTTCCTCCCGGATCTCGGCTGAGCCGGGTTCGTAGAACGCCGAGGAGGCGAATTCGATGGTTATGCCCTGGGCGTCGGTCCCTACGGCCACCACGTCTTCGAGGTTCAGCGCCTTGACGGTGTCTTCCATTTCCCGCTTGAGCATCTGAACGGGGGTAGTGACCTCGCGCTTGCCGATACCCTGGGCCATGCCGGCCTTGACCTGTTCGTAAAGCACCACGTCGACCTTGGAAATCGCTGCCAGCATAATGAAGAAGGCAAGCAACAGCGTGACCATGTCGGCGAACGTGGCCATCCACGATTCGTCGTCTTCCTGTTTCTTCTTTTGCTGGAAGCGGCTGTCCATCAGGGGGCGTTGCCCCGCATCTTGTCGATGCTGAAGTGGATCGACGGGTCGAGGAACGCGTTCATGCGGTCCTGGATATAGCGCGGGCTTTTCCGCTCGGCCAACAGGGCCAGGCCCTCGGCGATCAGGTAGTTGCGGAAACGCACGATCTCTTCGCGTTGCTGCACTTTGGAGGCGGCGGGCAGCAGAACCAGTCGGGCGAATAGGATGCCGTACAGGGTTGTGACCAGCGCGATGGCCATGCCCGGACCAAGACTGGAGGGGTCATTGCCCATGCCGTCGAGCATGATGATGAGGCCGACCAGCGTGCCAATCATGCCGAATGCAGGCGCCGTGCCGCCCATGTTGCGCAGAATGTCGGCCTGGGTGGTGTTGCGTTGGAAGCTGGCTTCCACGCTGGTTGCCAGGATTTCGCGCACTTCCTGGCCGGTGTAGCCGGAAATCACCAGATCGATGCCGAAACCGAGCAGGCGGTCCTGCTTGCGGATCTTTCCGGCGTCGGCTTCGAGGCCGGGCAGGCCGTTCTTCTGGATGATGTAGCCCCAGCGGATGACGCGGCCCACTTCCTGGGTCAGGATGGCCCGGCCGATCTTGTTGGTGAACAAGATTGACTGCAACCCGCGCAATGACAGCAGCACGTAACGTGGCTCATAGGCGACGAACGTTGCTGCGAACGTCCCGCCGACCACCATGATGAAGCTCGGACCGTCGAGGAAGACGAGGAAGTTGTCAGTGCTGAGCACCACCGAGCCGACGAATAGGCCGAACCCCAGGAGCACGCCCAGAATGGTCGCGATAGACATGTTCGTCGATAGGCTCCCCATTGGTGGCGGAGGCTGCGTCCCCACGCAATCGCCCGCCCATATCTGACCTCAGCGGGCCTAGAGTGATACAACGAAAGAGGTACGGCAAGCCTTTAGACGGTATCCTTGCGGCTCGGCATGAACGTCTCAGCGTTCACGGAATGCCTCGTGCTTGAGCTTGAGCACTGGCTTGATGAGGTAATCCAGGACCGAACGGGTGCCAGTGTGGATATCCACGGTGGCCTCCATGCCAGGGCTGATCTGGTATTCGTCGGGGCGGTCGCCGAGGAAATATTTCTCCGGTTTCACCACCACCCGGAAGAACGGTTCATCGTTCTCGGGAACGGTGGAGTCGGGGGCGACCAAGATGACTTCGCCCTTCAATCCGCCGTAACGGGCGTAGTCGTAGGTGCTGATCTTCAAGGTCGCTTCCTGACCTTCGCGCACATACCCGCGGTCCATCGGGTTGAGGCGGGCTTCCACCACCAGATCGTCGCGTGACGGCACAAGGTCGAGAATTGGCTCGCCTGCCTTGACCACCCCACCGATGGTGTTGTGGCGCATGTTCTTGACGATGCCGTCGATCGGGCTGCGGATTTCAGTGCGCAGTTGCTGGTCCGTGGCACGCCCGAGCAGTTCCTGGTTTCGGGCCAGATTGAGTTCGGTTTCGCCGATCTGCTCCACCGCCTCACGTCGGAATCGCAGACCGATTTCGGCAAGGCGCGCTTCGGACTCCGCCAAGGCGGACTGCGCACGGGGAATGCTTTCAGACAGGGTGTTGAGGGTGCCCTGAAGGTCTTCGACCTCGGCTTGAAGCTGGAGGTGGTCCATGCGCGCGGTCAGTCCCTCTTGAAGCAGGGAGGCCGACATGGCGAGCTTCTCGCGGCCCAGGCGGAGATTGGTTGCCGTGGCGCGGCTGCGCGCCTCCAGTTCCCGGACTTCGCTGCTGCGCTGGTTAACTTGTTGCTGGAGCACCGACACCGATGAGGACAACTCGCTGCGGCGGGCCTCATGGGTTTCACGTTCGGCACGCACCAGATCGGGCCGACGCTTCGCCTCCTCCTCGGGGAAGACGAGGGGGGTGCCTTCGGCCTCGGCCGTGAGGCGGGCGCGGGTCAGGAGCAGACCGTCGATGCGGACCTGAAGTTCCTCGCGATTGACCCCGCCGGTGGCAAGGTCGAGCAACATCAAGGGATCGCCCTGTCGGACTTCATCGCCTTCGGCGACGTAGATATCGACGATCAGGCCGCCTTCCAGGTGCTGAACAACCTTCACCCGGCCCTGCGGTGCGACCTCCCCGGTGGCGACGGACACTTCGTCAAGCTGCGCAACCGAGGCCCAGACGATGAACACCGCAATCAGTGCCATGATCAGCCAAGTGATGTACCGACGCGGCGGTGCTTTGTGCCGTTGAATCAGGATGTCAAGAGTGGGGGGGCTGGAAGCGGTCATGTCAGGCATCCTCGCGCGCGGCGGAAGAGGGGGCCTGTGCCTTACCGGCAGCCGCCCGCGCCTTGGCTGCCTGCTGGGCCATGTGGCGGAGCACGTCTGCAGCCGGACCGCCGACTGCTACCCGCCCGTGATCGAGCACGAGGATGGTCCGGCAACCCTGGAGCAAAACCGGGCTGTGGCTGACGATCACGATGGTCCGGGTCTGGGACAATGTTACCAACGTGTCGCGCAATTGCTGCTCGGCTTGACGATCGAGGCTTCCCGAAGGTTCATCCATCAACAGGATCGGCGGATCGCCGATCATGGCGCGGGCGATGGCGATGCGCTGCCGCATGCCGCCCGACATCAATGACCCCATTTCGCCGACCGGCGTGGCGTAGCCGTCGGGTAGGTTGACGACGAAGGCATGGACGCCGGAAAGTTCTGCGGCGCGCAGAATGTCGGCGTCGGTGGCGTCGGGCATTCCATGGGCGATGTTGTCGCGGATGGTGCCGTCGAACAGCACGCATTCCTGTGGGACGTAACCCATCCAAGCCGCCAGTTCGCGGCGGGTAAACTGGGTCACGTCGGCACCATCGAGCAGCATCCGCCCCTCACTCGGCCGATACAGCCCGAGCAGCAGTTTGAGCAGGGTGCTCTTGCCGCTGCCGTTGGCGCCCATGATGGCGGTGACGCCACCCGGCGCGATGTCCAGGTTGATTTTGTCGATTACCGGGTTGCTGTCGGGGCGATACCTGAAGGTCATGGCCTCCGCCCGCAGGTGGCCGGTGGGGCGGGAGAGAGCTATCTTGCTCTGGGTGCGGTCCTCGGCCAGCGCGAACAGGGTGTCGAGGCGGCCGAGGGACTGGCGGAAACCTGCAAACGTGCGCCACCCCCCGACCAACTGGTTGAGCGGCCCGAGCAACCGCCCGGACAGCATGTTGGCGGCAATGAGGCCACCCATCGTCATGTCCTGGTTGATGATCGCAATGGCCCCGACAGCCGTCATGGCGACGGTGGTCGCAACCGTCATCATCTGACCCAGGTTGACGAAGCGGTCGGTCTGGGTGCCGCGTTCCATCGACCGCTCGATGGTGGCAGCTTGGCGATCTTCCCACATGGGGCGCAAGTGCTCCTCAAGGGCGAGGGCCTTTATGGTGGTGCGAGCCATGATGGTTTCGGCCAAAAGGGCGTCTCGGCCCTGCTGAGTGGTTCTCTCTCGCCCCGCGGCGGTGGCCACCGACCGCCCCGACAGCCATGCCAGGGCAAGAAACATGGTCAGGGCCAGAAGAAGAACCCAGGCGATCGGCTGGGCAATGACGAAAACCAACCCCAGGAACAGCAACACGAACGGCAGATCCGAAACCAGGATGGCGGTTGACCCGGCCAAGGTATTGCGCACCGTGTCGAGGTCGCGGAACAGGAGCTGCCAATAGCCGGAGGGGCGTGCTTCGAGTGTGCGCAACGGCACGGCCATGACCTTGTCGAACAGCCGCCGTCCGACCTCGACATCAATGCGCAGCGAGACCGACTGCATCGTCTTGGACCGGGCCTGCCGCAGGGTGAAGTCGAACGCCAGAACCAGCACCATGCCAATGACCAAACCCTGGAGAGTGGATAGGCCAGCGTGGAAAACCACCCGATCATAGACTTGAAGGACGAAGATCGGTGCGGCCAGCGCGATGATGTTGACGAACAGCGAGATTGCCAGGACCTCGCGGAACAAGGGCTTCAAAGGGTGAAGCACCGGCCGCAGCCAGGAATGAGGTCCCACGGAGCCGGATGCGGTGGCGGACGCGGTTACGCCGCTGGTTTCATCTGTCTTCATCTGAGTCACGATGTTGTTGCCCCACCGCCACGCTGGTCTGGCCGTGCCTTGCGAAATGGCCAATTTCGCGGCACTCTAGCACAATCGATATGAGGGGTACGCCTTTTCGCGCTCGACGTGTCTGGCCCGACGAACTGGCGGTGGGGGAGAGGTTTTATGGCGACCGGCCGCAGCCTTGTGCTGCTCAACACGCTCAAGGGCCTGCGTCTCCGCGGGCCGAACTGGCGCAGTATGTTCAGCGGCGCCCGGCTGCTTGGGATGGGGGTTTTGGTCCTCATCCTGCTGGTTCGCGTGGTGAACCCGGCTCCCATTCAAATGCTTCAACTCAAGACGTTCGATCTATACCAGCAGATCAAGCCGCGCGAGATCGTGGACCGCCCGGTCACCATCATCGACATCGACGAACGGAGCCTTCAGGCCATCGGCCAGTGGCCGTGGGATCGCCGGGTGATCGCCGAAATGACGCAGCGCCTGCTGGCGCTTCAGCCCGCCGGAATCGGGTTCGATATTGTGTTTCCCGAGCCTGATCGCATGTCGCCATCCTTGATCGCGCAGACGCTGCCGGGCCTGTCCGACGAAGAGCGCGCGCGGTTGGCCGATATGCCGAGCAACGACGAGGTTCTGGCGCAGGTGGTCGCGCAGGGGCCGGTGGTCTTGGGCCAATCGACCCGGCACATGGATGACTACGAGCTTCCTGCCGACGCGCCGCGCAGTTCGGTGGCCGTCCGGGGTCGCCAGAACGCATTGATCTTCAACCACATCGATTTCAGCAGCGGCATGGTGCGCAATATTCCGGTGGTCGACATGGCCGCGCCGGGACGCGGCATCTTTAACCCCAATCCCGAGTTTGACGGCGTGGTGCGGCGCGTGCCGATGGTGATGTATGTCGGCCCCGCACCCGAGCGTGACGCCGAGGGCGTGGTGGTGGACGAGGCGCGGTATCTGCAATATCTGCAACCATCCCTGTCGGCCGAAATGCTGCGTGTCGCCACAGGCGCCAAAAGCATGCTGGTGCAGTTCGACCCGGTGAACGGTATTCGCGGCTTCGTGGTGGGCCGCAACCAGATCCAGACCGACGCAAAATCGCGCGTGTGGGTCTATTATGCCAAGCATGATTTGGACAAATACGTCTCGGTGATCGACGTGCTTAACGGCACCGTTCCGCCGGAAAAGATTTCCGGCCGGTTGCTGCTGATCGGCACGTCGGCGGTGGGGCTGCTCGATATCCGAACCTCGCCTCTGGATGCCGTGCTGCCGGGGGTGGAGGTCCACGCCAACATTCTGGAGAACGTGCTGACCGGAACCCAGTTGTCGCGTGCCGCCGACGCCGATAACACCGAGTTCCTGCTGACTGCCGCAGCCGGGATGCTGATGATCATTCTGGTGCCGCTGATCGGGGCGCGCTATGCGCTGTTCCTGCTGATCATCCTGATCGGTGGCGGCGTGGCATCGTCGTGGTGGTTCTTCGAGCATCGCCTGACGCTCTATGACCCGGTCTATCCGGCGTTGGGCATCATCGTCCTGTACATGACGCTGACCTATGCCAACTACGCCCGCGAGGAAGCGCAGCGGAGGCAGGTACGTGACGCCTTCAGCCGGTATATGTCGCCGGCCCTGGTCGAGCGGCTGGCGGCTGATCCCACGCAGCTCAAGCTGGGCGGTGAAATGCGCGACATGACGCTGCTGTTCTGCGACGTGCGCGGCTTCACCACCATTTCCGAGCAGTTCGACGCCCAGGGCCTGACACGTCTGATCAACAAATTCCTGACCCCCATGACCAACGTAATCCTCGACCGCAAGGGGACCATCGACAAGTACATGGGCGACTGCATCATGGCGTTCTGGAATGCGCCGCTGGATGACGAGGCCCACGCCGCCAACGCATGCCGCTCGGCACTGGCCATGATCGAGACCATGAAGGACGTCAACGTTCACCTGGAGGCGGAGGCCATTCAGGAAGGCCGCAAGCACATTCCCCTGGCGGTCGGCATCGGCCTTAACTCCGGCCAAGTCTGCGTCGGTAACATGGGATCGGATCAGCGGTTCGACTATTCGGTCCTTGGCGATGCTGTGAACTTGGCGTCCCGCCTCGAAGGGCAGTCCAAAACCTATGGCGTGGTCATCGTAATCGGCGAGTCCACGCGCGACGAAGCGCCTGATTTTGCGACCCTGGAACTAGACCTCATCAAGGTCAAAGGCAAGACGCTGCCGGTGCGCATCTTCACCTTGGTCGGCGACGAGTCCT
Source organism: Rhodospirillaceae bacterium (assembly GCA_041676205.1). Classification (GTDB taxonomy): domain Bacteria; phylum Pseudomonadota; class Alphaproteobacteria; order Rhodospirillales; family Rhodospirillaceae; genus Cauispirillum. The sequence continues at coordinate 9,663 of JBAYSM010000062.1, read as the reverse complement.
TTGCCACCACCGCGCCGTTCCTTGCCCTCAAGGACGAACACGACGCCATGTTGGCGGCTTATCGTCTCCAGGAATGGGATGACGCCACTCGCCACTTGACCGAATGCCGCATCCTGATGACCAACGCGGGCCTCGACCTGCACGGTATTTATGACCTCTACGCCGAGCGTATTGCGGAGTACCGCGCAGCGTCTCCGGGGGCAGATTGGGATGGTGTGTTCGTGGCTCTCAGCAAGTAAGTGGCCGGCGCGGAGCAAGCCCCCAACTCCTTTTTCTTCTATAAGAAACAAGGGAGGTCTGGAGCGTCGCTCCGGGCCGGCGGCAGCCCTCCGCGTAAGCGGAGAAAAGGGCCAAAAAAAACTGGCTCCCAATTCGGGAGCCAGATCTGCTTCAGGGGCGGGGAAGTGTCCGTTAGTTGCTGGTATGCAGGGCCAGCTTCTTGGAACCAGTTTCAGTCACGACGCTGGGGTCGCCCAGGCGGCCCATGGCCAGCAGAACCTGATAGGCGGCCAAGCGGGCGTCGTACAAGGCGGCGGTGTGGTTGATGCGGGCGGTGAACACCTCGTTTTCGGCGTCCAGCACGTTGATGACGTTTTCCTTGCCGGCTTCACGCAGGCGGCGGCGCGAGGTGAATACCTCGTCGGCGATGTTGACGGCGTTTTCCAGCAGGGCGACCCGCAAGCGCGAGGTTTCCAGGGACTGCCACGCCAAGCGGGCCTGCTCCTCGACCTTGCGGCGGACGTGCTGCTGGTTGTTCTGGCTGGCGGCGTGATCAAACGAGGCCTTGGCGACGCCGGCGCGGGTGGCGAAGCCGTTGAACAGGTTCCAGTTGGCCTTCACCAGAACGGAAACGTCGCGGCGGTCCTTGATCACGAAATCCTTGTCGTGATTGTAGTTGCCGCCGACTTCCAGGTTGACCGTCGGCAGATACCCGGCATGCGCGGCATCACGCTGTTCGGACGCCACGGCGATCTGGGTCTGGGCCGAGGTGATGGCGGGGTTTTCAGCCAGGGCGATCGCCACGACGTCGTCCAGCTTCTCGGGGATGGCGCCCAACGGAGCGGCCGGCGCAACCATGGTGGATTCCTCCGGGCCATGGCCGAACACCTGGACATAGCGGGTGATGGCGTCGATCAGGGCGCCTTCGGTGGCCACGCGGCGTTCCTTGGCGAGTTGCAGACGGGACTTGGCCTGAAGCACGTCGACCGCAATGCCCGACCCACGGCGCACGCGCTCGTCTTCCAGGTTGAGCTGGCGCTTGATGTTGTCTTCGTTCTGCATCGACAGACGGACGAGTTCGCGCTGGCGCATCACGGTGTGATAGGCGGCGATGCCCTCATAGATCACGTTCTGACGGACGTTCGACAGGTCGGTTGAGGCCAGGGTGCTCTGAAGCTTGGCGGTGCCGTAGTTGCTCGACGTCAGTCCGCCATCATACAGCAACTGGCTGGCGACGATGCCCGCCGTGCGGCGTTGTCCGTGGTGCTCCCCGCCGGCGAGGGTGCTGCGGGTCGAGGGATTGTCAATATATTCATACCCGGCATCACCAGTCAGGTTCACCTTGGGAAGGTATCCGGCAAACGCTTGGCGGACCTGTTCCTCCGACCCAGCGACGGTCTGGCGGCTGCCTTCGATCTGCGGGTGCGTTTCCAGAAGTCCCTGTAGTTCCTCGACCAGCGCATTGGCGAATGCACCGTGCGCAGCCAAAGCCACGGTAATGCCGGTCAGGCACCCTGCAAGCGTCTTCAATTTCATCCCCAAACCCCTTCGCTGGCGCCCAATCGTGGGCAGCCGAACCCCTTAGTCGTACACGTAGATACTGTATTTGGATATTTGCGTCAAAACCATTGAAGCAAATTCATACCATGTAGCCACATATCCGGCACGCCGAAGGTTGAGCAGCGCGCTCCAAAGTGCTATCGCCTAAGTATTGGCATCGGGAACCACGGTCCGAACGAGGATCGGGGCCTGATCGAATGGGGGCTGGGATGAACGCGGTGTTGCCGTCAGAGCTCCTTGCGGCGTTGGCAGTGTCGCTGATCCTCGCTGGGACCCTTTTCTATCTGTCGCTGCACCGCGACAGCGAGAAGGGGCTGCGCGATTGGGGTGTAGGCATCGTCCTACTCAGCCTGCATGAGTTGCTTGCTGCTGCGTGGCTGGCCCAGGATCCCACAGCCGGGTTGCCGTATGCCCTGGCCAAGACATTCCAGATTGCGGGCGCCTGCCTGTTCCTGACCGGATCGCGCCGATTCCACCGCATGAACGTGGCGCTGGTGCCCGTGTGGGCGACGGCCGTCGTCGGCATGGCCTTGGCGGCTCTGGGCGGGATGGGCATGTTGCCCCCGTTGGCCGCTACCCTGGTCGCGAACGGAATCGTCGCGGCGACTTTGGCCATTGGAGCCTTGACCCTCGGTCGCTGGGGCTGGGGCTGGGGAGGGGCAGGCCCGGCGCGGGTCGTGTCCGGCGCGGCAGCGGCTTGGTCGGCACTTATTTTATTGACTGCCGTCGGAGGCGACACCTTTATCCCGGTCGATGCGAGGTTGGTGATCGGGCAGGTGCTCGGCAACATGGTTGCGGTGGGGTTGATCGTGGTGGCACTGCGCCGGCACGCCACTTTGCTCGATGAGGCCCGCCACCGCGCCCGCGACTCCGAACGCGATGCCGCCGATCGTGCGGCCCGCCTGCGCCGTGTGCTAGACAGCCTGGCCGACGGCATGTTGGCTGTCGACGAAGCGGGTTTGATTGCCGATTTCAATGCCGCGGCCGAAGCCATCTTCGGCTATGCGGCCAATGACGTGATCGGGCGCGACGCTGCGAGCCTGTTGCCCTTGCGTGGCGATGCGCGGGGAGGCGGCACGCTGCCCGGCGGCGTTGTGTCGCGCATGGCGGCAGACCCGTTGTTCTGGAAGCAGTGCCCGGTCGAGGATCGCGTGGGTTTGCGAAATGACGGCAGCCGTGTGCCGGTCGACCTGACGGTCAGCACGGTGACGCTGGGCGGGCGGTCGCTGCATGTCGCCCTAGTGCGCGACGTGTCGCAGCAGCAGATGAAGCAGCGCCTTGACGCGTTTCTCAACAGCCTGGACGGCAAGGCATACCGTCTGCGCACGCCCGACGCTCTGGGTGCCGAGGTTTGTGCCGAACTGGCCGAGGTGTTCGAGGTTTCGCTGTCCGCGGTGGCCGAGCGCCGTCCCGACGGAACAATGGTACTGCGCCACGTCTACGGCGCGGCCGATGCTCCGGCCCTGTGGGAGGCGTTGGACCGCCTTGTGGGGGCTGGCGCGCAAACCTCGGCGGAGGTCGAGCAGCTTTTCGCCGATGGCGCGCCCCGCATTGTGACCGAACTGCCCGCGCCGCTGGATCGGTATCAGTGGGCCACGTTGCTGGGGCTTCAGGGCACCAAGGGGATGCGCGGCGTCGTTGTGCTGGCCGGCGGTGAGCGCCCTCCCGACGAAGGCTGCCTGCAACAGATGAGTGCGGCGGTGGGGCGGTTGGGTGCCGCCTATCAGGCCGTGGCCGACCAGCAGCAGCTTCGCCTTCAAGGCACCGCCATGGCGGCGGCGGCCAATGCCATCTTCATCACCGACATCGGCGGACACATCGAGTGGGTGAACGAGGCGTTCACTCGCCTGAGCGGATTTCAGCCTGACGAAGTGATCGGCCAGTCGCCCAGCGTGTTGCGCTCGGGCATGCAGGATGAGACTTTCTATCGTCAGCTTTGGGACACCATCCAGGCTGGCCACGTGTGGCGCGGCGAACTGATCGAGCGGCGCAAGGACGGCAGTCTTTACAGCGTCGAGCAGACGGTTGCTCCCATTCTCGATGAAGATGGCAGGGTCGCCCATTTCGTCGCCGTGCATGAGGACGTCACCAGCCGCAAGGAGGCTGAACAGCGCGTCGTCTATCTGGCTAACTATGACATGCTGACCCGGCTGCCCAATCGCGTGCAGTTCCGTGATCGCCTGTATGAAGCAGTGACCGAACGCCGCAATACCCGCGGCACCCTGGCCGTGCTGTTCATTGACCTCGACAAGTTCCAGCGTGTCAACGACACCTTGGGGCACGATGTCGGCGACCAGCTTCTGATGACCGTGGCGTCCCGCATCAACGCGGCGGCGGCGGCCGATGCCGATACCATCGCGCGCATCGGCGGCGACGAGTTCGCCATCATCCAGACCCGCCTGCCGAACAACGAGGCGGCGGCTTCGCTGGCCCGCAAGGTGATCGACGCCGTGCGCAAACCTGTGGATTTGGACGGCATAGAGGTTCAGGTGGGTGCCAATGTCGGCATCGCGATCTTCCCGCAGGACGGCGATGATCCCGACCACCTGATCAAGAACGCCGATATGGCGATGTACCGCGCCATCCGTTCGGAAACCGAGGAATATTTCTTCTTCTCCAACGAAATGAACGACGAAGCCCGGCTCCGCCTGGGCCTGGAAGGCGACCTGCGCAAAGCTGTCGAAAACGGTGATCTTGAGCTGTACTACCAGCCGCAGATGGACGTGAAGACCCGCCGTATCGTGGGCGTCGAGGCATTGATGCGCTGGAACCATCCGGTGCAAGGGATGATTTCTCCGGCCAATTTTATCCCGGTGGCCGAAGACAGCGGCCTCATCCTGCCGATGGGGGAGTGGGTCCTGCGCGAGGCTATCCGGCAGGTGCAGGAATGGCATGATGCCGACCTTCCACCCATTACCATGGCCATCAACATTTCGGCGGTGCAGTTCCGCCAGCAGGATCTGGTAGGGCATCTGCGCCGCACCCTGGACAGCACTGGCTGCGATCCCAGTCGCGTCGAACTGGAACTGACCGAGAGCATGCTGATGCAAGATGCCTCGGGGGCGGTGCGCATCCTTCAGGAACTGTCCGACATTGGGGCCAAGCTGGCGATCGACGACTTCGGCACCGGATATTCGTCGCTGAGTTATCTGAAGCAGTTCCCGGTCGACAAGCTCAAGCTCGACCAGTCGTTCGTGCACCACCTGCCGGGGGACACCAACGACGCGGTGATTGCGCGCGCCACCATCAACCTGGGCCACAGCCTTGGCCTAGAGGTCATTGCCGAGGGCGTCGAAACCGAGGAGCAGTTTGCCTACCTGAAAGCCGAGGGCTGCGACGTGGTGCAAGGCTTCCTGTTTGGGCGTCCGATGCCAGCCAAGGATCTGGAGGCCTTTTTACTGGCATCGAAGGTGCGGGCTCCTACGGACGCTTAAGGCAGCGGACCAGAGCCTCGGCCAAGTCCTGCATCATCAGAAAGTAGTGATCGGGGCCGGGGGCGTGGGCGCTACCCAAGGGGTCGAGGATGTCGGCTTTGGCCTCTGTTCCCTCAACCACGACCTGGACCAGGCGTGGTTGGAACTGCGGTTCGGAGAACACGCAGACAGCATTTCGGTCACGCACCAAGGCCCGCAATTCGGCGACGCGGCGGGCGCCGGGAACATGCTCTGGCGACACACTGACGGCGCCTGCTGGCGTTAGGCCGAACCGATGCTCGAAGTACTGATAGGCGTCGTGGAACACCAGATAACTGATCTCTTTGACGGGTTCCAGGCGCTCGGCCAACGTCTTCTCCAGGGAGGCAAGCCGGGTCAGCGTGGCTGCGGCGTTGCGCCGATAGGCGTCGGCATTGGCGGGATCGGTGGCAGCAAGGCGTTCGGCGATGGCCGTAGTCCAAGCGCGGGCATTGCGGGGGTCGAGCCAGACGTGGGCGTCGAAGGATTCGCCCTCATGGTCATGGTCGTGATCGTGGCCGTCTTTGTCCGCATCATTCCACACGCCGCCGGCGCGCGCCTTGAGGCGGACCACGCCGGCGGCGTCGTGCAGAGCCATCACATGGGCAGTGTTTGTCAAACCATCCAGAGCCTGATTTAAAAAGCCTTCCAGGCCGGGGCCTACCCAGAACACCAGATCGGCTTGACTGAGCATCCGCGCTTGCGATGGCTTGAGGGCATAGCTGTGGGGAGATGCGCCCGGCGGCAGCAGGCCCGTGGGTTGCCCTACGCCGTCCATCACTGCGGCAACCAGCGAGTATACCGGGGTTATGCTGGCGACCACGGTTGGCGGTTCGGCGGCCGCGCGCCCTGACAGAGCAGCCAAAGCGGCCACCGCGAAAACGCTGGAACGGAGGGGGTGGCGCATGGTTCTAATCCTCTCAGGGTAACGTATCGGCGCGGGCAGTCGATTTTATGGATGTTACACTATAACATTGCAAGAGTAGGCACGGAGGCGGCGGCGTGGTTCTGGAGGATTTCGTTGTACGAGCGATCATCGCCGGCCTGGGGGTCGCCGTGGTCGGTGGGCCGCTGGGCTGCTTCATCGTATGGCGGCGCATGGCCTATTTTGGCGACACCATGGCGCACGCCGCACTGCTCGGTGTGGCCCTGGGTCTGCTGATGCAGGTGCCGCCCAGTGCCGCGATCGTCGTCGTCGGCGTGGCGCTGGCCGGACTGATGACGTTGTTGCTGCGGCAGGGGCGTTGGGGATCCGACACGCTGCTCGGCATTTTTTCCCACACCATGCTGGCGCTTGGGCTGGTCGCGCTGTCTTTGATGGAAACGGTGCGGGTCGACCTCATGGGCTATTTGTTCGGCGACATCCTGGCCGTCACCGAGGCCAACCTGATGTGGGTGTGGGGCGGGGGGATCTTGGTACTGAGCGTGGTCGCGCTGATATGGCGGCCCTTGCTGTCGGCGACCGTGCACTCCGATCTGGCGGCGGCAGAGGGGGTGCCGGTGATGCTGATGCAGTTTGCCCTAATGCTGCTGATTGCGGTGGTCGTGGCGGCCGCCATGAACATCGTCGGCATTCTTCTGGTCACGTCGTTGCTGGTCATTCCGGCGGCGGCCGCGCGCCCATTCGTGTCCTCGCCTGGGTTTATGGCCGTGCTGGCGTCGGCCCTCGGCGGAGTGGCCGTCGTCGGCGGAATCATGGCCTCGGTACAGTGGGACACGCCGACCGGGCCGTCGATCGTGGTGATGGCATTCGGCCTGTTCCTGCTGAGCCTGCTTGTAGGGGCGGCACGGCGCCTACGCTAGTCCCGGTTCCGGGGCCTGGAGGTCGAGTTCGATTTCCACCACGTCGCCGTCGATCACGCGGATGCGGCGGAAACCCAGCGACTCCACGAAGGACAGCATGCGGTGGTTGTCGGCCAGGACCTGCCCGGCCATGGTGCGGGTGCCGCGATCCCGGCAATAGCGGATGATCTTGAGCATCAGGGCCTTGGCCAGTCCGCTGCCCTTGAGGTCCGATCGCACGACGATGGAGAATTCGGTATCGTAGTTGTCGGGGTCGGTTACGGCGCGCACTACGCCGAGCGTCTCGACCTTTGACGGATCATCCTCGCAGCGGGCCGTGGCGATGAATGCCATTTCGCGGTCGTAATCGATCTGGGTCAGGCGCGCCATCTGGGAATGTGGCAGTTCCTGCACCAGCCCAAAGAAGCGGAAGCGGATGTCCTCCGGCGTCAGGCGCGAGATGAATACATGATGGTTCGGCTCATCCTCGGGCCGGAGCGGACGGAGTTGCACCGTACGCCCGTTCTTCATCACGAAGTCTTCCTCGAGTTCCTGCGGATAGGGCCGGATAGCGAGACGGTCCGCCCCACTGCGGCCATCGGCCGGACCGATGTAGACGCGGGCATCCAGCGCCACAACGCCTTGGTGGTCGGCGAACAGCGGGTCGATTTCCAAGCCTTTGATGGTCGGAAGGTCGATGACCATCTGGGCCACCTGGATAAGGGTGAGGCACAGGGCCTCGACGTCCGCCGGTTCATGACCGGGGTAGCCGCCGAGCAACCGCCACGCGCGGGTCCGGCCGGCCAGTTCACGGGCCAGCGCCATGTTCAGGGGCGGCAGGCCGACGGCGTGGTCGCCCAGCACGTCGGCCACCGCGCCGCCGCGTCCGAACTGGATGACCGGCCCGAAGACGGGATCGGTGGCCACCTTGATGGCAAGTTCGGTGGCTCCCGGACGGCGTTCCATGCGCTGGATGGTGAAGCCGTCCAGGGGCACGTCGGGGAACCGCTTGCCGATGCGTTCCGCCATCAGGCGGGCGGCTTGCTCCAATTCGGCGGGGTCCTCGATGTTCAGGCGCACGCCACCGTGCTCAAGCTTGTGAGGGATTTCCGGAGCGATGATCTTCAGGACCAGCGTGCCGCCCATGTCGGCGCCGACGGAGCGAGCTTCTTCAGGCGTGCGGGCGATGTGGGTTTCCACCGCCGGGATCCCATAAGCGGCCAACAGGGCCTTGGCTTCCGGCTCGTTGAGGATGTGGCAGCCTTTATCCAAAGCCGCATCAATGATTTGCCGGGCCATGCTGGTGTTGGCTGTGAACTCGGAGGGCAGGCTTGCCGGGGTCTCCATGAGGATATCCTGGTTCCGGCGGTGCTGCACGGTATGCATGAACGCCTGAACTGCCTGGCGCGGCGTTTCATAGGTCGGCATGCCGGCCTCGTGGAACTTCTCGCGGGCGTCGGCGACCTCGTCCTCGCCCACGAAGCAGGTGGTCACGGCCATGCGGCGGGTCTGCCGTGCCGTGTCGATGATCTTCGTGGCAATCTCGCTGGCGGACGTCACGGCAACAGGGGCATGCATGACCAGGATGGCGTCGATCTCGCGCGACTGGGCCAGCGCGCCAAGCGCCTTCGCATAAAGGGTGCCGTCGGCATCGGCGTGAAGATCGAGCGGCAGGCCGCGAACGACGTTTTGCGGCAGAACGGCATCCAGGCGTTCCAATGTTTCAGGCCGCAGTTCGGCCAAGCGGCCTCCGAGGTCACGCAAGTCGTCGGCGGCCAGAAGGGCAACGCCGCCGCTGTTGCCGATGATCGCCAGGCGCTCGCCCTTGGGACGATTGAGGACGCTCAGGGTTCCGACCGCCGCGAACAGCTCCTCGATTTCATACACCCGCAGCATGCCGGCGCGGCGGAATGCTGCGTCATAGACGGCATCGGTGGTGACGGGGCCGTTGGCGCCGCCTTCGGCGCTGCGTCCGCCCTTGATGACCAGCACGGGCTTGTTGCGGGCGGCGGCGCGGGCGGCGGACATGAAGGTGCGGGCGTCGTGGATGCCGTTCAGATACAGCAGAATGGCTCGCGCCTCGGGATCGGATCCCAGGTAGTCGAGCAGGTCACCGAAGTCCAGGTCATTGCCGTCGCCCACTGATACGACATGCGAAAAACCGACGTTTTTTGGCCGTGCCCAGTCGAGGACGGCGGTGCCAAGAGTTCCCGATTGAGACACAAAGGCGATTCGGCCCGGATTCGCCGGGCGATGCGCCGCGCTGGCATTCAACCCAACCGACGGTACCATGACGCCCAGGCTGTTGGGGCCGAGAAGGCGCATTCCGAACTGCCGTGCGGTGGTGCGGGCCACTTCGGCATGGGAGCCGAGTCCAGCGGTGGCCAAGACCGCCGCGCCGCATCCGCGCTTCCCCAAGGCCTCGATCACGGCGGGAATGGCTTCGGCGGGAGAGCATATCACCGCCATGTCAGGTGTCAGGGGCAGAGATGCGACGTCGGGATACGCCAGCACCCCGTGGACCGCTTGGGTGCCTGCCGCCGCCACCGGCATGATCGGCCCATTGAAGCCGCCTGCCAGCAGGTTGCGCATGAAAAGCTCGCCAAGGGTGCCGGGCGTGTTCGACGCCCCGATCACGGCTACGCAGGAC
>JBAYSM010000061.1:0-17125 GCA_041676205.1 Rhodospirillaceae bacterium | reverse complement strand
CGGACTGGTGGCGGCGGGCGTCCATCCCAATCCGATGCCCTATGCCCATGTGGTGACGACGACGACGCATAAGACCTTGCGCGGCCCGCGTGGCGGCATGGTTCTGAGCAACGATCCCGAGATCGGCAAGAAGATCAATTCGGCCGTGTTCCCCGGTCTGCAGGGCGGCCCGCTGATGCACATCATCGCCGCAAAGGCCGTAGCCTTCGGCGAGGCACTGCGTCCCGAGTTCAAGCAGTACGCCCAGCAGGTCGTGGACAACGCCAAGGCCCTGGCCGAGACGCTGGTTGCGGGTGGTCTGGACATCGTTTCGGGCGGCACCGACACCCACCTGATGCTGGTCGATCTGCGGCCCAAGGGCGTGACCGGCAACATCGCCGAGCACAGCCTGGAGCGCGCAGGCATCACCTGCAACAAGAACGGCATCCCGTTTGACCCGGAAAAGCCGATGGTGACGTCGGGCGTGCGCCTTGGCACTCCGGCGGGCACCACGCGCGGCTTCGGCGTCGCTGAGTTCCAGGAGATCGGCCGCCTGATCGTTGAGGTGCTCGACGGCTTGGCTGCCAACCGCGAGGACAACAGCGCGGCCGAAAAGTCTGTGCGGACCCGTGTTGAGGCGCTGTGCGCCCGTTTCCCGATCTACCCGACCCTGGGCTGACCCGATCCTGGGCTGATTGGACGAACCACGTAAGAGGAGGGGGCGTCGATGCGCTGTCCGTTCTGCGGCAATGAAGATACCCAGGTGAAGGACTCGCGTCCGACCGAGGACAATACCGCCATTCGCCGCCGCCGGTTCTGCCCGGCCTGTTCGTCGCGCTTCACGACGTTCGAGCGGGTTCAACTGCGCGATCTGATCGTGCAGAAGAAGAACGGCCAGCGCGTCCCCTTCGACCGCGACAAGCTGGTCCGCTCCATCAGCATCGCCTGCCGCAAGCGCAAGGTGGACGAGGAGCGGATCGAGCGTATTGTCAGTGGGATCCAGCGGCGTCTTGAGAGTTCAGGCGAGACTGAGATTCCCTCAACCATGGTCGGTGAAATGATCATGGAGGCGCTGCAAAATCTCGATCAGGTGGCGTACGTCCGCTATGCCTCCGTGTACAAAAATTTCCGCGAAGCCAAGGACTTCGAGGATTTTGTTGAGACGTTGGGTGGTGGTGCGCACGACAACGACTGACGCCCCGGCGGCTGACGCCGGTCACATGGACGCTGCGTTGGCCCTGGCCGCGCGGGGGCTTGGATCAGTGTGGCCCAACCCGGCGGTGGGGTGCGTGATCGTGCGCGATGGCCGCGTGGTCGGGCGGGGCTGGACCCAGCCCGGTGGCCGCCCCCACGCCGAAACCGAGGCTTTGGCGCGGGCTGGGGCGGCGGCACGCGGGGCCACCGCCTATGTCACCCTGGAACCCTGTAGCCACTATGGCAAGACGCCGCCCTGCACGGATGCCCTGATTGCGGCCGGCATTGCGCGGTGCGTGGTGGCCTGTACCGACAGCGATCCTCGGGTGTCCGGCCAGGGTGTTGAACGTCTCCGCGCGGCGGGCATCGAGGTCGTGGTCGGGGTGCGCGAGGCCGAAGCGCGCCGCCTGAACGCCGGGTTCTTCAAGCGCATTGAGGAGGGACGGCCGCTCGTCACCCTTAAAGTTGCCACTACATTGGACGGCCGCATTGCTACCCGAACCGGCGAGAGCAAGTGGATCACCGGTCCAAAGGCGCGCGAACGCACCCACCTGGAGCGCGCCCGGCACGACGCAGTTCTGGTCGGCAGCGGCACCGTCATTGCTGATGACCCGGACCTAACCTGTCGTTTGGCGGGGGTTGACCCCCGCCCGGTGGTGCGCGTGGTTATGATGGGGCGCGCGCCGATTTCTGCTAAAGCGACGATGCTGGCCTCGGCCAACACCGCGTCAGTTTGGCTTTTTGGCGCGGAAGGCCAGGAAGCAGCAACAGACCTGCTGGTTCCCACAAAGATGAAGCAGGGTGGGGTGCAGGCTTTTACGGTGCCGGGTGGTCCCGATGGCCGCCCTGACCCCAAGTCCGTGCTGCGTGTCCTGGCCGAACACGGCATCACCCGCCTGATGATCGAAGGCGGCGCGGGGGTCGCGGCGTCGTTTCTTGCGACCGGGCTGGTTGATCGTCTTCTATGGTTCCGCGCGCCCAAGGTTCTTGGCGGGGACGGACTGGGGGCGGTGGCTGATTTGGGGCTTGACCGACTGGCCGACTGCCCGGATTTTGCAAGGCTTGCCGTTGAAGATGTCGGCGGTGACGTGGTTGAAGTCTATGAGAGGCGTTGATGTTTACCGGAATCATCACGGACCTGGGCAAGGTCGCGCGGGTCGTTCGCAAGGGCGACGACGCACGATTCGAGTTCTCCACCGCCTATGACATGGAGGGTGTGGCCATCGGTGCGTCCATCGCCTGCAACGGCGTGTGCCTGACGGTAATCGAGAAGGGGGCCGACTGGTTCGCTGTCGATGCCTCGGCCGAGACGCTGTCCAAGACGACCCTGGGGGCGTGGAAAGAAGGCACGGCAGTCAACTTAGAGCGGGCGCTGGCGGTCGGCGACGAACTGGGCGGGCACATCGTGTCCGGCCACGTGGACGGCGTGGCGACCGTGGTGGCTGTGGAGTCTTTCGGCGAGTCCGTGCGCTACACCTTCGAGGCACCCCAGGATCTCAAGAAGTTCGTCGCCCCCAAGGGCTCGGTGGCGCTGGACGGCGTCTCGCTGACCGTCAACGAGGTCGAGGGCGCGCGCTTTGGCATCAACGTCATCCCGCACACCCAGCAGGTGACAACGTTCGGCGGCCTGACGCCGGGAGCCAAGGTAAACATGGAAATCGACATGCTGGCCCGCTACGTGGCGCGCCTGATGGACAAGGACTGAAACCCGTGGCCTACAGTGATTACCTGTCGCCGATCGAGGAAATCATCGAAGAGGCCCGCAACGGCCGCATGTTCATCCTGGTGGATGACGAGGACCGCGAGAACGAGGGCGATCTGGTCATTCCAGCCCAGATGGCCACGCCAGACGCCATCAACTTCATGGCCATGCATGGCCGTGGCCTGATCTGCCTGTCGCTGACCGGCGACCGCTGCCGTCAGCTTGAGCTGCCGATGATGCAGGCTCACAACCAGTCACGTCTGGCCACCGCCTTCACGGTGTCCATCGAGGCGACCGAGGGCGTGACCACCGGGATCTCGGCGTCGGACCGGGCGCGCACCGTGTCGGTGGCCATCGACCCGACCAAGGGCAAGCACGACATCGCCACGCCCGGCCACGTCTTCCCGCTGATGGCCCGCGACGGCGGCGTGCTGGTGCGGGCCGGGCATACCGAGGCGGCCGTGGACATTTCGCGGTTGGCGGGTCTAAACCCGGCGGGTGTGATCTGCGAGATCATGAACGAAGACGGCACCATGGCCCGCATGCCCGATCTGGTGAAGTTCTCACAGCGCCATAACCTCAAGATCGCCACCATTGCCGACCTGATCGCCTACCGCCGCCGGACCGAACGGCTGGTCCGCAAGGAGATCGAGTCCGATTTTGAATCGGTCCACGGTGGCACATGGCGCATGTCGGTGTATGTCAACACGCTGGCTTACGCCGAGCACATCGCCCTGGTGAAAGGCGACATCTCGGCAGGGGGCCCGGTTCCGGTACGCATGCACGCCCTGCATGTCCTGGACGATGTGCTGGGTGACGTCCACGGCGGCCGCCAGGGGCAGCTTCAGGCTGCCATGCGGATGATCGCCGAGGAAGGGCGCGGTGTCGTCGTGCTGCTGCGTGAACCCAACCGCGCCACGCTGTCCGACTCCCTGCGCGAACGCCTGGGTGAGCCTCGGCACGAGGAACGTTTGGTCGATTACGGCGTCGGCGCGCAAATCCTGCTGGACCTGGGGGTAGGGGACATGGTCCTCTTGTCCAACACGGAAAAGCACATCATCGGACTGGATGGCTACGGCCTGAAAGTGGTTGAGCGGCGTGCCATCAAAACCGGGGAGGAGTGAAGCATGGCGGGGGGTCCGCGCATTCTCATCGTCGAAGCGCGCTTCTACGAAGACATCGCCGACCATTTGGTCAAGGGGGCGGTGCAGGAACTGACCGCGCAGGGGGCCGGCTACAAGCGGGTCATCGTGCCGGGCGTCCTGGAACTTCCGGCCGTGGTGCGCTTTGCCATCCGTGCGATGGAACTGCGGGCCACGGACACTCGTTTTGCTGGCTACGTGGTGTTGGGCTGCGCCATCAAGGGCGAGACCGACCACTACGAGCACGTCTGCCACGAGGCCATGAGCGGTATCCAAAAGCTCGCCTTGGAATACTCGCTGGCGGTCGGTAATGGAATTCTCACCTGCCAGACCCGGCAACAGGCCCTTGATCGCGCGCGGGTAGATGGAAAGAACCTGGGCGCCAAGGCCGCTAAAGCGTGTCTGCGCATGATCAACATCAAGCGGGAATTGGGCCTGTAAGGCCGAAACCATGATCGAAAAGCAAAAATCAAACTCCGCGTTGCGCCGTGGCGCTTCGCGGCTGGCTGCCGTTCAGGCGCTGTATCAGATGGAAATGTCCGGCAGCCGCGTCGATGACGTGCTCAAGGATTTCCTCACCGGCGCCATCGGCGGCGAAGTCATCGACGAGAACCTGGACCTCGAAACCGAGGAAGTGGTTCCGCTGATTGAATTCAATGGTGAAATGTTCGCCGTGCTTTTGCGCGGCGCTGCGGCAATGCGCGAGCGTCTCGACGACGTGATCGCCAAGTCGCTGTCCAGCGGCTGGGAAGCCGACCGCCTGGAGCCCATCCTGCGCAGCATCCTGCGTTGCGGGATCTATGAGTTGCTGGAGCGCGAAGAAGTGCCGCCGCGCGTCGCCATTTCCGAATATGTCGGCATGGCGCGGGCGTTCTACGACGCGCCGGAGGCCGGGATGGTCAACGCCGTCCTCGACCGTCTGGCCCGCGAAGTGCGGCCGGAACAAATGGACGGCGCGCGGACTGCCCGACCGATGCCGAACCGTGGCGGTGATGGCCCACAGGGGTGAGTTCGACCAGATTGCCGCCCTGTTCGCCCCGCTGACGCGCGGGGCGCCCGGTGCGCTCAGCCTGCGTGACGATGCGGCGGTGCTGGACGTCCCGCCAGGCCAGCAGGTGGTGGTGACGACGGACGCCATTGTCGCGGGCGTCCATTACCTGCCCGACGATCCGCCCGATCTGGTGGCGCGCAAGCTGATGCGCGTCAACCTGTCCGACTTGGCCGCCATGGGGGCCGAGCCGCTTGGCTTGTTCGCGACCTGCGCGTTTCCGGTCGACTGCTCTGACGCCTGGGTCGAGGCCTTCGCCCGTGGCCTGGGGGAGGATGTGGATGCTTTCATGGTCCCAATATTGGGCGGCGACACGGTGGCGACGCCTGGACCCGCGGTTTTTTCCCTGACCGCCCTGGGCACCGTCCCGGTGGGACAGGCTTTGCGGCGGTCCGGCGCGGCAGCGGGCGATCTGCTGGCCGTCACCGGCACCTTGGGCGACGGGGCATTCGGCCTTCGTGCCGCGCGGGGAGAATTGGACGGCGTGCTCGACCCGGCATCGGTGGCGTGGCTGGCCGACCGGTACCGCTTGCCGCAACCGCGCCTCGCCCTGGGGGTTGCCCTGCGCGGGATTGCCTCGGCGGCCATGGACATATCCGACGGCCTGCTCCAGGATCTTGGGCACCTCTGCGCGGCATCCGGAGTCGGGGCTGATTTGGACGCCCATCTGCTGCCGGTGTCACCTGCCGTGACCGCCCTTGCCGGCCGGGATGGTTGGCTTGAGGGTGTCGCGGGGGGAGGCGACGACTATGAACTGTTGGTGGCCGTCGCGCCGCAGCATCGGGATGCGCTGCTCGCTGCTGGCCGGGCGGCAGGAGTCGCGGTCACGATCATCGGCCGTTGCGGGGCAGGGGCCGGGGTGCGGCTGCGCACTGCCGAAGGCGCCGTCATTGAAGGCCTGAGCCAGGGCTTCCGGCATTTCTGAAGGGGGACTCGAGGATGATCCGATTGCTGGCGATCATGGTTGCGCTGCTTTTGGCAGTAGCCGGCGGGGCGGTCGGTCTGATTCATTTCAGCTTCGTGCCCGACTACACGGGAATGATCAAGCCGGCCAAGACCACTGCCGAGGCGGAGGCTCCACCCCCCGTGCCGCGCATTGAACCCGTGTTCCAGCACATCTCGCCGTTTCTCATACCGATCATCCGCAACGGCGCGATCGAGCGCAGCATGTACATTGGCCTCCGCCTGAAGGTGCAACCCGGCCAGCATGCCCACGTCGCGCTCCATCATGCCCGGCTTCACGACGTATACATGCGGCTGCTGTATGAGGTGGTTCCAGCCCAGATGGCGGAGCGCACCACGCTCGATCTCGTTGCCCTGAAGATCCGCTTCAAGGAAGTGGCGGATCGTCTGGTTGGGCAGGGGATGGTTGAGGAAGTGATGTTTCAGGCTGTTTTCGAACGCTGAGGAGCGCCGAGTCGGGGCGCGGAATGGCTAGGTAGTCGCTCAATTAGGCATCGCGCATATTGAGTTTGGGCGGTTATTACCCCGCCCCATGTAGGAGGGGTTCTCCAACCAAGTTTTAATCCTTATTCCTCGGCGTGCAATTTGTGCGGACCTTGCGCAGTTTTGTTTCTTCTGTCACGCTTTTGGCCGACCTCGACCGAACACCTACAGGAGGAGGGTATGGCCGCTGCCTATGTGTTCGTGATCGCTTGTGGTGTCCTGGCTCTTGGCTATGGCGCCTATGCTGTCCGTTCCGTGCTTGCCGCTGGGACCGGCACCGAAGAAATGCGCCGCATTGCAGCGGCCATTCAGGAAGGTGCCTCCGCTTATCTCAACCGTCAGTACCGCACCATCGCCCTCGTCGGCGTAATCATTGGTATTTTGCTGGGCTTCCGCCTGGGTTTCCACGTCGCCATCGGTTACTTCATCGGCGCTATCCTGTCCGGGGTGGCCGGATACGTCGGCATGTTGGTGTCGGTGCGCGCCAACGTCCGCACCGCCGAAGCCGCGCGCAGCGCGGGATTGGAGCAAGCCCTTGGCGTTGCGTTCCGTTCGGGCGCCGTCACGGGAATGCTGGTGGTCGGCCTTGGCCTTCTTGGGGTGGCCGTTTACTACGTCATCCTGCGCGGGGCGGGGCTTGAGGCTCGTCCCATCCTGGAAGCTTTGGTGGCGCTGAGTTTCGGCGCCTCCCTGATTTCCATATTTGCCCGTCTGGGTGGTGGGATCTTCACCAAAGGGGCGGACGTCGGCGCCGACCTCGTCGGTAAGGTCGAGGCCGGAATCCCCGAGGACGATCCACGCAATCCGGCGGTCATTGCCGATAACGTGGGTGACAACGTGGGTGATTGCGCCGGCATGGCGGCCGACCTGTTCGAAACCTATGCCGTGACCGTTGTTGCTACCATGCTGCTGGCTTCCATCTTCTTTGCGGGCACGGCGCAGGAACTGATGATGCTCTACCCGCTGATGATCGGCGCGGTGTGCATCATCGCCTCGGTCATCGGGACGTTCTTTGTCCGCCTGGGGCCAAAACAGAACATCATGAACGCCCTTTATCGGGGCTTTCTGGCCAGCGCGGGCATATCGGCCGTGTTGATCGTGTTCGTCACGTTCCTGATGTTCGGCTTTGGCGAAGGATATACGCCGATAAAGGGCGGCAGCCCGGTCGGGCCATGGAATCTGATTATTTGCGCGCTTGTCGGGCTGGTGGTGACGGGCCTGCTGATCTGGATCACCGAATACTACACCAGCACGGAGTACCGACCCGTGCGCTCGGTTGCCCAAGCCTCGACCACCGGCCACGGCACCAACGTCATCCAGGGCTTGGCAGTCTCCATGGAGGCTACCGCGTTGCCGGTTCTGGTGATTGCCGGGGGCATCATCATCGCCCATGCCGCAGCCGGTCTGTTCGGCATCGCGGTGGCGGCGACGACCATGCTGGCCTTGGCGGGCATGGTCGTGGCGCTGGACGCCTATGGTCCGGTGACAGACAACGCTGGCGGCATTGCCGAGATGGCCAATCTGCCCGATGACGTCCGCAAGATCACCGATGCGCTGGACGCCGTGGGCAACACCACCAAGGCCGTCACCAAGGGATATGCCATCGGCTCGGCGGGATTGGCCGCGCTGGTCCTGTTCGCGGCCTATACCGAGGATCTGTCCCACTACTTCCCTGATATGCGCATCGTCTTCGAGTTGCAAAATCCCTACGTGGTCATCGGCCTGTTCATCGGCGGCCTGTTGCCCTACCTGTTCGGGTCGATGGGTATGCAGGCGGTCGGTCGCGCTGCCGGGGCGGTGGTGGTCGAAGTGCGCCGCCAGTTCAAGGAAATCCCCGGTATCATGGAAGGTACCGGCAAGCCCGAGTATGGCCGTTGCGTCGACATGCTGACCAAGGCGGCAATCCGCGAAATGGTCGTGCCGTCGTTGCTTCCTGTGCTCGCGCCGCCGGTTCTGTTTGGCGTCATCTGGTTGGTGGCCGATCAGCAATCAGCCTTCGTCGCGGTGGGCGCCATGCTCATGGGCACCATCGTCACCGGGTTGTTCCTTGCCATCTCGATGACGTCGGGGGGCGGGGCGTGGGACAACGCCAAGAAGTACATCGAGGACGGCCATTATGGCGGCAAGGGGTCGGAGGCTCACAAGGCCGCTGTGACCGGCGACACGGTCGGCGATCCCTACAAGGACACCGCCGGACCGGCCATCAACCCGATGATCAAGATCACCAACATTGTCGCCATCTTGCTCTTGGCCTTGGTGGCGGCATAAGAGCAATACACAGTCTTTGACGAAAGCCCCGGCAATCAGGCCGGGGCTTTTTTCGTGAGCGGTCAGAGGTCAACCGTGTCAGCGCCCGCCGGCTTCCTTGTTGAACCGCCCAACGTTGCCGAGCATCTGCTGGAAGACGTTGAGTTCGTTACCGGCGGTGGGTGTGGTGCGGTTGACCAGAACGACCTCGGTGCCGTCGTCTTTGTCGAGCGATGTCATCTGATCAACCCGTCCCGCGTCATCGAACTGAATGGCGATGACCGACCGCTCCAGTTCTTCTGTCTGGAACACCCCGTACTGGGTGGTGCGGGCGCCAATGTAGTACCAGACTTCACCACCGTCGAACAATGAGGTGGATGAAGGCGTACCGAGTAGCGAAACCACCTGCGGGCGGCTCGTCTCGCCGGGCACCACCTGGGCCAGGACGGAGGGGGAGGGCATATTGCCGCGCGGAGTGACGTCGGGCGAACACGCCGCCAACGCCACTGCCATGGGGGCCAGAACCGCGAGCGCCGGGAACAGGCTGCGCAGGGTGTGCTTGGAGGTCATGGCTATCGCTCTGTCCTTGGTCTTCCGGTCCCTGAGTTGGGACAAGCCTCTCTTAAGCTGTTTATAGCGCAGCCAATGGCCTCGTGGGAAGCGCCGCGCGGGAAACGATCGTTGCTCCGCCGGCCGTTCTGCCCTACATGAACATCCAATTGAGTGACGCTCCCCAGTGACGCTTCCCAGTGTCGTTGCCCACTATGAGGACCGACCAGTGCTACTTCGCCTGTTCAAAGGCCGCAAATGGACGGACAGTGCCCACGCTATTTATGGCGCGCTGGTTGAACATGCCCGCGCGCCTGCCTTTTATACCCGCCTCGGTGTACCCGACACGGTGGATGGGCGGTTCGACATGATTTGCCTGCACGCTTTTCTGGTTATCCGGCGCCTGCAAGCCGAGGGCGCCGAGGGTTCGGCCCTTGCCCAGAAGCTGTTCGATACCATGTTCAAGGACATGGACCGCAACCTCCGCGAGATGGGTGTCGGCGACCTGAGCGTGGGAAAACACGTCAAGGGAATGGCAAAGGCGTATTACGGGCGCGCGGCGGCCTATGAGCATGGTATGCTCACGGGACCCGAGGCACTGGAAGCGGCGCTGCAGCGGAACTTGTATCGCCTGACCGAACCGACTGCGGCGCAGGTGGCGGTTCTGGCCCGCTATGTCTTGGACCAGGATGCTCGATTGGCAGTCTATCCGTTCGGCGATATAACGGCTGGGCGCCTGGGCTTTTCGCCTCCGCCTGATGCGTCTGACGAGAACGAGACAGCATGATGACCGACGCCACCCCTGAGTTTTCGCGCCCGCTACCCGTGGAGCGCCTGCCAAACGAAGGCCGTCACCTGACCATTCATGCTGAGGCCACGGAATGTGCGGCCCTGGCCAAGCGGTTTGACCTGAACGCGCTCGACGTGTTGGAGGCCAAGCTCCATGCCAAGCCGTTCGCCCGCGGCGAGTTGGTCCGGCTGACCGGCCATCTGACCGCGCGCGTCACGCAGACCTGTGGTGTGACGCTGGTCCCGGTCACTTCCGATCTGGCGGGCGACTTCGAGTTGACGTTCACCTTCGAGGCACCGGAACCAGATGCCCAGGAGATCGAACTGGATGCCGAGGCGGAAGACCCCCCGGAGCAGATCCTGGACGGTGTGATCGATGTCGGTGAAGTGGTCGCCGAGCAACTCGCCCTTTTGATCGATCCGTTCGCGCGCGCCCCCGGCGCCGAGTTTCAGGCGCTGAATGAAGACGAAGACCCTGTCACCGCCAGCCCGTTCGCCGCGCTGGCCGCTCTGCGCAAGCGGCAGTAACGGGGGTTTTCCACCGTCTGCCAGGGATGCCTTGCGGTCCGTAACGTTTTTGTATAATAAGGCTGGCTCCCGATCACGCCCAAACCGAGAGATGCGGAAAAATGGCTGTTCCGAAGAAGAAAACGTCAAAGTCCAAGCGCGACATGCGCCGTTCGCATCACGCCGTCAGCGCCGGCGCCCATGCCGAGTGCAAGAACTGCGGCGAACTGAAGCGCCCGCACCACGTTTGCCCCTCCTGCGGTCACTACGACGGCCGTGAGGTTGTTGCCGCGGAAGCGGTCTGAGGACGTCTACCGTCTCCGTGAGCAAGGTCGCCCGCCGTTTCGGCGGCGGCCTGCCCGTGGAAATCATGCTGGAAATGCGGTCGAGGGGGTCGTGCCTTGAGCACTCCGCTCATACTCGCTCTTGATGCCATGGGGGGCGATTTCGCCCCCGATATGGTTTTGGAGGGCGTTAAGATAGCGCGCGTCCGGTATCCGAACGTGCACTTCCTGCTGTTCGGCAATCAGGCGAAAATCGATCCGCTGCTGACCCCAAAGCAGCGGGAATACTGCACCGTCCATCATACCGACGACGTCATCACCAACGACGCCAAGCCCTCGCAAGCTGTTCGGACGGGGCGGAAATCCAGCATGTGGCTGGCCATCCAGGCGGTGAAAGACGGCGCGGCGGCAGGTATCGTTTCGGCCGGAAACACCGGCGCCTTGATGGCGATGGCCAAGCTCACCCTTCGCACGCTTCCAGGCATCGACCGTCCGGCCATCGCGACGCTGTTGCCGACCAAGCGCGGCGAAAGCGTGATGCTTGACCTTGGCGCCAACACTGAATGCGCGGCAAGCAATCTGGTCGAGTTCGCGGTGATGGGCGAAGTGTTCGCGCGCTGCCTGCTAGGCCTTCAGCGCCCGCGAATCGGCCTGCTCAATATCGGGTCAGAAGAACTCAAGGGCACCGAGGCCCTCCGTCAGGCAGCCGTCACTCTGCGCGAGTCGGCGCCGCCGACCATGGACTTCCACGGCTTTGTCGAAGGCGATGATATCGGGGCAGGTACGGTCGACGTTGTTGTCACAGACGGCTTCACGGGCAATGTCGCCCTGAAGACCGCCGAGGGCACGGCCAAACTGTACAGTTCCTTCCTCAAAAGCGCCTTCAAGTCGAGCCTGCGGGCGCGGCTCGGGTATCTGCTGGCCAAGGGCGCGCTGGATCAGGTGCGTCAACGCACCGACCCGCGCCGCTACAACGGCGCGATGTTCCTGGGCCTGAATGGAATCTGCGTGAAAAGCCACGGCGGCACCGATGCCGTAGGGTTTGCCAATGCCATCGGCGTGGCCGTGAACCTCATCGCGCATGACCTCAACGAAACGATCAAGGAAGAGTGCCGGCACTTGGGCGGGACCCGCCCTGGCCCGGACGATCTTGACGAAGCCAAGGCAGCACAAGGCTGATGGTCATCCGTTCTGTCATCGCCGGTACCGGCGCCTGCCTCCCTGACCGCATCGTTACCAATGCAGAAATGGCGGGCCTCGTCGACACCACCGACGAATGGATTGTCGAGCGCACCGGCATCCAGCAACGCCATATCGCGGCCGAAGGGGAGAAGACGTCCGATCTCGCCCTGGGAGCGGCCCGCAAGGCCCTGCAGGCGGCCGGAGTCGATGGGCGGGATGTCGACCTGATCATCCTGGCGACGGCAACGCCAGACCAGACCTTTCCGGCCACGGCGACCGCCGTACAGCGGGAACTTGGCTGTATTGGCGTTCCGGCCTTTGACATTCAGGCCGTATGCTCGGGCTTTGTTTATGCGCTGACTGTGGCCGACAACTTCATCAAGGCCGGGCAGGCGCGCACGGCCCTGGTGATTGGCGCCGAAACGTTTTCCCGCATCCTTGACTGGTCGGATCGCGGGACCTGCGTCCTGTTTGGGGACGGCGCTGGCGCCGTCGTGCTGAAGGCGGAGCAGGGCGAGGGGACTAATGCAGACCGGGGCATCCTGACCACTCACCTGCACGCCGATGGGCGCCAGAGCGACCTTTTGTACGTCGATGGCGGTCCGTCTTCGACCGGCACCACGGGCCATCTGCGCATGCAGGGGCGCGAAGTCTTCCGTCATGCCGTGGTCAATCTGGCCGCCGTCGTCCAGGAAGCCCTGGCGGCGACCGGCCTGACCAGCGCCGATATCGACTGGCTGGTGCCCCACCAAGCGAACAAGCGAATCCTCGACGGTACGGCCAAGAAGCTGGGCGTGTCGCCCGACAAAGTGGTTGTCACCGTGGACCGCCATGCCAACACATCGGCGGCTTCGATTCCCCTGGCTTTGGCCGAAGCGGTTGCCGATGGGCGAATCCAACGGGGTCAATTGGTGCTGTTGGAGGCCATGGGCGGGGGATTCACCTGGGGTTCCGCATTGGTGCGGATGTAGCGTCCAGCGTCCCACAACGGCAGTTTCCGTGGGCCGTTGCGGAGGCGTTCCTAACTTCGCCAGCGGTTCAGCCGCGCACGACAACTCTTTGATATTGACGGGTTTACCGTCCGGGCGTTACCGTCAAGGTTCAACAGGCCTTGTGGGATGAAGTGCCATGTCTGGACAAACGATCACCCGCGCTCAACTTAGCGAAGCGGTGTATCAGGAAGTAGGGCTGTCGCGGAACGAGTCGGCGGATCTCTTGGAGATGGTGCTGGACGAAATCTCCAATGCCCTGGCAGAAGGCGCATCGGTCAAAATCTCGTCGTTCGGCAGCTTCTCGGTCCGTCAGAAGGGCGAGCGCGTTGGCCGCAATCCCAAGACCGGCGAGGAAGTTCCTATCCTGCCCCGGCGCGTTCTTGTTTTCCGCCCCTCCCAGCTTCTCAAGGCCCAGATCAACTCTGGCTCCAGCAACAGGATCGAAGCCTGATGGCGACCTCTGCGCAGGCCCCGACTCTGCCCGGCCTGGACACCCACAAGCACGACGATTCCCGCCGCCCGGCCAACAAGTCCGAGGCCGCGTTCCGCACCATCAGTGAGGTGGCGGGTGATCTAGACGTGCCGCAGCATGTGCTACGGTTCTGGGAAACCAAGTTCAACCAGATTCGCCCCATGAAGCGGGGCGGCGGGCGGCGTTACTACCGCCCGGAGGACGTCGCCCTGCTGCGGCGTATCCGTGGCCTGCTCTATGATGACGGGTTCACCATCAAGGGCGTGCAGAAGCTGTTGCGTGACGGTGGCCTCAAGTCCCTGACCGCAGGCGATGACGTCCCGGCCGCGGCGGAGCCTGAGAGTGCGGTTGCCGAGCAAGAGACTGCCGATCCCATCGCGGTCATCGAACATCGCGCCGCGACCGGCGGGCTAAGTGACGCCGCCCGCTCGGAAATCCGCGCCGTTATCACCGAGCTTAGCGCCGTTCGGGATATGCTGGTCGCCCGCTAAAACGGGGGCGAAAAGAAACCGCCAAAGACCTTTTTAGGGCGTTGCATACCAAACCCGGTATGGCTATAGTGCGCCTCCCCGGCGATGCCGGGTCCCCTTAAGCCCGCCCCTCTGGGGCGGTGTCTTAAAGGTCCGCTAAAACGGACCTTACGCACGGTCGGAGCGTAGCGCAGCTTGGTAGCGCACTTGACTGGGGGTCAAGGGGTCGCAGGTTCAAATCCTGTCGCTCCGACCAATTTCTTCTCATGATGCCATGGGCCTAAAGGCCGGTATCCAAGGCAGTCCCACCTACGGTAGAGTAGGGGTCTGCAACGGAAGAAGGCGCCTCCGCCATGGATATCCTGCAACCTATTGTCGTCGCAGCCGTTCGGCCGGTTAATCCGGCGCCTCAATCGGATCGATCGCCGCGTGCCATTGCACCTGCTGGCGAGGGCTTTAGCGCCCGTCTGACGCAAGACCGGCAGGCGGAAGAAGCGGCGCCACATGGGACGCCCACGCGGCCCATGTACTTTTCCCTCCTATCGGCGGGAATGCAGGACTCCCTGCGACAACTGTTCCTGCGGGGCCTGTCCTACCGTCTCGACGATTCGGCGACATTCCGACAGAGCAAGGCAAAAGAGCAGGACGGCCTCTCCAGGACGTCTCAGGATGCAGCCCAAGAACAGAGTTTCACGTCCTATTCGTTCAGCGTCGTCACCGGCGACTCCGCGCCCGATGGCACTTTCCGCAGTCTTCTCCGCCGCGCGACCTTTGCGTATGCGCAGGGCCTCAGTGCCAGCCCGTCGTTTTCCTTTGCCCGTCGGGCTGAGGTCATGAACCTCGTCGCCTGACCAGCCTCTTTCCATGACTGCGAATACCCTTCCGCTGCATGTGGCCGCCGTCATTACACCGCATGGATTCGGCCATGCGGCCATCACCATTGCCGTGCTGACGGCGCTTGAGGCCCGCATCCCGCAGGGAATCGACGTCACGTTCATCACTAAGGTCCCAGCCACGGTCATAGCGGAACGGTGGGGGCGACCCTGCCGGGTGATCGATCACGCCGCCGCAACTGATTTCGGAATGGTGATGAGGTCGTCTACCGACATCAGCGTCACGGAAAGTCTGGCCGCCTATGCGACTGCACATGCGCGGTGGGATGACGTTGTCGAGACTGAGGCCGCCATCATGGCCGAAGTCATGCCGGACATCGTACTGACCAGCGCGTCCTATGCGGCTCTGGCTGGAGCACGCAGGGTAGGCGTTCCCGGTGTCGGGGTCGGCCCGTTCTCGTGGCGTGAGATCTTGGCAGCCTACAGTGATGACTCTCCCATCACACGAGCGGTTCTGACCTCCATGGCACAAACCTACGCCGAGGCCGATGCTTTCATCGCCACCGCGCCCGCTGTGCCCATGGATCTACCGAACCTGCGCCCCGTCGGCCCGGTCGGACAGCCGGGCCGGAGCCGACGGGAGGAGCTAGCCGCCGCCTTGGAATTGGAGGAGGGGGAGCGTGTCGCCCTTGTCGCGCTGGGTGGAATTGCCGAGGATCTGCCGGTTTCGGACTGGCCGCGCGTGGATGGCTGGCGCTGCATTACACCCAAGGACATAGCCCTGTCAGTGTCCGACGCCATTGCCTCCTGCGATGCCGTAATCACCAAGCCAGGCTATGGCACCTTTGTTGAGGCGGTCTGCGCGGGCACGCCGTTGTTGTACCGGGATCGCCCGGATTGGCCGGAAACCGCCGGCATGGCCAAGTGGGCCAGTGCCCACGTGCCGTGCCTTCATGTCGATCCTGCAACATTTGCGGCCGGTCGGATTGAGGAGCATCTACGTATGTTGATGCAGATCCCTCCTGGCCCGCGTGCCAAACCGCAGGGCAACCATCAGGCGGCTGAAATCATTGTCGATCTGGTCTCTATTCGAGGAATCCGCTCTTGACCCAGTGCATCGTATATATGACGGCCGCCGACCGGGATGAGGCAATGCGGATCGGACAGGTCTTGGTCGCGGAGCGTCTGGCAGCCTGCGTCAACGTCCTGGGCGAAATCACGTCAATCTATCGCTGGGAGGACGCCATCCAGCAAGGGGCCGAGGTGGCCTTCATTGCCAAGACCGCCTCTGACAAGGTGGGTCCATTGACAGAGCGGGTAATTGAAATGCACTCCTATGATACGCCCTGCATCGTCGCCGTGCCTATCCAGGGGGGATTGACCGCTTACTTGGCGTGGGTTCAGGCCGAAACAGAAACCCCGGCGTTAAATTTGTAACGATTTGTAAGTAATACTTGGGTCGCAAACGTATTAATACGTGTTGCGTATTTTTCAGTATGTCCATACTCTAGGTCCAGGCTGGAAAAGCCCGAGGCGACTAAACCTGGAGTGAGGAAGGCGTGCTTGAACTACTGTTTATTGCGCTCGTCCTGGCTTTACCGTTCCGTCTGTGGCGTCGGTCGCAGGATCGCCGTCAGAACAGGATTGATGCAGCATTCGACCGCGCCCGGTTGGACCGCCTGAGTGGCGCGGGTTCGTCCGGTGGGGCAAAGGCCCTCTACGGCGAACGCTTTTACAATCCGCGCTAAGTAGCACCGCTACGGGGCATCGGGCATCAGTACCGTTGCAACGGCCTGGGCGGCGATGCCTTCGCGGCGCCCGGTGAAGCCGAGGCCTTCGGTGGTCGTAGCCTTGACGCTCACCCGTTCTTCCGGCAGCTCCAGCATCGACGCCAGTCGCGCCACCATGGCTGCACGGTGCGGGCCGACCTTCGGCGCCTCGCAAATGATGGTCAGATCGACATGGGCGATCCGGCCTCCCAGAGCGCGCACCAAGGTACGGGCGTGTTCCACGAACAGGGTCGAGTCCGCCCCCTTCCACCGGGCATCCGAGGGCGGGAAGTGGCGCCCGATATCGCCAGCACCCACCGCCCCATAAAGAGCATCGGCCAAGGCATGTAGCGCCACGTCAGCATCCGAATGGCCGGACAGCCGCGCCGTATGGGGCAGCCGCACACCGCACAGCGTAACAGCATCACCATCAACGAAACCGTGCACGTCGAACCCGAAGCCGATCCTTGGCAAGAGGAGAGCGGGGGCGATGGCGTCAGGGGCGCCCATGTCGTCGGGG
>JBAYSM010000060.1:0-17138 GCA_041676205.1 Rhodospirillaceae bacterium | reverse complement strand
TTTCGGTCTTCAGATTGGTCAGGAATTCGATGGCGTAGGCGACGTTGGACGCGGGGTCAAAGGCCGTATCCAAGTCTGGGAAGGCCTTGCCGTGATAGAACAGGTTGATCTGCATGCAGCCGACATCGATGCTGCGCACGCCCTTGGCCTGGAGACGGCGGACTTCGGCAACGGCTTCGGCCTTGTTGGGGAAGATTTTGCCCTCTCCAGCTGCGTTGATGGTCCACGGCCAGGCAACTTTTTCCTGCCTGCCGGAGTCCCAGCGGCCGCTTTCGACGTGGGACAGCGCCGTGAGCATGTGCGCCGGCATCCCCGCCAGCCGCCCTTGGCGTTCGGTCTGCGCCCGGCAGAGCGCCCCATCCGGCCCCAGGCCCTGCGCCGGTGCGGCCAGTCCATGGCTCCCCGGCGCCAAAATGGCGACTAGGACCAAGACCAGAAGGAACGCGGCACCCCGCATCGAACCATCTCCACTCACGTCGGTATCATGTGGCGGAAGGGTAGCAATCTTCATGCCAGCCATTGGTCTGTTTTGACGGGGGAGGATGGCGCTATAAGCTGAATAGGGCGTAGTTTTTTGATTCCAAATGATTTTTTTTGAGCTATGCGTTCTTGGAATGTCTAAAATTGAGCCATGCCTAATCTCTGGGCTTGCGGCTGCCGCTGAAATTTCATATTTTTGCAGTGCAGCAGATGAGGCGCTGTGAAGCGATCAGACGCTGCATTCTTGGACGTTTCCTCCCTAAACTTGGGCCGCGCATTTGCGCGGTCTTTTTTTTGCGCGTTTCGGGGCTTGAGGCAGCATTTAACGGCGGAAACTGCCCCGGCGGCAGGCCGAAGGGATGGGATGGTGCTGCCGCAAGATGTCCTTTCTTCAAACGATGCATGAACCAATGAGTCGTCTGGCCGTTGTGGTAGATCAACGAGTATGGAGACAGTCATGCCCCAGATTTACGACATGCTTCGCACAGACCATCAAACAGTCCGTAGCACACTGGAACGTATTATTGGGTCTGGCAGCCGCGCGGAAAAGACCCGCTCGCAGCAGTTCGACAAGCTTAAGCGGGAATTGGAGATTCATACGCAGTTCGAGGAAGAGGTGTTCTACCCCACTTTCCGCAAGGACAAGAACGACGCGGAAGCCAAGGAAGAAATCAAGGACGCCATGAGCGAGCACAAGGAAGCCAAGAAGATGCTCGCCAAGCTCGAAAAGATGGACAAGACGTCCGACGAGTTCATCCAAACACTGACTGAACTCAAGGACGCCCTGGAGCATCACATCAAGGATGAGGAAGAAGAAATCTTCCCCCAGGCGCTTGAGGCCGTGAGCGATGAGGAGGCCAACGAAATGGGCCGCCAATATTCCGAGATGAAGAAGAAAACGCACTAGGCCCTGCCTGGCATCCCGCCCGGCGTTGTCGGGTCGGGATGCCGCCCCATCGGACCTTGGCCGGGAGGACCGCGATGCCCGCCGACACCCCTTTCCCGCCTCAACATCAGTCGCAGCCCGGCCGCGAGCATCGCATGACACCGGAGCCTGAGAGCATCCGTGACGGCTATAGGGGTAGCGACAAGCTCAAGGACAAGGCCGCCCTCATCACCGGCGGTGATAGCGGCATCGGCCGCGCGGTGGCCATTCATTTTGCCCGCGAAGGGTGCGACTGCGCTATCGTGTACCTCGAAGAAGACGCCGACGCCAAGGAAACCAAGCGCCTCGTCGAAGCCGAAGGGCGGCGCTGCATCGCTCTGCGGGGGGATGTCGGGGACTATGCGTTCTGCGAGCGGTGCGTGGATGACACGATCAAGGCGTTTGGTCGCCTGGACGTGCTGGTCAACAACGCATCGGAACAGCACAAGACCGAGGACTTCCTGGAGGTCACGCCCGAGTTGTGGGAGCGGGTGTTCTTGACCAACATTCACGCCTATTTCTACTTCTGCCGCGCTGCGGTTCCCCACATGAAGGACGGCAGCGCCATCATCAACACGGCCAGCGTCAACGCCTACAAGGGCAATGCCGGACTGATCGCATACTCGTCCACCAAAGGGGCCGAGGTGGCGTTTACCCGCTCCCTGGCGCTGGCGTTGGTGGATAAGGGCATCCGGGTCAATGCGGTGGCGCCCGGTCCGATCTGGACCCCGCTCATTCCGGCCACGTTTCCCGAGGACAAGGTCGCTTCGTTCGGCCAGCAGGTGCCGATGAAGCGCGCCGGACAGCCCTCGGAAGTGGCGCCCAGTTATGTGTTCCTGGCCTGCGCCGATGCGTCCTACTTCACCGGGCAGGTCTTGCATCCCAACGGCGGGTACATTGTCAATGCCTAACGCTTATTCGGGATAGCTGATTGCCAGGATTTCCAGCACATCATCGCCCGCCGGAGTGCGGACGCGGACCTCGTCTCCCACGCCGGCGCGCATCAGGGCCTTGGCGATGGGGGACAGCCAGCTTATCGAGCCGTTGACCATGTCGGCCTCGTCCTGGCCGAGGATGGTGACGGTGACTTCTTCGTCTCGGGCATTGACGTAGGTCACGGTCGCCCCAAAGAACACCTTGTCACGGTTGCGTTGCAGGCGGGGGTCGATGACCTCGGCCGTTTCCAGGCGCTT
The DNA here is from genome assembly GCA_041676205.1 of Rhodospirillaceae bacterium. Classification (GTDB taxonomy): domain Bacteria; phylum Pseudomonadota; class Alphaproteobacteria; order Rhodospirillales; family Rhodospirillaceae; genus Cauispirillum. Next base: position 14,540 of record JBAYSM010000060.1, on the reverse strand, counting down.
GCCCAGGAAGCGCATGCGCCGGTCAATCTCGCGCAGACGCTTTTTGCCGTAGATGTAATCGCCGTTTTCCGACCGATCGCCGTTGGCGGCAGCCCGAGACACCGCCTCGCAGACGATGGGGCGGTCGATGGTCCGTAGTTTCTTTAGCTCGGCCCGCATGGCGTCATTGCCCGCCGGGGTGATGAGGTTGCGCGGGGCGCCGGCATCGGCAGTGGGGTTGGGCGCGGCGCGGCGCATGATGTCCTCGTGCGGGTCAGATGAGAAGTCGTGCGGGCAGAGTAGCGAACCTCGCCCCAAAGGCAAGCCATCGCGGAATTCAGCGTGTTCGAGGCGAACCTGCCGCAGGTCATTTAGTGGCATCTGATGCGGACGCATTAATTCCAGCGCAAGGCGCTGCCATCGCTTTCCCCCTGTTACCTCTTTACTCGTTCAGAAGGCGCGTAAGGGCACGACCGACCGTCGTCCCCACAACGATCCCCAAGACGTTGGCCAGGGCATCGGCCACCTTGCCCGAACGATCGGTGATGAGCATTTGTGCAACCTCGGTGCTGCACGCCGCGATCAGCAGAACCAGCAATGCCCACCGTCGGATGCGTGGCTGCAGGGTCAGGGCGGCAAGCGCGGCCAATCCGCCGTAGGCGGCAAAGTGGGCGATCTTGTCCAGGCCGAACGTTGCAGGTGGACCCAAGCCCGGGGCCAGCGTGAGCGCGATGACGATTGCGAGGCTCACGCACCACAGCAGGGGAGCGTAGGGCGAAGTCTTGTCGAGCAGCGCGCGAAGGGCATCCTTCAAGTCGTGTCCTTCCAGGAATATCCACGTTCATGAAACGGCACGGAGTCCCGCGGCGCTCCTGGACCAAAAGCGTTAAGCAGGGTGTTCTTCGACCCAAATCCCATCTGGCAGCGCAAGGTGGCGGGGCTGGCCGCCGTTCGGGCGCGCGACGGTCAGGACCATGTGCCAGGTTGACCCCGTGCCAAGTGTCAGCACGCCCAACTCGGCCAGCGTGCGGAGGTCATCGGCGGGCTTGAAACCCGGCGGGCAGTCGAGGTGCAGGCCGATAATGCCACCCAGGCCATCCTGGTATTGCGTTACGGGTTGCCCGATGGTGGGCGGCAGAAAGACGAACGGCTGTGCCGGATCCTGGCTCGCAACGGCAACCGGGATGGTCATGTCGGGAGGCAGGAAGGGCGGAATGTAGTCCCAGGTATCGAACGGCAGCGCCTCGGGTTCGGTGTCGCGGGTCAGGCAGATGCCGAATGGGCAGGCGCCGGTGTCCTGCCATCGGGCGCGCTCGGCCAATCCGGTGCGGACGATGGCCGGGTTGGTGATCTCGGCGCGGTCCGTCTCCCACAACAGTTCCAGATACGTCTCGCCGAGCATGTAACAGACGTTGGCCGTGCCTTGGCCGGGATGGGCACGGCGAAAGCTCTCCACCAGCCCCGGTGGGGCCGGGGGCGCGGGCGCAACGAAGGCAAAGACGTGGTGCAGACGCAGACTCATCGCGTGCTTCCGGCGCAGAAATCCCGCAGGCGGGCGGGGTCGGTGATGACGACCTCCTCACCCTCGCAGACGATTCCGGCGGAATCCAGGCGGCGCAGGGCGCGCGACAGGCTGGCCGGGTCAACTCCGATACGGCTGGCGATCACTTGCTTGGCATGCGGCAGCCGCCCGTGCCCGGCCCACCGCCCGCTCTCCAGCAGGGCCAGCAGATAGGATGCCAGACGTTGGGCTGGGGACTGGCTCTTGAGCTGGCTGACCTCGGCAATCAGGAAGTGCTGGCGGGCGATCAGCGCGTCAAGCATATGGAAGGCCAGATCCGGCGTGTCGCGCAGGGCGGCCTCGAAGGGGGTGCGATCGATGCGCACGACCTCGGCGCCCGGTTGAGCCTCGGCATTCACAGGGAAACGGCCGGACCCGAACATGGCGGCTTCGGCAAAGGTTTCTCCGGCTTCGACCACCGTGACCACCGCCTCGGCCCCTTCGACCGTCAGGGTGGACAGGTGGACTCGTCCGGCCAGCACGACGAAGAACCCATCGGCCGGATCGCCGGTGGAAAACAGCAGGGTCGGAGCATCGAACACCCGCACCGTGCCGCGCCCGCACAGGCTCGCCAGGGGGCCTTCGTCGATGCGCGAGAACAGCGGCACCTGGGCAATGCGGGCGAGGTCGGCGGGACCGATGGCGCGCTGTTTCATGGCCCGTGCTCCGCATCGAATGGAACGTAGCCGCAGCTCTCGGCCAGGGCTTTGGCATCGCTGATGACCAGTTGGCCGCGCCCTTCCTGGCGCACGCCCAAGGCCTCTAACGCGGTCAGGGACCGCGACAGGCTTTCCGGCGTCATGCCCAGCTTTTCGGCCAGGATGCGCTTGGTGAAGGGCAGTGTGACGGCCACTTCACCGTCCTCACGGCCGCCCAGTTCCAGCAGGTACATGGCCAGCCGTTGGGTCGTCGTCTTGAGCTTGAGATCGGTGACTTGCGCCAGCAACCCACGGAGCGACGCCGACAGCCCGCCCATCATGCGCAGCACCAGTGACACGTCGTCGCCCAGCAATCCGCGCGCCGCCGCTCCATCAATGGCGACCAGCCGCACGCTGTCCAGGGCTATCGCGCCGGTGGGATAGGTGCCCAGGCCCGTGACGGCGCTTTCCCCGACGACGGTTCCTGCCCCCACGACATCTATGGTGCCCGCCGGAACGGTCAGTTTCACGTAACCTTCGAGGATGACGAACATCTCGGTCGCCGCCGCGCCGGGGCTGGCAATCACGCTGCCCGGCGCCACCGTGCGCACCGTGCTGGCCGCCGCCATGCCGCGCCGCACCGGCTCGGGCAGGCGCCTGAACAGGGGCAGCGCGGATAGGGCGGCAAAAGCCTGAGCGTCGGCGGTTGGGGTTGGGAGACTCATGAAGGCGATGGTCCGGCGGTTGTTGGTTGCATGCCCCCGGCGGGACGGCCACTCTATCCACAGAGCCTGCCGCTGGTATGGGAGCATCGCATGAGGGTGGTCGTTGCGCCCGATTCGTTCAAGGGGTCTTTAACCAGTACCCAGGCCGCCGACTCAATCTGTGCTGGCTTTCGGGACGCCTTGCCCGACGTCGTCTGTCTGAGCATTCCGATGGCCGATGGCGGCGAGGGCACGGTTGACGCCATTATCTCCGTGGTCGGCGGCGAGGTGTGCAGCGTGGCGGCCACGGACCCTCTGGGGCGGCCCATCCAGGCTGCGTATGGCTGGTGTCCCACGCGGCGGTTGGCGGTGGTGGAGATGGCCGCCGCGTCCGGCCTGCCGCTGTTGACAGCGGCCGAGCGTGACCCGGCGCGGGCCAGCACCTTCGGGACCGGGCAGGTGATCCGCGCCGCCCTCGACCGGGGGGCGGAAAGCCTGATCGTGGGACTCGGCGGCAGTGCCACGACCGACGGCGGTAGCGGGCTGCTTCAGGCTTTGGGCGCACGCTTGCTTGATGCCCAGGGGCAGCCGGTCGATGGGTGCGGCGGGGCATTGGGGGCCATAGCCGAGATTGACCTTTCGGGCTTCGACTCGCGGCTTCGGACGGTGGCCGTGACCCTGGCCTGCGACGTGTCCAACCCGCTGCTCGGCCCCAATGGCGCGGTGAGCGTATTTGGGCCGCAAAAGGGCATCCTTCCAGGCGACGTCCTGCGATTCGAGGCGGCCATGTCCCGCTTTGCCGACGTCCTGACCCATGCCGCCGGGCGCGACTGCCGCGCCACTCCCGGCGCAGGGGCGGCGGGTGGCTTGGGGTTCGGCCTGATGGCGGCATGCGCGGCCGATGTGCGCAGCGGGTTTGACCTGATCGCCGAGCTTTCCGATCTGCGCGGCACGATGGCCGGGGCGGATCTCGCAGTGACCGGCGAGGGACGCCTGGACAGCCAGAGCCTGTTCGGCAAGGTGCCCATAGGAATTGCCCGGCTGGGCTTGCGGACCGGCACGCCGGTTGTCGCCTTCGCCGGTCAGGTCGAGGGCGACCCGGCAGCCTTCAGCGCCGAAGGGCTGACCGTGGTGGTGCCGATAGTGGATGGACCGATCGGTCTAGATTTTGCGCTCGCCAACGCCGCGCCGTTGCTGCGCCGCGCGGCACGCCGCTTCATGGATACGGTTCTGCTGGGACGCCGCCTGTGATTTACCCGTAGAGGCTGCACTTGCGGCTGCTGCTGGGGCATTAGGGGTGGTGCCCGACCAAGGCTTGATCCGTGTCATCATACGCGCACACTGAGGGCGAGGGGCGGAGGACCGCCCGTTGCGATCAAAGTCCCGTTCGACCGCCGCTCCGAGCCGGTGCCGCCGCTCCCATCCCTTTGATGGAGAGTATGATGACTGGCATTGACGCAAAGACGCTGGAGGGGACGTCAACGACATTACCTTCCGAAGACATCGACCATTTGCGGGCAGGCCTCAGGGGGCAGATCTTGACGGGTGAAGACCCCGACTACGAGGGCTGCCGCCAAGTCTGGAACGCCATGATCGATCGCCGCCCCGGCCTTATCGTGCGTTGCATGGGGGTGGCCGACGTGCTGGCCTGCGTCGCCTTTGGCCGCGCCAAAAACCTGCTGACGGCGGTGCGCGGCGGTGGACACAATATCGCCGGAAGCGCCGTCTGCGACGGCGGGTTGCTGATCGACCTGTCCTTGATGCGCGGCGTGCGCGTCAATCCTTGGGACCGGACGGCGGTGGTTGAACCCGGCGCCCTTTTGGCCGACTTCGACCACGAAGCGCAGACCTTCGGCCTTGCCACGCCGCTCGGCATTAACTCGACAACCGGAGTTGCCGGGTTGACCCTGGGCGGCGGCTTTGGATGGCTCAGCCGCAAGCATGGCCTGACCATCGATAACCTTCTGAGTGTCGATGTGGTGACGGCAGCCGGGGAATTGGTGCACGCTGATGAGCGCGACCATGCCGATCTGTTTTGGGCGGTGCGCGGCGGCGGCGGCAATCTGGGGATCGTGACCTCGTTCACCTACCGTTTGCATCAAGTAGGGCCGGAGGTCACGGCTGGGCTGATTGTTTATCCTTATGACAATGCGGGGCAAATCCTGCGCGGCTATCGGGGGCTTTGTGCTCAGGCGTCGGAGGATCTGGCTTGCTGGAGTGTCTTGCGCAAGGCTCCGCCGCTGCCGTTCCTGCCCGAGGCGGTGCATGGAACGGAGGTGGTGGTGCTCGCGCTGTGCCATATCGGGGGCCAGGATGCTGCACAACGGGACATTGCCCCATTGATGGAGCTGGGAACTCCCGCCGGGGTGCATGTCGGCCCCATGCCCTTTGCGGCGTGGCAAAAGGCGTTCGATCCACTGCTGGCACCGGGGGCACGCAACTACTGGAAATCCCATAACTTTGCCGCACTGGATGACCGTGCCATCGATGTTCTGGTCGACTACGCCGGACGGCTGCCGACGGCGCAGAGCGAGATTTTCCTCGGCCACCTCGGCGGGGCGACCAATCGCGTGGCGGCCGATGCCACGGCCTATCCGCACCGCGATGCCGAATTCGTGTTGAACGTGCACACCCGATGGGATGCTGCCGCCGACGATGGCCGCTGTGTCGATTGGGCGCGGGCGTTCTTCCGCGATACGGCGCCATATGCAACCGGCGGGGCCTATGTGAACTTCATCACCGATGACGAGGACCGCGTGGCAGCGGCCTATGGCACCAACCTTCAGCGATTGATGGAGGTGAAGCAGGCGTATGACCCGACCAACTTCTTCCGCATGAACCAGAACGTGACGCGCCGGCAGGCCGCAGCCTGAATTCACGGGCTGCCCCACGTGACATCCACCACCAGCGGCAGGTGGTCCGACGCGATGCGGGGCAGGGCGCTGCGGCCGACCTCGACTGCCTTGACCGTTACGCCAGGGCTGATGAAGACGTGGTCGATGCGCGCCGAGGGCAGGCGGCCGGGCCATGTGGCCTGGGGCTTGCGGCCCGTAGTGCGCTGGGCGTCCCGCAGGTGGTGGGTCAGCAGCCTGTGGACGACGGAATTCGGCATGGCGTTGAAATCGCCACAGAGTATCACCGGCACCCCATCCGGCGCGTCCAGCCACCCGTCGCGGACCAGTCCAGCGGCTTGCGGACGGCGCTCGCGCGGCAGCACGCCAAGGTGGGTGTTGAGGATGAAGGCCGGGCCGCGCGCGGTCATCACCTCGACCTTGAGGATGCCGCGTTGCTCGCCGTGGGGGCTGGGCAGCGGTCCGGCGTTCAGCAGGCGCATCGGGAGGCGGCTGAGAATGGCGTTGCCGTATTGCTCCTCCTCCAGGCTCAGGGAGGGATGGAAATGGAAGTCCATTTCCAAGGCCTTGGCGATGGCCAGGGCCTGATCCACGCCGCCGCTGCGCCGCCGTTCCACGTCCACTTCTTGCAGGCACACCACGTCGGGATGCAGCGTGGCGATCACGCGGGCGATGCGGCTGGGCAGGGTGCGGCCGTCCATCCCCCGGCAACTGTGCACGTTATAGGTCATCACGCGCAGGCGGTCAGGGCGGCTCGGCCTCATCCGCCCGCCCTTGTCGAGCCACACGCGGACGGCGCGGCGCAAATCCTCCGGCCGCAGAATATCGGGTGCCGGGGCGCCGGGGGGCAGCAGGGCAAAGGCCGTCACCTCATCCGGCGCCGGGCCGCCGTGGGCACCCAGTTCGCCGTTGAAGGTGACGGAGGGACCGCCATGGCGCCAGCCCACCACCATGAAATCCCCGGCCGAGGGATGGCGGCCCAGCGCCTCAAGATCCTGCGCTGCCTGGGTCAGAAAGGGGTGGTCGTGGCCGAGAACAGCCGCCGCGTCCTGGGGCAGGGCGTGGCGGCCGGTCGGGGTAATGGCCTGGACGATGCCATGGACGTCGCGCACCAGGGCCATGGGCACGCCGGATGCCACGGTGGCTTCGGCAGCGCGGACGCGATCCAATGGTTGGCCGTTCAGGTGCACGGCGCCCAGGCGACCGAGCACAGCTACGGTGAATTGCGCGGCGACCTGTGGCAGCGGAACGGGCGTGGAGCCGAGAAGGTGGGCATGTGAGGTCGGTGGGCGCTTGGCCGGAACGGGGGCGGCGCCCAGCACTGTACTCAGGTTCCGGCCCGTCAGGCTCTCGAAGGGCACCGCCTCGGCCTGTCCATGATCGGCGTAGACCCACAGGTCATAGTCGCGCCGCCGGGAGCGCCGGGCGGCGTTCCACAGGCGCCCGATGGCCGCATCGATGCCCTTGAGGGTCCAGTGGGCGAATGCCGATGACGGGCCGCGCCGGTGGGCCTGCTCGTCATAGCCCAACAGGTTCAGGTGAATGATCGGCAGGCCGCGCGCGGCGTCCAGGCTGGCCCCGATCACGGCCAGTTCGCGCAGCAGGACGGTTACGCCCACCCGGACCGGCACGAAACGTAACTCGTCCCGCAGGCTCTGCCCTGCTGCCACCCCGCTCACCGCGTCCACGATGGCGAGCGCCGCCTCCACGGTCAGCAGGCCGAGGGCACGCAGCAGGCTCGGCAAGTAGGCGACGCCTAAGACGATGCTTTTGAGGGGGCGCAGCCCGCTCAGGACCGGCCCCCAGCCCAAGGCCGAGGCGCAGAAATGGCTTTCCGCCGCGCCGCCGGTGAAGATGTTGCCGTAGGCGCTGCCGCCGCTCAACAGGGGTTCGCGGCCCTCGCTGGTCAGGCGGTCCTCGACCCGACGGGCGGTTGCGGGTTCGCTCATCCGCGCGGCCCGGCCGGTCGATGGTTCGATGAAGCCGAAGGCGGGAACGGCGGTGCGCACGCCATAGAACAATTCCCCCTGAACCGCAGGAGTGCTCGACGGCAGGCCGCTGTAAAGGGTGTGCAGCCGATACCGCTCATTGGTCAGCAGTTGGTTCAGGAATGGCAGCCGCCCGGCATCCAGGGCGCGGCGCAGTTCGCGCTCCCCCAGTCCGTCGATCTGCACCAGGACGATGCCGCGCGCGGTCGGCGCATCGTCCGACGTTGGCAGGCGCAGCAGACGGATCAGCGTCTCGCTCCTGCTAATCAGGCGTCGTCCGTCGTGGAAAACCCGCTCCACGCGACCAATCATGGAGCCGTGCCGTTCTCGCGCCCATCCTCGTCCCGCGCCACGGCGGCATCGGCCATGCCCGACAGCAAATCCCATTCGGTGCGCAACAGACGCAGGGTGCGGCTCCATGCTTCGTCGGCGGCTTCCCGGGCATCGGCGGCAGGTTCGCCGATGAGGCGGGCATAGGCCTCCAAGGCCATGTCGGCAGAACGGTCTAGGGACAGGCCCTCGGCCGTGCGTCGGGCGGCGAGGCGCAGGGGCGCGCGTTGTTCCCAATTCATCGACGCCAATTCGCGCAGCGCTGCGATGAAAGCCTCCATACCGCCGGGCGGCAGCAGGCGGCCATTTTCTTGGTCGTGCACCACTTCCCGCACGCCCGGAGCGTCCAGGGCGACCACCGGGACGCCGGCGGCCATGGCCTCGCTGACCACCATTCCTTGCGTTTCCGAAAGCGAGGCAAAGGCGAACACGTCCATCGCCCGGTACGCGCTGACCAGAAAGCGCCGCCCCAGAACCCCGGCGAAGTGGACACGCTCCATGACCCCGGCAGCTTCCAGACGTGCGCGCAGGGCGTCTCCGGCCGGGCCTTCGCCGGCGATCAGGAAATGCGCGGCAGGCTCGGCAACCAGTACCGCGGCCACCGCATCAATGAGGAAGGCGAGGTTCTTTTCCTCAGCCAGCCGCCCGACGTGGCCAATCAGGAAGGCGGCGTCGGGAATGCCCATGATCTGCCGGAACCCGCTGCCGCTGCCTTGGGAGTACTCGGCGAGGTTTACCCCGGTCGGCACAACGCGGATCGGCACCCGAACATTCCGGCGGCGCAGAATCGCGGCCACGCTGTCCGAGGGCGCAAACACTTCGTCGGACAGGTTGGCGTAGTTGGTCGACAGGTGGATCACGAACCGCTGCATGGCCGGGGAATCGCCGGGCACATAGTGGGTGTACTGCTCATACATGGTGTGGTGGGTGAACACCAACGGGCAACTCAGGGTGCGGGCCAGCCGGACGGCGGTGGAGCCGAGAAGGAATGGGTGGTGCGAATGAATGATGTCGGGCGCAAACGCCTCGACCGCCAGACGCAGCGACCGGGGCATGGTAAGCACCACCGAGAAATCGCTGCCATTGAAGTTCTGGATGGCCGGAACACGCAGGACGCCCTGCTCATGGTCTGGTGCGCCCTCGAACTGCGGGCAGACGATCAGCACATCATGGCCGCGTTGGCGGAACGCGCCGGAAAACGCCTGGACTGAGCGGGCCACCCCGCCGACATGCGGAGCATAGGTGTTGGTCATCATGACGATCTTCATGCCGGAACCCCTACCTCAGCGCGGCCCTCGGCGGCGGGCACGTCCCGGCGCACCATGCCAGGCAGGGCGATGTCGAGACGCGGCGGGGTGCCCCGCCAGTCAGCATGCCATGTGACTTGGGCGCGCCCCTCGCGCACCATGACCTCCAGCGAGATGGTGCCGAATGCCGTGGGGGCGGGGCCGAAGGACAGTTCAGCGCCCTCCGTCAGCCATTCGGGCAGCAGCCCGGCCCCGATCACCAAGGTATCGCCTTCCTCGCGCACGAAGGCGTTGCGCACCATCATCAGCCACTCGGCGGCGGCCCAAATATGTTGCCCGTCGCCCATGCAGCCGCCGCCGGTGTGGGGGTGGATGGCTTCGGGCCACTGGCCGGTGGGAGAGGCGAGGCGGGCGACCGCGCGGATCATCCCGGCGGCCCGCCCGGACTGCCCGGCGCGCTGCGCGACTTGGGCCATGTGCAGGGTGAGGTAGGCGTTGATGCCCGAATGAACGACATCCTGGAAGAACCCGCCATCGACCATGCAGTTCTCGAATAGGAAATCGTTGGTGGCCAGCAGGCGCGGGTCCATTGGCTCCATGATTTGCAGCGGATAACCGCCAACAATGGAGCCAATCGCCCCGGCGTCCAGCCGCCGATAGGGCGAGGCGGGGATGGCGGGGCTTTTGATCCGCGCGGCCACGGTATCCAGGCTGCGGTCGATGGCGGCCTGGAAGTTGACCGCCTCGCGCCGCCAGTATTCGGCCGCGTCGGCGTCGCCGTAGCGGGTCATCAGGGCGGATGCGGCGTTCAGCCCGGCGACGGCCCAAAAGTCATCCCAATAATAGAAGTCGTTTGGCCCCAGGTGCTCGGCGCTGAACCCGGCGGGCAGAAGGCCGCCGTGGGGGCTGCCGTCCTCGGGCGTGCGCTTGGCGACCAGCCACTTGGCCCCCTTGGTAATGGCTTTGCGCCAGGATGCCTTGGGAGGGCGGCCGGACAGGGCGCAGTAGCGGTCGATGATCCACAGAACCTCGCCATTGGCATCCCACTCTCCTTCTTGGGAGCGGAAGAACCCGTCCAGGGTCTGGCGGGGCGGGAAGCGGTCGATGGCGCGTTCGGCCCGGTTGGTCAGGCCGGCGCACAGCAGGGCGTTGAGAATGAGTGCCGCATCCCGGAACCAGAACCGCTTGTAGGTATAGGGGCCGGGATAGACATCCGCCGGGGCGTGCAGAATGAGGCTGCGGACGGAGGCGTCATAGAGGAACTGCATCCGTGCGTCGGGCAGGTGCAGGCGGCAGTGCCCCTCCAGCGCACGGGGCCAGCCTCCGGCGGCAGGGCGTGCCGTCTCCTCGGTCAGCGGGACGGTGGCACGCACCCGGCGTGGCACGGCGGCCTCTAGCCGATAGAGCGCCGCGGCCGTCGCCATGCCGATCCCGCAGGTGGCCGAGGTCTGATCCCCGGCATCGTCCAGGTGGATGAATACATCGCCGCTGCGATAATCCGAAACATGGTGGCGGTCGGGCGGGTCGGAGAAGTCCACCCGCGCCGTGCTATCCACCGTCCAACCGCGCCGGTTGGCAGCCAGGGCCACGCTATGGATGAACGACACGCCCTCCGGGTTGGCCGGGCGCAGGGAGATAATGAGCCAGCCGCCGGTATCGCAGGTGGCTTCGGCCTCCATCCGGCACTGGCTTTCTTCCCCGACCAGCGTCGCCCAGGTCCGGGTGGTCAGGGCGAGGCGGTCTTTCGCCGTGGTCGTGCGGACCTCCAGCCCGTTGCGGACGTCGAGGTCAAGCGTCTGGACCGCCTCCAACTGGCGGGACGGCAGCAGGACGCGCCCGTCGTCGGCCACCACCCAGGCATCAAGCGACCAGCCGTCAAACAGCGGCGTGACCAGCCCGCGCGGGTCCACGATGGGCATGGCCTCGCCATCGGGCAGGCCGACGGCAGTCCAGTTGCGGTGGCTGAGGTTGACATGGGTGATGGAAAAGGCGCGTGGAATGAACGCCTTGTCGGCCGGGTCGAACTGCCGCTCGGCCCAATACGGCCATACCCAGTCGCGGTTATGCTGAATGACCCGGCTGTTGATGAGGCCCCGCGCGTGGAACACGACCCCGGCGCGCAGCAACTCAATTGGCTCGGCGACCTCCGACGGCTGGGCAAAGCGTCCCAGGCGCCCCATGACGGTCAACGGGTCCAGGAAACCATGGGCGCGCGCGAAGCGTCGCACCATGAAACGCCAAGGCAGCCATTTCCACCACATGCCGAGTCCCCTTTGTCATCAGGTCTCTCTATTCAGGAGAACCGACGCCTGAACCCACGGCAAGGGTTGCAACAAATTACGCCAAAAGAGGTTCGAGGCTCCTTGCGATGCCAAGGACGGCGGCGTCCTGGCCGCGCCTGCCGCACACCTGGATGCCGAACGGCAGCCCTTCAGCCCGGCCCGCCGGGATGCAGGCAATGGGACAGCCAGTCAGCGTCAGCGCGTAGGTGATGCCGAGCCAGTGGAAATAGCGGTCCAATCGGTGCCCGTCGATCTCGGACACGAACGGTGCCTCGACCGGAAAGGGGGCCACCGGGGCGGCCGGGCAGATCAGGACGTCGAACTGCTCCATGAAGGCATCGAACAGCTGTCGCAATGCGGCATGACCGGCCATGGCGCGGGCCACGTCGGGCAGGCCGAGGGGAAGGCCCTGGCGCACATTGTCGGCGACATTGGGGCCGACGTGATCCAGGCGGCCTTCGTGCGTGGCGACGAAGGCGAGGGCGCGCAGAACCTCGAACACCCGGTCGGCGTCGTCGAGCGGCGGCGCGGCGTCCTCGACCACCGCCACGGCGGGATTGACCATCGCCACGGCGGAGGCGAACGCCGTCCGCACCGACGGCGCCAGGGGATAGCGCCCGAGGTCGGCCGACACCGCCACCCGCAGCGGCGCGAGGTCGGCAGCGGGGATCTCAATGGGCGTAGCCCCGCCGCTCATCACCGACAGCATCAAGGCGCAGTCATCCACCGTGCGGGCCATCGGGCCGTCCACGTCGAGGGTGCCAAGCGCAGCCTCCGGGCGGCTCGACGCCACGAGGCCGGGCGACGGGCGGAAGCCCACCACACCGCAGAACGATGCCGGAAGGCGCAGGCTGCCGCCTAGGTCGGTGCCGGACGCCAGGGGCGCCATGCCGGTCGCCAGGGCAACGGCCGACCCGCCGGAAGACCCGCCGCAACTGCGCGACGGATCGGCGGGATTGCGGGTTAGCCCGAACACCGGGTTTAGAGTGTGCGCCCCGGCGGCGAACTCGGGCGTGTTGGTCTTGCCCAGCACCAGCGCCCCGGCGGCGCGCAGAGTGGCGACCAGCCGGTCGTCTTCGGGCGGCACATGGTCGGCGAACAGCGGCGATCCCCAAGTGGTGCGCAGCCTCGCCGTGGCATGTACGTCCTTGAACGCCACCGGGATGCCGTGCAGCGGCCCCAGCGGGAGGCCGTCCATCACCGCCTGCTCGGCGGCGCGGGCCTCGGCCATCAGGCAATCCCGGTCGATGGTGACGATGGCATTGAGGGCGGGATTGCAGGAGTCGATGCGGCGCAGAAGGCTTTCGACCACCTCGACCGGCGATACCGCTCGCCGTCCGATCATCTGGCGCAGGGTCCGGGCGGCCAGTTCGCTCAGGATTTGTGTCACGGCGTTGACTTGCTCCCTGTTCGTTCTTGTCGGCACATGGGGCCTATGGGGTAAGGTAGTGCCTTATCATTATGGGAGGAAGCAACCGCGATGAAACTCACGCATGGACTCCTGGCCCTGGCTGTCGCCGGAATGGCCGCCCTGCCGTTCGCCGGTCCCGCCGTGGCCGCCGATTACAAGGACGAATACAAGATTTCCACCGTTGTCCCGGCTCCGTTCCCGTGGGGGATCGCCGCCGAGGAATGGGCCAAGCTGGTCGGCGAACGCACCAACGGCCGCATCAAGATGAAGGTTTATCCCGGCGCCAGCCTGGTGGCGGGCGATCAGACCAAGGAACTGCCGGCCATGCGCCAGGGCATCATTGATGCCGCCGTGGGTTCGACCATCAACTGGTCGCCGCAGATCAAGGAACTGAACATTTTCACCATGCCGTTCCTGATGCCCGATGAGGCAGCCCTGGACGCCCTGACCCAAGGCCCAGTTGGCGCCAAGCTGTTTGAATTGGTGGCCAAGCAGGGCGTGGTGCCGCTGGCGTGGGCCGAGAACGGTTTCCGCGAGGTGTCCAACTCCAAGCGCCCCATCCGCACGCCCGAGGATCTCAAGGGCCTGAAGATGCGCGTTGTCGGGTCGCCGCTGTTCAACGACACGTTCACCGCACTGGGCGCCAACCCGACCCAGATGAGCTGGGCCGATGCCAAGCCCGCCCTGAGCACCGGGGCCGTTGACGGCCAGGAAAACCCGCTGTCGATCTTCCGCATCTCCAACATGCACGAGGTCGGGCAGAAGTACTTGACCTTGTGGCACTACGTCGCCGACCCGCTGATTTTCGCCGTCAACCAGCGCGCCTTTGATAGCTGGACGCCCGAGGATCAGGCCATCGTCCGTCAGGCCGCCCTCGATGCCGGCGCCCACGGCATCAAGGTCGCCCGGACCGGCATCACCGCGCAGGATCCCGCGCTGATCAACGAGATCAAGGGCCTGGGCGTCGAAGTGACCGAACTGACGCCGGAACAGCGCGAGGCGTTCGTTGCCGCCACGCGCGGGGTCTACGCCACCTGGAAGGATCGCATCGGGGCCGATCTGGTGGACATGGCCGAAAAGTCCGTGGCCGAACGCGCCAAGGGCAACTAGGGTCCACCGGCCTGGCCGCCACGGTGGCGCGGTCAGGCCGCCATTTTCACCTGCTGACGAGGTTCCCCCGTGAACGACCCCGATCAGACGCCGCAAGATCCTCGCTCGCCCGTGCCGGTGCGGGTGGAGGAAGCGTTGGCGGCCCTGTGCATGGCGTTGATTTGCCTGATTAGTCTGGCAAACGTGGTGGTGCGCTATCTGAGTAACGTTTCATTCGCCTTCACCGAGGAGTTCTCGGTGTTCCTGATGGTGGCGATGACGTTTCTGGGGGCCTCGGTGGCGTTCGCGCGCGGGCAGCATATCCGTATCGCCATCGGCGTCGAAAAGCTGCCGCGTCCGTTGCAGGTGGTGTGTGAACTGGTGGTGCTGGCCGTGTCGCTGGCGATGTTTTCGCTCATTATCTGGTACGGCGGGACGTTCGCCCTCGATCAATGGGAG
>JBAYSM010000059.1:0-17243 GCA_041676205.1 Rhodospirillaceae bacterium | reverse complement strand
GCCGTGGCCGCCTCGGAGATTCCCGTCATCTCCGCTGTCGGGCATGAAACCGATACCACGCTGTGCGACTTCGCCGCCGATCTGCGTGCCCCGACCCCCACGGGGGCGGCGGAAATGGCCGTCCCGGTGCGCCTGGACCTGCTGGCCCAGGTGCGTGAGGACGGGACGCGGCTGGATGGCTCGGTGCGGCGGATGCTGGATGACCGGGTGATGCGGGTGGAGGGGCTTGCGCGCGGCATCCCGGCGCTTGACCGGGTGATCGAGGAATACGCCCAACGCCTGGACGACCGCTGGGAGCGCCTGGGTGCCTGTGGTCGCGCCTACCTGGATCGCCGCACGGCCGAAGTCCGCCACCTCGGCGCCTCCCTGCGCAGCCCACGCGAACAGATCGCTGGCAAGGAGGCCGAGTTGCGTCAGGCCTCCGGCCAGTTGACCAACGCCCTGCGGCTGGTGTGGCGCGACCGGGTGAGCGCCCTGCGCGGCCTGTCCGACCGCCTGCGCCCCGAACCCCTGAGGGCCGACGTCATGCGCGCTGGAACGGAACTTACCCGCCTGTCCGCCCAGATGGACACCGCCTTCGCCCGGCTGGTCGAGGACAATCGCAAGCGATTGGTCACAGCCCAGGAACGGCTGGAGGCATCATCCTATGAGGCCATCCTGGAACGTGGATTTGCCGTGGTGTGGGGCGAAAACGGCAGCGTCATCACGGCGTCTGCCGAACTGAGCGCCGGGCAGGCACTGACCGTGGAACTACGCGACGGCAAGGTTCCGGTGGTGGTGGGTGAAAGCGTCCCTCCCGCGACCCCAGCCGCGAAAAAACGTCGCTCGCCGGGGGATACGCGGCAGGAGAGTTTGTTTTAGGGGGGCGTGGGGAAAGAAGTGAAGTGGTTTAACCACAGAGAACACAGAGGGCACAGAGATTCTGTGCAGAAGGTCGCGCGCAGCGCATAATATCCAGCCAGGGGACTATCGCGTGCGGCGCAGGGCCGCGCACTCTCTGTGTTCTCTGTGGTAAATCCGCTTACTTCCTAAAAACTCTGCTCGCCCAATTTTTGCAGCAGGAAGTCCCGGAACACGGTCACGCGTTTGGAGTGGCGGAGTTCCTCGGGATACACGAAGTAGCAGTCGAAACTCGGCCCGCGCAGTTCGGGCAGGACCTGCACCAGATTGGCCGCCACGGTGGAGAAATAGTCGGGCAGGGCGGCGATGCCAAGGCCCGACTGCACCGCGCGATAGATGCCATAGATGTTGTTGACCCGCAGAATCGGCATGCGCGGGGTGGTCGTTCCGGCCGACAGCAGCCAGTTCATGTTCTCGACCGGAGCCTTGGCGTCCTCGCCATAGACGATCAGGCGGTGGTTGTCGAGGTCGGCGGGCGACTTCGGCATGCCGTACTTCTTGAGGTATTCCGGCGCGGCATAGACATGATAATGCAGCGAAATCAGGTGACGTTGGACCAGATCGGGCTGGCGCGGCACGGAAAACCGGATGGCCACGTCGGCCTGCCGCATGGCCAGATCGACCTCGCCATCATCGAGCAGGATGGACAGGTCGATGTCCGGGTAGGTTTCCATGAACTGCTTGACGCGCGGGGTCAGCCACACCGAACCAAACGCGACGGTGGTGGTGACTTTCAGCGGGCCTTCGGGCTTTTCGCGGCTTTCGGTGATGCGGGCCTCGACCATCGACAGTTTGGCGAACACCTCGTGCACCGTGCGGTACAGCAGTTCACCTTGCTCGGTCAGGATGAGGCCGCGGGCGTGCCGGTGGAACAGCGACACGTTGAGGCTTTCCTCAAGGCCGCTGATCTGCCGGCTGACCGCCGACTGGCTGAGGTTGAGCAGTTCTCCGGCATGGGTGAAGCTGCCCGCCTCGGCCACCGTGTGGAAGACGCGCAGCTTGTCCCAATCCATCATACTGCCTTGACGCGCCGGCATCGGATACTCTCACAAAGGTTCAAAGGGCGCCGGTTTCGGCCAGGAAGCGGTCGGCCTCGATGGCGGACATGCAGCCTGTTCCCGCCGCCGTCACGGCCTGACGGAAGATGTGATCCTGCACGTCGCCCGCCGCGAACACACCGTCGATGTTGGTGCGCGTGCTGTCGGGCTTGGTGATCAGGTAGCCGGTTTCGTCCATGTCCAACTGGCCGACGAACAGGTCGGTGTTGGGCTTGTGGCCGATGGCGATGAACACGCCGTCGCAGGGGATTTCGCGCGCTTCGCCGGTCTTGACGTTCTTGACCCGCACGCCGGTCACGGCCGGCGGCAGGGCGCCGTCGGACTGGCCCAGGATCTCGTCGATGGCCGAGTCCCAGCACAGTTCGATCTTGGGGTGGTTGAACAGGCGTTCCTGCATGATGCGCTCGGCCCGCAGTTCGTCGCGGCGGTGGATGAGCGTCACCTTGGAGCAGAAATTGGCCAGATACAGCGCTTCCTCGACCGCCGTGTTGCCGCCGCCGACCACGCAGACGTCCTTGTTCTTGAAGAAGAACCCGTCGCAGGTGGCGCAGGCCGACACGCCAAAGCCGGAGTACTTCTGCTCGCTCTCGATGCCCAGCCATTTGGCCGAGGCGCCGGTGGCGATGATGAGGGTGTCGCCGATGTACAGGTCGCCCGAATCCCCTTTGCACACGAAGGGGCGCTTGGACAGGTCGGCCTCGACGATCAGGTCGTGGATCAGACGCGTGCCGACGTTTTCGGCCTGCTTTTGCATCTGCTCCATCAGCCACGGACCCTGCACCGGCTCGGCAAAGCCGGGGTAGTTCTCCACGTCGGTCGTGATGGTGAGCTGGCCGCCCGGCTGCATGCCGGCAACCATGATGGGCTCCAGGTTGGCACGGGCCGCATAGACGGCCGCCGTGCAGCCCGCAGCGCCCGAACCCAGGATGAGGACCTTGGTGCGGAATTCAGCCATGACGTGGAATTTCCTCAATCGGAGAATTGACTTGCGCCCACTGTACGGGGCGCAGGCCCCTGGTGCAAGGCGCCGCAGCCGAAACTGAAACGGGGCGCCCGCAAGGACGCCCCGCTATCATCAGCCGGAACTGCGACCCTTAGAGGGTGGCAGCTTCGTCCTTGAGGAACGCCGCGACACCTTCGGGGGTGGCGGTCATGCCCTTCTTACCCTTCTGCCAACCGGCCGGGCAGACTTCGCCATGGGTGTCGTGGAAGGCCAGTGCGTCAACCATGCGCAGGGCTTCGTCCACGTTGCGGCCCAGCGGCAGGTCGTTGATGGTGGCGTGACGCACGTTGCCGTTCTTGTCGATCAGGAACGAGCCGCGCAGGGCGACGCCCGCGCCTTCGATCAGCACGCCATAGTCGCGGCAGATCTGCTTGGTCAGGTCGGCCACCATCGGGAACTGCACGTTGCCCAGGCCGCCTTCGTCCTGCGGGGTCTTCTTCCACGCGAGGTGGGTGAACTGGCTGTCGACGGAAACGCCGACCACCTTGCAGCCCGCTTCGGCGAACTTCTGAATGCGGTGGTCATGGGCGATGATTTCGGACGGGCAGACGAAGGTGAAGTCCAGCGGCCAGAAGAACACCCAACCATAGGACCCCTTCAGGTAATCCTTCAGGTTGAACTTGTCGGTGATGGAGTTGTCCGGCATCACGGCGGTAGCGGTGAAATCGGGGGCCTGCTTGCCGACAAGAGAGGTCGGGGAAATGGCTTCGCTCATGGAGGTATGCTCCCAGCAAGATTGGTTGTGCGGAAAAGGGTAAAACTAGCCCCCATACTTACGCGGGCTATTGCGCCGTTGCAAGTCTGGAATCGCTCAAAAAAAGAAACCCTTCGTGAGGTGCGGGCGGGGGTCGGGCCACAGCAGTTGCACCGCAATGCCGTCGCGCGCGTAACGTATTGTCTTTGCATGGTAGGGCCGTTAGATTGTAATTTCCTTGCGCACCGAGGGCGGTGCTGCGAACGAATCAGCGATAAAAGGATTTAGGCCTACCATGCAGCGGGTCAAGCTGGATCGCATCGATCGGCGAATCCTGCGCGATCTCCAGGACGACGGGCGGATGACCAACGTCGAACTGGCGCGCCGAGCGGGCATTTCCGCGCCTCCCTGCCTGCGCCGCGTCCGCGCGCTGGAGGAAGCGGGCTATATCCGAGGATTCCACGCCGACATCGACCCGGCCGCGCTGGGTTACAATGTTACCGTATTCGCCCAGGTCGGCCTGAACAGCCAGGCCGAAGCCGACCTCAAGGCCTTCGAGTCGCTGGTCAACCAGTGGGATCAGGTCCGCGAATGCCACATGCTGGCTGGCGAAACCGACTTCCTGCTCAAGGTCGTGGCGCGGGACTGGGACGATTACCAGCGCTTCCTCACCACCCGCCTGACCGCCGCCCCCAACGTCGGCCACGTCAAGAGCGCGCTGGCCATCCGCACGGCGAAGCTCAAGCCCGGCGTGCCGATCGAGGTTGAGGAGGAGCAGGAGGCGTAGTCAGCCGTTAGCCTGACGCCAGCGTGAAGACCGCTGGGCATGGCCGAGCGGCTCTCCTGCTGGTAGCACGTCAGCGAAGGGGGGGCGGGGGCGTTAAGCCGGTTCAAGCATGCGTGTGCGGGGCGAGGGCGGCATTGGGGACGGCTCCGCGACTTTGCGCGGCCGACCTCCTTTTCTGCCGTTGTCCCTCGCGGCGGCGGCCTTTCGAGGGGAACGGGCGCGGCCTCCCAACCGAGCCATTGCCAGTCGGATGATTTGGTCCGGGATGACGTCTGCGAGCAGCCCCGCTATTCCTACCTGGACGTCATGGTCGGCGACAGCAAGTGCGTCCTCCAGCACGGTGAGGCGCAGCCCCTTCATCCGCTCTGCCGACAGCTCCGCGAACTCGGCAATTAGCGTCCTGGGGATGATGATGCTTATTCCTTCCACGGTGATTGCCACGGCATCGCTTGGCGGCAGGTAAGCGACCCGACTGACGGTGAGGGCGTCTGCTTCCCGCGCTTCGCTTTCGGCTAGAGCGGCGTCGATTTGAGCCTGCGTAATGGGCTTGAAGGCCATGGCAAGGACTCCTTTCACGGGCTGATGATCTGGTGCGTACCATCGGCGAGGTGGATGGTCACCTCTTGGCGCGCGCTGTCGTAACTTCCCTCGACGACCTGAATTCCCCCTCTTTTGCGCGGCGAGGATACCGTGGCTGCTCCGTCGGAACTCAGGATGATACGCTTGTTCCTTAGGCAGATGTCGCCGACTACCGCCCAGAAACGCGCACGGCACTTGACGAGATGCTGATGCACCGCGTGACAGACTACGTTGAGGTCCTGCGTCGTAGGGGTTTTCTTCGGCTTTTTGGGAAAGTCCCAGAAGTCGACTTCTTCATTTAGGTAGGAAAATGTGAATCTCGCCTCCCACCCGTCCGGGCACTCCGCGTGGACGTGGGGCGGACAGTGTTCCTTCCGAGTGCGGACGAATACGCTCACGTTTCCAACCTTAAACAAAGCCATTCTATAACCTATCGCGTTGGGTTTCAAGGCGTGCGCAAATTTCGGGCGAGGCACCACCAACGTGGTACTTGCTCATGTCATGTTTAACCTTTTGTAGTGCGGTTCCGCCAGAGGCCGTTGAGCAACCTCAAAACAACGACGCCGACCTCCTTACGGGGCCGGCGTCGGGGTGTTTGCTTTACGTGGGGCGTCACGAAAACCTGACGTCCACCACTTCATACGACCGTGAGCCGCCCGGTGCCGACACCTCGGCGGTGTCGCCGGAGGTTTTGCCGATGAGGGCTTTGGCCAGGGGGGAGGCGATGGAGATGCGGCCCTGTTCCAGGTTGGCTTCGTGGGCGCCGACGATCTGGTAGGTGACTTCCACGTCGGTGTCTTCGTCGGCCAACGTCACGGTGGCGCCAAAGCGCACGACCGAGCCGGACAGCTTGGACACGTCGATGACTTCGACGCGTGACAGGATATCTTCCAGTTCGCTGATGCGGCCCTCGATGAAGGACTGGCGCTCGCGGGCGGCGTGGTACTCGGCGTTCTCGGAAAGATCCCCGTGTTCACGTGCCTCGGCGATGGCGCGGATGACGGCGGGGCGCTCCTTGCCTTTCAACGTCCGCAGTTCGTCCTCAAGGGCGCGCTGGCCCTCGGCGGTCATGGGTATCTTTTCCATTTACTCAGCTTCCCTGACGACAATAGGGAGGGAAAGGACGAGCCTTTCCCTCAGGACGAACCCATAGAATAATTCTGGAGCGGAGTTACATCAAGTGCCCCGCGCTTAAGGGCGGCCACCGCATGAACGGCGGCTTGCGCCCCGGCGATGGTGGTGTAGTGCGGAATATTGCGGGTCAGGGCGGTGCGGCGGATGTCGAAGCTGTCCTTGAGGGACTGGCTGCCTTCGGTGGTATTGATGACCAGGGCGATATCCCCGGAGATCAGGCGGTCCACGCAATGCGGGCGGCCTTCGAGGACCTTGTTGACGGTTTCCACCTGGACGCCATGGTCGCTCAGGAAGCGGGCAGTGCCGACGGTCGCCATGATCTTGAAGCCCATGTCGGCGAACAGGCGGGCGACGGTGAGAGCGGGGATGCGGTCGGCCTCGCGGACCGACAGGAACACCATGCCTTCCATCGGCAGGATGGTTCCAGCGCCCAACTGGCTCTTGGCGAAGGCGCGGTGGAAGTCCGAGTCGATGCCCATGACTTCGCCGGTCGACTTCATTTCCGGGCCGAGCACGATGTCCACGCCGGGGAAGCGGGCGAACGGGAACACCGCTTCCTTGACCGCGACGTGGTTGAGCTTGCGTTCGACCAGTTCGAACGAGGCGACGGTTTCCCCGGCCATGATGCGGGCGGCGATCTTGGCGATCGGCACGCCGGTCGCCTTGGCGACGAAGGGCACGGTGCGCGAGGCGCGCGGGTTGACCTCAAGAATGAACACCTCGCCGTCCTTGATGGCGAACTGCACGTTCATCAGGCCGATGACGTTCAGGCCCTCGGCCAGCAGGCGGGTCTGGCGCTTGAGTTCCTCGATCTGGCTGTCGGTCAGCGAGTAGGGCGGCAGCGAGCAAGCCGAGTCGCCCGAATGGACGCCCGCTTCCTCGATGTGCTGCATGACACCGGCCACATAGACCGCGCCGGTGGCATCGCGCACGGCATCGACGTCCACCTCGATGGCGCCCGCCAGATATTTGTCGAGCAGCACCGGCATGTCGTCGGAAATCTCGATGGCGGCATGGCCCTTGAGCTTTTCCAGGACCATGCGGTCGATCCAGGCCTGCAACCCGGCATCGTCATAGACGATTTCCATGGCCCGGCCGCCCAGCACGAAGGACGGGCGGATGACCATCGGATAGGTCAGCTCATGGGCGGCGGTCTTGATGGCCTCGGCAGACCCGGCAATGGCGTTCGGCGGCTGCTTGAGGTCAAGGGTGTGCAGCAACTGCTGGAACCGCTCGCGGTCCTCGGCCAGATCGATGGCGTCCGGGCTGGTGCCGAGAATGGGGATCCCGGCATCCTGGAGAGCCTGGGCCAGCTTCAGCGGGGTCTGGCCGCCGAACTGCACGATGGCGCCCTTGACCGTGCCGCGCGTCTGCTCGCGGCGGATCAGCTCGATCACGTCCTCGGCGGTCAGCGGCTCGAAGTACAGGCGGTCGGAGGTGTCGTAGTCGGTGGACACGGTTTCCGGGTTGCAGTTGACCATGATGGTCTCGTACCCGGCATCGTTCAGGGCATAGGCCGCATGGACGCAGCAATAATCGAACTCGATGCCCTGGCCGATGCGGTTCGGCCCGCCGCCCAGGATGACGACCTTTTCGCGGTCGGTGACGTCGGCCTCGCACTCGGCGGGGGTGTAGCCGTCGCCCTCGTAGCAGGAATAGAAGTACGGGGTGTTGGACGGGAACTCACCGGCGCAGGTGTCGATGCGCTTGTAGACCGGCAGGACGTTCAGGGACCGGCGCAGGGCGGCGATCTCGCTGGCGTTGCCGCCAGTCAGTTGGGCCAGCCGCTGATCGGAGAAGCCGAGCTTTTTCAGGCGCAGCAGGCCGGGGCCGTCGGTCGGCAGGCCCGCCTTCTTGATGGCCGCTTCTTCGTCCACCAGGGCCTTGATCTGCTTGAGGAACCACGGGTCGTACTGGCACGCCGCGCGGACTTCCTCGATGCTCACGCCCCAGCGGAAGGCCTGGGCGATGACCAGCAGCCGGTCGGAGCGCGGCACCGACAGGGCGGCGCGGATGCCGTCACGATTTTCACCACCGTTGCACTCGGGCAGGTCCACTTCGTTCAGCCCGGTCAGGCCGGTTTCCATGGACCGCAGGCCCTTTTGCAGGCTTTCGGCGAAGGTGCGGCCGATGGACATGGCCTCGCCGACCGACTTCATGGAGGTGGTCAGGCGGGCGTCGGCATCCGGGAACTTCTCGAAGGTGAAACGCGGGATCTTGGTGACGACGTAGTCGATGGTCGGCTCGAAGCTGGCCGGGGTGACGCCGGTGATGTCATTGGTCAGTTCGTCCAGGGTATAGCCGACGGCCAACTTGGCGGCGATCTTGGCAATCGGGAAGCCGGTCGCCTTGGACGCCAGGGCCGAGGACCGCGACACGCGCGGGTTCATCTCGATGACCACCAGACGCCCATCGACCGGGTTGACGGCGAACTGCACGTTCGACCCGCCGGTTTCCACGCCGATCTCGCGCAGCACCGCGATGCTGGCATCGCGCATGATCTGGTATTCTTTGTCGCTGAGGGTCAACGCCGGGGCCACGGTGATCGAGTCGCCGGTATGCACGCCCATGGGGTCGATGTTTTCGATGGAGCACACGATGATGCAGTTGTCCGCCTTGTCGCGGACGACCTCCATCTCGTACTCCTTCCAGCCGAGCACGCTTTCCTCGACCAGCACCTCGTGAACTGGCGAGGCGGCGAGTCCCGACGACACGATGCGCTCGTAGTCTTCCTTGTTATAGGCAATGCCGCCGCCCAGGCCGCCCAGGGTGAACGACGGGCGGATGATGGCCGGCAGGCCGACGAAGTCCAGGTGCTCGCGCGCTTCGGCCAGGGTCGTGACGACCTTGGAACGGGGGCTTTCCAGGCCGATCTTGTCCATCGCCAGGCGGAACTTCTGGCGGTCCTCGGCCTTTTCGATGACCTCTTTCTTGGCCGCGATCATCTCCACGCCGTACTTCTCGAGCGTGCCGTCATCGGCCAGGGCCAGGGCGCAGTTCAGCGCCGTCTGTCCGCCCATGGTCGGCAGCAGCGCGTCGGGGCGCTCCTTCTCGATGATCTTGGCGACCATCTCCGGGGTGATCGGCTCGATGTAGGTCGCATCGGCGGTGTCCGGGTCGGTCATGATCGTCGCCGGATTGGAGTTGACCAGGATCACCCGGTATCCCTCGTCCCGCAGCGCCTTGCACGCCTGGACCCCGGAATAGTCGAACTCACAGGCCTGTCCGATAACGATCGGGCCGGCGCCGATGATGAGGATGGAGTTGATATCCGTGCGTTTGGGCATGTTTGGCCTACTTTTTCATTCGGAGGGGGCGCGTATTCAAGAAAGTGTTTTTAACCACAGAGGACACAGAGGGCACAGAGAAGGAAAGGTAAAGAGGTCAGGCGACGAAGCGGCGGATGCCGTTTTTGAGTATGGTCGTATTGAAGTTCATCAACAGGCCGGTCTTCAGTCCGCTCAGGCGGAGGTATGTGATGATCTGAGCGTCGTGCAGCGGCGTTAGGCCATCCACGGCTTTCAGTTCGAGCAACAAGGTATTTTCGACCACCAGATCAAGACGGTATCCGCATTCCAGATCCGTGTCCTTGTAGCGGATTTGCAAAGGGACCTGTCGGGCGAACTCGATGCCGTTGAGGTGAAACTCGTGGCCCAGGCAGTGTTCATAGGCAGATTCTAGAAGACCCGGCCCCAAGGCCCGGTGGACGTTCATCGCCAAGCCGATCACTTTCCGGGATAACGGATCCTGTCCCACGGCGGCCTTCATTGCTCTTACTTCTACCTTCCCTTCTCTGTGCCCTCTGTGTCCTCTGTGGTTCAACCCCTTCCTTCACGTCCCTCAAATCCCCCCGGACCGTTCCAATCCGTGGAGGGTGAGGGTGTAGAGGATGGGTTCGCCGGGGTTGGGAACGAGATTATAGCCTTCGAGCTGGATGAGCCCGGTTTCGCAGAAGTCCACCACCGCGTGGTGCAGCCAGTCGGCGTCCGGGATCGTCAGGCGGTGTTCTTCCACCACGTCGCTCAGATTGCGGTGCATGGGGCCGGGGAGGCGGTCCTCCTCGGCCATCATGCGCAGCAGGGCTTGTTTGAACGCGGCGAAATCGGCGCCTTCGGGCATCCCTCGGGTTCCCCTCAACCGGCCTTGTAGGCCGTGATGTTGTCCATGAAACGTTGGAACAGGTTGTGGGTGTCCTGCGGGCCGGGGCTGGCCTCGGGGTGGTGCTGGACTGAAAACACCGGCTTGCCGTCGAGCGCGATGCCCTCGACCGAGCCGTCGAACAGCGAGCGATGGGTTTCCACCACGCCGGTCGGCAGACTGTCGCGGTCAACGCCGAAGCCGTGGTTCTGGCTGGTGATCTCGACGCGTCCGGTGGCGAGGTCCTTGACCGGCTGGTTGCTGCCGCGATGGCCCATGTGCATTTTGTAGGTCTTGGCACCGAGCGCCAGGGCCAGCAATTGATGACCCAGGCAGATGCCAAACACCGGCATCCCGGTGTTGACGAGATCACGGATGACCGGCACGGCGTACTTGCCGGTTGCCGCCGGGTCGCCGGGACCGTTGGACAGGAAAATGCCGTCGGGATTGTGGCGCAGGATTTCCTCGGCCGTTACGGTGGCCGGAACCACCGTGACCTTGCACCCGACCGAGGCGAGGCAGCGCAGGATGTTGGCCTTGGCGCCGTAGTCGATGGCGACAACATGATGCACCGGCTCGTGCTGCGTGCCGTACCCGGTGCCGAGGCTCCAGCGGGTCTGCATCCACTGATAGGTCTGGCGGCAGGTGACTTCCTTGGCCAGATCCATGCCCTCCAGGCCCGGCCACTGCTTGGCTTGGGCAAGCAGGGCGTCCATGTCGAAT
Organism: Rhodospirillaceae bacterium; assembly: GCA_041676205.1. Classification (GTDB taxonomy): domain Bacteria; phylum Pseudomonadota; class Alphaproteobacteria; order Rhodospirillales; family Rhodospirillaceae; genus Cauispirillum. The sequence continues at coordinate 6,228 of JBAYSM010000059.1, read as the reverse complement.
TCCCCGGTCGGGCTGTGGGCGATGACGCCGTTGGGCGCCCCGCCGTCGCGGATGCGGCGCGTCAGGCGGCGGGTGTCGATGCCGGTCAGGGCGATCAGGTTGTGAGACAGCAGCCACTTTTCCAGGTGCTGCGTCGACCGCCAGTTGGACGGCTCGGTGACGTCGGCACGCAGGATGATGCCGCGGGCGGCCACGGTCTGGGCCTCGACGTCTTCGGGGGTGGTGCCGACGTTGCCGATGTGGGGAAAGGTAAAGGTGATGATCTGGCCCGCGTAGGACGGGTCGGTCATGGTTTCCTGATAGCCGGTCAGTCCGGTGTTGAAAACCACTTCGCCCACGGCGTGCCCGGTGGCGCCGATGCCGCGCCCCCACAGCACCGAACCGTCAGCCAGCACCAACACGCCAGTCGCTCCGGGAGGGCGGTGACCGGCAGTGCTGTTGATCGTCTCAGTCATGGACTTCACTTTCTCTGGCCATCCCGCTGGGCGGCGGGACGGAGGGGGAGGCCGCCGACATTTCGCACTTCTCGATGATGAGCGGGCGCGCGAAACCGCACTCCTGGCGCGCGGATCCAACCACTCAGGGTGGATACACGGGAGGCGGGCAGGACGCAGCGCACCGGCGCGACGGCGACGGGCAAATTGGGCGCTGTTTACGCCATCACGGGGTTCCTGTCAAGCTTTCGTCCTTGGGTTAATATCCTTTTAAATCAAAGGTTTAGTGTTTTTGTTTCAGTTTGCGGGCTGGCAACTTTTCCTGTAAGCTTCTTGGCTTCCCAGCATCATGTACCAGGATGTCGCCCTATGCTTCGCACCCGTCTGAACGAGGCCTTGAAGGAGGCCATGCGAGCCAGGGAAGCGCGTGCCATCGCCACCGTGCGTCTCATCCTCGCTGCCCTCAAGGATCGGGACATTGCAGCCCGCTCGCGCGGTGTGTCCGATGGAATTGGTGACGATGAAATCCACCAGATGCTCCAGTCCATGATCAAGCAGCGCCGCGAAAGCATCGCTATGTACGAACAGGGCGGCCGTCTGGAACTGGCCGAGCAGGAAGGCGAGGAAATCGCCATCATTGAACGCTTCCTGCCCAAGCAGATGAGTGACCAGGAGGTCGAGGCCGCCGTCAGCGACACCATCCGCGATCTGGAGGCCGCCAACCTCAAGGACATGGGCCGGGTGATGACCGCCCTGCGGGAACGCTTCGCCGGCCGGATGGATTTCGGTAAGGCGAGCTTGGCCGTCAAGGCCCAACTGGGCTGACAACCGTCAAAGGCCGAGTCGTGTCTCGCTGCCCGGCAAGGGTCTGATCGGCCATGGCACTCCCCCCACAGTTCCTGGACGAAATCCGCACCCGCTTGACCCTGTCCTCGGTCATCGGGCGAACCATCAAGCTCATTAAGGCAGGCCGCGAGTACAAGGCCTGCTGCCCCTTCCACAAGGAAAAATCCCCGTCCTTTTTCGTCAACGACGAGAAGGGCTTTTACCACTGCTTTTCGTGTGGCGCGCACGGCGACGTATTTGCCTACGAGATGCAGACCGGCAACCTGTCGTTCCGCGAGGCGGTGGAAAAGCTGGCCGGACAGGCCGGGCTGGAAGTCCCCCGCGAGTCCCCCCAGGCCCGCGAGGAGGCCCGCCGTCAGGCCGACCTTTATGACGTGGTCGAGGCCGCCTGCCGCTACTTCGAGGCGCAGTTGCGCTTGCCGGGCGGTAAGGAGGGGCTGGCCTACCTGCAGCGGCGCGGCCTCAACGATGCCACCATCGCCCAGTTCCGGCTGGGTTGGGCGCCGCCCGCGCCCCACGGGGCGCTCGGCCCGTTGCGCGGCGCGCTGACCCGTGAGGGCATCACCGACGACCAGATGGTCGAAGCCGGATTGCTCAAGCGCCGCGATGATGGCGGCCTGTACGACTATTTCCGTGACCGCGTGCTGTTTCCCATCACCGACCGGCGCGGCCGGGTGATCGCGTTCGGCGGGCGCATCCTGAGCGACGCCCAGCCGAAGTACCTGAACTCGCCCGATACGGGGCTGTTTCACAAGGGCAGCGTGCTCTATGGGCTGGCCCAGGCGCGCGAGGCGGCGGGCAAGGTTGGCGAGATCATCGTCACCGAAGGGTATATGGACGTCATCGCCCTGGCCCGCGCCGGATTCCCGCAGTCCGTGGCGCCGCTCGGCACCGCCCTGACCGAGACGCAGATCGAAGAACTGTGGAAACTGGCCGACGAGCCGACGCTGTGCTTTGACGGCGACACCGCTGGACAGCGCGCCGCCGCCCGCGCCGCCGAACGCGCCCTGGCCATCCTGCGGCCCGGCAAGTCGCTGCGGTTCGCGCTGGTGCCCGGCGGCCAGGACCCCGACGACCTCATCCGCGAGTCCGGCCCGCAGGCCATGCGCGGTGTGCTCGATCAGGCCAAGCCGCTGCTCGACGTGCTGTGGAGTCACGTCATCGACGGGCGCAACCTGGACACCCCGGAGCGCCGCGCAGCCCTGGAGGCCGACCTCGACAGCCTGACCCAGCGTATCGCCGACAAAAGCGTCCAGGGTCATTATCGCAGCGCCATCCGTGACCGCCTGTGGCAGTTTTTCCGCGCCAAACGCGGTGGCGGTGGCGGACTGGGCAGGCCGCAGGGGCAGCCTTTTGTCAAAGGGGCTGGTCAGCGCAAGGGCGGGTGGCAACCGACCCTGCCGCAACCGGCCCTGCCTCAGCAGTCGGAAAGGGCGTCGGAGGCCTTGCGGCATCGCATTCTGCTCGCCACATTGATCAGCCACCCAGAGTTGGTTGATGCCGTTGGCGAGCGTATCGGTCTATTGGAAATCCCTGATGCACGACTTGACAAGTTGCGAGAGGGCGTCCTAATGGTGCTCGGGCGGCAGCCTGCCCTTGACTCCGAAGGGCTGGTGGACCAACTACGTTCCAATGGTTTGGGACGGGAGTTGGACTCGCTTCTAAACTCGGACGTTTTTGCCCATGCACGTTTTGCTCGGCCCGACGCCGACCTGGATATGGCCCGGCGGGGATGGGAGAACGCGTTTGACATGAACCGGCGCAAGGACCTGAAGGCCGATGGCAGTCGGATTGTCGAGCGGATTGCCGCCGATCCCACTGAAGAGGCCTACGAGGTCCTTCGCGCCTTTAAAGTGGATCAGCAGCGCGTCGATGATGACGATTGATGGGCGTTTTCGCGCCGATCGGCGGCCACGTCGGGTGGTGCGGGTTGGGCCATAATAGAATTACATGGGTCACAGCGCAGCCTGGGGGCACGGGCGGGCGCCTTAATCTGTTCTGAGGAGTGGGAAACGGTATGGCGACTAAAGCAGCCACCGCGGCGGAAACCCCGGAAACCAACGAAGAAGGCCAAGACGGCCCCCTTCTGGATTCCCTGAATGCCGCTGTCAAAAAGCTGGTCGCACGCGGCAAGGAGCGAGGCTTCATCACCTATGATGAACTGAACTCCGCACTGCCGTCGGACGACGTGTCCTCCGAGCAGATCGAGGACACCATGGCGATGCTCAATGATCTGGGCATCAACATCGTCGAAAACGAAGAGGAAGAAACCGCCGCCGTCACCAGCACGGGCAGTGGCGACGAGGAAGACTCCGTCGCCGGCAACGTGTCGGACGAGGAAGCCGGGCGCACCGACGACCCGGTCCGCATGTACCTGCGCGAAATGGGATCGGTCGAGCTGCTGTCGCGCGAGGGCGAAATCGCCATCGCCAAGCGCATTGAAGCCGGCCGTGAAATGATGATCGGCGGCATCTGCGAAAGCCCGCTGACCATTTCCGCCTTGCTCGAATGGCATGATGCGCTGCTCGAAGGCAAGATGCTGCTGCGCGACATCATCGACCTGGAGGCCACCTACGGGGCCGATCTGGCCGAGACGGCGGGTATTGCCGCCGCCGCCGCCGCCGATGCCGCGCGCGAGGTCGGCGTCGAGGAGGATGTTGTCGAACCCGTCGTTGTGGCCAAGGAAAAGGACCCCAAGGACGACGACGCCGAGGAAGACGAAGCCGACGGCGACGCTCGTCCCCGCGCCGAGGGCGACGAGGGTGAAGACGGCGAGGAAGGTGACATGGAGGAGGCCAACATGAGCCTCGCCGCCATGGAAGCCCAACTGATGCCGCAGGTGGTTGAGACGTTCGAAAAGATCGCCACCACCTACACCAAGATGCGCAAGGTTCAGGACCAGCGCCTGAACGCCATTTCGGCTGGCGAGGACGTCACCCCGCAGCTCGAAAAGAAGTACGAAAAGCTCCGTCAGGAGCTGATCAAGATGATGGAAGGCGTTCACCTCAACAACGCCCGCATCGAATATCTGGTCGAGCACCTCAACGAACTGAACAAGCGTCTGCTGGGCCTTGAGGGCAAGCTGATGCGTCTGGCCGTGACCTGCAAGATCAAGCGCGAAGACTTCCTCGACAGCTACTATGGTGCCGAGCAGGACCCGTCGTGGCTGGAGCAGGTCGGCCATCGCCCCGGCAAGGGGTGGAAGGACTTCGCCGCCAAGTACGGCGATCAGGCCGGCAAGATCCGCGAAGGCATCGCGGCGGTGTCCGACGACGCCCGCCAGCCGATCACCGAATTCCGCCGCATCGTCCAGACCGTCCAGAAGGGCGAGCGCGAGGCGACCAAGGCCAAGAAGGAAATGATCGAGGCCAACCTGCGCCTCGTGATCTCCATCGCCAAGAAGTACACCAATCGCGGACTGCAATTCCTCGACCTCATTCAGGAAGGCAACATTGGCCTGATGAAGGCGGTGGACAAGTTCGAGTACCGGCGCGGCTACAAGTTCTCGACGTATGCGACGTGGTGGATCCGTCAGGCCATCACCCGCTCGATCGCCGACCAAGCGCGGACCATCCGCATCCCGGTCCACATGATCGAAACCATCAACAAGCTGGTCCGCACCTCGCGCCAGATGCTCCACGAGATCGGCCGCGAGCCGACCCCCGAGGAACTGGCCGAAAAGCTGCAGATGCCGCTGGAAAAGGTCCGCAAGGTCCTCAAGATCGCCAAGGAACCGATCTCCCTCGAAACGCCCATCGGCGACGAGGAAGACAGCCACCTGGGCGATTTCATCGAGGACAAGAACGCCGTCCAGCCCCTCGACGCCGCCATCAACGCCAACCTGCGCGAAACCTGTACGCGGGTCCTGGCCAGCCTGACGGCCCGCGAAGAACGCGTCCTGCGCATGCGGTTCGGCATCGGCATGAACACCGACCACACCCTCGAAGAAGTCGGCCAGCAGTTCAGCGTAACCCGCGAACGCATCCGCCAGATCGAGGCCAAAGCTCTGCGCAAACTCAAGCACCCGTCCCGGTCGCGCAAGCTGCGCAGCTTCCTGGACAACTGAGGTTCAGAAGGCGAAGACTGCGAAAACGGCCCCGGAGCGATCCGGGGCCGTTTTTTGTTTGGTTCGGCTGATATTGTCGGCGCCGCCCGCCCCCGCCAAGGGGCTTGCCCCTTGGAACCCATGCCGGGGTGGGTGGGGACTTGACCTATGCGATCAATCCGCTAAGGTCTGCGCCTCCCCTCCCTGGGGGCCTGTAGCTCAATTGGTTAGAGCCGGCCGCTCATAACGGTCTGGTTGCAGGTTCGAGTCCTGCCGGGCCCACCAAACTCCATCTCCATCGCTTCGTTGCGCAGCACTTCTGGGGCAGCATTGCCTTATGACTGCCGCCCGAGTGGGGGGCAGTCACGACGAGTTTCTGCTCCTTGCGATACCCTCGTTAAAGCAAACCGCTTTAACTAGCATTGGCCATCTATAACTGAATCTGACATACACACAACGACAAAACCGCCCCACGTGGAGGCGGCTAAGTCGCTGAAGTCTAACGATTTTCAGGAAATGGCTGGGGGACCTGGACTCGAACCAGGACTAGCGGAGTCAGAGTCCGCGGTTCTACCATTAAACTATCCCCCACCAGGGATCCCGCTGCGGCGGAGTGGCGGGCCACCCCGTTGCGTTGAGGGCGCTTGAAGTACCATAGGGGTTTGGGTTTGTGAAGCCCCTTGTGCAAATTTTTCGTCTGCAGTGTTCAATTTCGTTGGGACGCCAGCCGGAAGGTACGGCGTGGGGCGCGTCAGCCGCATGGTGCTCACGCGGCGAGAGGGCTGTCGGAAGCAAATGAAACTGACCGACGCAGGTAGCACATCAATTGACCGCCAGTTTGTTGCCGCAGGGAGGGGCATGCCCCTCCCTGCGGCGGCGCGCGTCTGGCGGGGTCACGCGGCT
>JBAYSM010000058.1:0-17346 GCA_041676205.1 Rhodospirillaceae bacterium | reverse complement strand
GCGTATCGTCCCTTCAACATGGTGGTGGCCGACAACCGCGATGCGTTCTGGATCCGCCACGCCGGGCTGCCAGCCCATGCGGTCGAGGCCTTCCCTCTGCCCGAGGGGCTGTCCATGCTGACGGCCTTCGATATCGACGATGCCAAGGCCGATCCGCGCATCGCCCTGCACCGGCCCCGCTTCCTGACCGTCGGCACGCCCGACCCGGATGCCGAGTCGTGGGGTGGCTGGCAGGGCTTGCTTTCGTCGCGCGACGGCGGCGGTGCGACCGGCGAGCGGAGTGCCGCTATGTGCTTTCAGATGGAAACCGGATTCGGCACGCGGTCATCCTCGCTGATCGCCCTGCCATCGCCCGAACGGGCACAAGCCCTGCCCGTCGCGCGGCCCACTTGGTTGTTTGCCCCCGGACCGCCCGACTGCACGCCCTACGCGCCGGTAGACCTGGCCTGAGAGGATAGAGGGTGCGGGCTTGGCGTTTAATGCATTTTCGGCCATGATCCGAGACGCCTCCCGAATCACGGACCAATGCGCCATGACTCCGAAAGACTTCCGACGCTGGCGCAAGGCCCTGAAACTGTCCCAGAAAGACGCCGCCGAGGCACTGGGCCTCAAGCGCCGGGTCGTGCAATACTATGAAAAGGGCGAGCGTGATGGCGAACCCATCGATATCCCCAAGACCGTGCGGCTGGCCTGCTTTGCCTTGACCCAAGGAATTACCGACTACGCCGGGCCGCGCGATCTTTGACCGGACTAAAGAGTCTTCCCCACCCGTCATACTCACACGTTGTCGGCAGGGCATTCCCCTGCTATAGCATGCGACCGGAACCCTCTGGGGGGACGCGGAACGGTCCCGCGCAAGCGCGCGGACCGCGTCTCGTCATTTCTCGCAATCGGTTGCGCCGCTGGTTTTTGGCGGCGCGCCACGGCCGGACGGCGCTTCATGGCACGACGCAGACAGATTTACGAAGGCAAGGCTAAGGTTCTTTTCGAAGGCCCCGAGCCGGGCACCATCGTCCAGTACTTCAAGGACGATGCCACCGCGTTCAACAACAAAAAGAAGGGCACCATCACCGGCAAGGGGGTGCTCAACAACCGGATTTCGGAATTCCTGTTCCAGCGTCTGGGCGAGATCGGCATCCCGACCCACTTCGTGCGCCGCCTCAACATGCGCGAGCAGTTGGTGCGCGAAGTCGAGATCGTGCCGATCGAGGTGGTCATCCGCAACGTCGCGGCCGGTTCCATCAGCCAGCGTTTCGGCATTCCCGAAGGCACCGCGCTGCCGCGCTCCATCGTCGAGTATTATTACAAGAACGACGAACTGGGCGACCCGCTGGTGTCCGAGGAACACGTCACCGCGTTCGGCTGGGCGACCATCCAGGAGATCGACGAGATCCTGAGCATGTCGCTGCGCATCAACGATTTCCTGACCGGCCTGTTCCTGGGCATCGGGATTCGTCTGGTCGACTTCAAGCTGGAATACGGCCGCCTGTACCACGACACCGGCGAAATGCAGATCGTCCTGGCTGACGAAATCAGCCCCGACAACTGCCGCCTATGGGACGCCAAGTCCGGCGAAAAGATGGACAAGGACCGGTTCCGCCGCGATATGGGCGGGGTCGAGGAAGCCTATCAGGAAGTCGCCCGCCGCCTGGGCATCCTCCTCGAAGGCGGCCCGCGCGACATGCAAGGCCCGTCCACCATGCAGTAAAGGGGGCCGCTTGCCCCCTTCTCTCTCCTTTGTTTTCAGGAGTTTTCCGTCGTGAAAGCCAAAGTCCACGTCACCCTCAAGAACGGCGTCCTCGACCCGCAGGGCAAGGCCGTGCAGCACGCCCTTGCCGCGCTCGGCTTCGGCGGCGTTGACGAGGTCCGCCAGGGCAAATACATCGAACTCGACCTGACCGAAACCGACGCCGCCAAGGCCCGCGAGTCGGTCGAAAAGATGTGCCGCGAACTGCTCGCCAACACCGTCATCGAGAACTACTCGGTCGAGATCGAGGCTTAAGTTCAGCCTCTTTTGACCCTCCCGGAGAAAGCCCCCGCCGATGAAAGCCGCCGTCATCGTGTTCCCCGGCTCCAACTGCGACCGTGACGCCAAGGTCGCCGTGGAACAAAGCCTGGGTAAGCCGCCGCTCATGCTGTGGCATCGTGACACCGACCTGCCCGCCGGCCTCGACCTGATCGTGGTGCCCGGCGGCTTTTCCTATGGGGATTATCTGCGCTGCGGGGCCATGGCCGCGCATTCGCCGATCATGCAGGCGGTCAAGAAGCGGGCCGATGAAGGCGCCCGCGTTCTGGGCATCTGCAATGGGTTCCAGATCCTGTGCGAAAGCGGCCTGCTGCCGGGCGCGCTGATGCGCAACGCCGGCCTGAGCTTCATTTGCCGCGACGTTGACCTGGTGGTGGAAAACGCCGAGACGGACTTCACCCGCGGCTATGCCAAGGGCCAGACCATCCGCGTGCCGGTGGCCCACCATGACGGCAATTACTTTGCCGACGCCGCCACCCTGGACCGCCTTGAGGGCGAAGGCCGCGTGGCGTTCCGCTATGCCGCCAACCCCAACGGCAGCCAGCGCGACATCGCCGGTATTCTCAGCGAAAAGCGCAACGTGCTGGGCATGATGCCCCACCCCGAGCGTCTGGCCGATGCCCGCCTTGGCGGGACCGACGGCAAGCCCATGTTCGATTCGCTGGTGGAGGCCCTGTCGTGAGCCAGATTACCCCGGAAGTCGTCGCCCAGCACGGCCTGAGCAAAGACGAATACAAGCTGGTCCTGGAAATCATGGGCCGCGAACCCAACCTGACCGAGCTTGGCATTTTCTCCGTCATGTGGTCGGAGCATTGCTCCTACAAGTCGTCGAAGAAGTGGCTCAAGACCCTGCCGACCAAGGCCCCGTGGGTCATCTGCGGCCCCGGCGAGAACGCGGGCGTCATCGACATCGGCGACGGGCTGGCCGCCATCTTCAAGATGGAGAGCCACAACCACCCGTCGTTCATCGAACCCTATCAGGGCGCGGCGACCGGCGTCGGCGGCATCCTGCGCGACGTGTTCACCATGGGCGCGCGGCCCGTCGCCAACCTGAACGCCCTGCGTTTCGGCAGCCCCGACCACCCCAAGACCCGCCACCTGATTTCCGGCGTGATCTCGGGCATCGGCGGCTATGGCAACTGCGTCGGCGTGCCGACCGTGGGCGGCGAGGTCAATTTCCATCCGTCCTACAACGGCAATATCCTGGTCAACGCCATGACCGTGGGCGTCGCCAAGCAGGACAAGATTTTCTATTCGGCCGCCGCCGGCGTCGGCAACCCGGTCGTCTATGTGGGTTCCAAGACCGGTCGTGACGGCATCCACGGCGCCACCATGGCATCGGCCGAGTTCAACGCCGACTCAGAGGAAAAGCGCCCGACCGTCCAGGTTGGCGACCCGTTCACCGAAAAGCTGCTGATCGAGGCCTGCCTCGAACTGATGGACACCGACGCCATCGTCGCCATTCAGGACATGGGCGCCGCCGGTCTGACCTCCTCCTCGTTCGAAATGGCGTCCAAGGGCGGCATGGGCGTGGAGTTGGAACTCGACAAGGTCCCAATGCGCGAAGCCGGCATGACCCCGTATGAGCTGATGCTCTCGGAGTCGCAGGAGCGCATGCTGATCGTGCTCAAGCCCGGCAAGGAAGACATGGCCAAGGCCATCTTCGACAAGTGGGAACTGGACTTCGCCATCATCGGCACGCTGACCGACAGCGGCCGCATGGTGCTGAAGTGGCACGGCGAGGTGGTCGGCGATCTGCCCATCGACCCGCTGGCCGCCGCCTCGCCCGAGTACGACCGTCCGTGGATCGAAAGCCCCAAGCTGCCGGAAATCCAGGCCGCCGATGTGCCGGAAACCCCGTGGGTCGAGACGCTGCCGACCATGCTCGGCACGCCCGATCTGGCCAGCCGCCGCTGGATTTGGGAACAGTACGACCACATGGTCATGGGCGACACCGTCCAGCGCCCCGGCGGCGATGCCGCCGTCGTGCGCCTGCACGGCACCAACCGTGGCTTGGCCGTCACCACCGACTGTACCCCCCGCTACGTGAAGGCCGACCCGGTGCAAGGTGGCCGTCAGGCCGTGGCCGAATCCTGGCGCAACATCACCGCCGTCGGCGGCCGTCCGCTGGCGATCACCGACAACATGAACTTCGGCAACCCGGAAAAGCCGCTGATCATGGGCCAGTTCGTCGGGGCCTGTCAGGGCATCTCCGAGGCCTGCGTGGCACTGGACTTCCCGGTCGTGTCGGGCAACGTGTCGCTGTACAACGAAACCGCGGGGCAGGCCATCCTGCCCACTCCGGCCATCGGCGCCGTCGGCCTGGTCGATGACCTCGACGCCATGACCACCGTCGCCTTCAAGGGGCCGAGCGAGGCCATCGTGCTGATCGGCCAGGGCGACCGCACCGGCTGGCTCGGTCAGTCCCTGTACCTGCGTGAAATCGCCGGTCGGGAGGAAGGCGCTCCGCCGCCGGTCGATCTGGCCCAGGAACGCGCCACCGGCGACTTCGTGCGCGGGCAGATTACCGCCCGCGCCCTGACCGCCGTCCATGATGTGTCCGACGGCGGTCTTCTGGTCGCGGTGGCGGAAATGGCCATGGGGTCGGGCATTGGGGCCACGCTGTCGATCGATTTCGGCGGTCCCCTGCACGCCGCCCTGTTCGGCGAGGACCAGGGGCGCTACATTGTAACGGTTCCCGAAAGCGGTCTGGCGGACTTGCTGGCGGCAGCGGAAGCGGCGGGTGTTTCGGCCCGCACCATCGGCGTGACCGGCGGGCTTGCGATTGCCGTCAATGGCGAGGCCGGTCCGGCAGTGGCCGACCTGCGGAACGCACACGAAGGCTGGCTGCCGTCCTACATGGCGGCATCCGCGTAACCTACAGCCTCCCCCAGCGAACCTGCGTCCGAGGAGACTCCGTTCATGGCCATGGAAGCCAACGATATCGAAAATCTCATCAAGGAAGCCTTTCCTGATGCCGAGGTGACGATCGAAGACCTTCGCGGCGATGGCGACCACTATGCCGCCCTCGTCGTGTCCAAGGCTTTTGAAGGCAAGAGCCGGGTGCAGCAACACCAGATGGTCTATGCGGCCCTGAAGGGTAAGATGGGCGGCGAACTGCACGCCCTGGCCCTCCAGACTCAGGTTCCGGCCTAAGTCATCACGACACGCGGCGTCGGACTCCGGTTCGGCGCCGCGAGTCCGTTCGGGCTGGTCCGCTGACGTGGATGGGCTGGGCGGCTGCCCATCCGCGCCAGCGGAACACCGTGCCCCCAGCCCCACTGGACAAACCCCATCCCCATGCCCTCCCCCTCCCCCCACGTCCGCGCAGGCTTTTTCGCTGCCGTCGCGGCCTATTGCATGTGGGGCGTGTCGCCGCTGTTCTTCCAGGCGCTGGCCGCCGTGCCGCCGCTGGAGGTGGTGGCCCATCGCATCGTGTGGAGCCTGATCGCCATCGGCATCGTGCTGGCCCTGCGAAAGCAGGGGACCGAGGCCATTGCGATGCTGCGCCAGCCGCGCGCGCTGATCGTTTTTATAGGGTCGGCCATCACCATCAGCATCAACTGGCTGGTGTTCGTCCATGCCGTGACCAGCGGCCGGGCGTTGCAGGCCAGCCTCGGATACTATGTGTTCCCGCTGGTGACGGTGGTGTTGGCTGCGGTGTTCCTGCGCGAACGCTTCACCCGCCGCCAGGGCGCGGCCCTGGGATTCGTGGTCGCGGGGGTTGGGGTGCTGGTGGTGGGGGCCGGAACCGTGCCGTGGATTACGCTGGTCCTGGCGTTTTCCTTTGGCGCCTATGGCCTGTTGCGCAAGATCGCCCCGGCGGAAAGCCTGGTCGGGCTGTTCGTCGAGACCTTGTTGCTATTCCCCGCTGCCGTGGCCGTGCTGATTTGGCTGCACGTCACGGGCCAAGCCGCCTTCCTCAACGTGGGGCCAGCAATCACCCTCGCCGTGGTTCTGGGCACGCCGTTGTGGACAGCGTTCCCACTGTTCCTGTTTGCGTTCGGGGCGCGGCGGCTGCGGCTGTCCACGGTGGGCTTGATGCAGTACATCAACCCGACGCTTCAATTCGTGTTGGCGGTGTTTGTCGCTGGCGAGGCCTTCACGACCACGGACGCAGCGACGTTCGGGCTGATCTGGATCGGAATCGCCGTCTATTCCTGGCCGGCCACCGCCAAATAACCTTTCCTTGGCAACCGTCCGGGTCCGGGCGATATTGACGCACTCCCCCCGGCACCCTTATCTTTACCCGACGAGACACCTTGGTCTTTTTAGGGCCACCAGACCCAGTGAAAGGGGCGACGTTACATGAGTGAAAATCCGGTTTTTGCCAAGATCCAGGGCGAACTCGACGAGAACCCCGTCGTGCTGTTCATGAAAGGCACCCCGGCCTTCCCGCAGTGCGGTTTCTCCTCCGCCGTGGTCCAGGTGCTGACCCAGCTTGGCGTGAAGTTCAAGGGCATCAACGTCCTTGAGAACGACGAAATCCGCCAGGGCATCAAGGAATTCGCCAGCTGGCCGACGATCCCCCAGCTCTACGTCAAGGGCGAGTTCGTGGGTGGCTGCGATATCGTGCGCGAAATGGCGGCCTCGGGCGAACTGGCCCAGCTTCTGCGCGACAAGAACGTCACGATGATGAATGCCTAATCCCCTCCGGGATTACCGCAGCATGGGGAGCTTGCGCTTGGCGTAGGCTCCCTTTTTGCTAGCGCAGCCCCTCCGGGCCAGCAGCCTGTTGCGTCTCGCCGATGTAATGCAGCACCTGATACCGCGGCAGGGCTGCAACCTGCGTGCCCCCGGCGACGACGAGGCACTGCCCGCCTTCGACATGCCCTGCGACCAATTGGCCGCCCAGGTCCGCACGGCAGACCTCGCGCGGCGGGCCGTTAGGGCGATAGCCGCCGATGCGCACGGAGAACTCCGGCGGGCCTTCCCAGCGCGGCAGTTCGCCTCCCTCGTACGTGACCCAGGCCACGCGGGACGGGTCGCCCACCACCACGGTATAACTGGCCGCGCGTTCAATGCTCTGCCGATCCGTGACATGAACACAGGCCCCGCTGCCGTCCAGCATGCCGGGCACCCACTCCGCCCCCGATTGTGCCAGACAGAGCACCGGCGCGGACGGCTGCGCCGCGTCTTCGGCCACCGACAGCGCCCCCGGCGGCACCCATCCGCCCGAGGCAAAGCGCATGGAAAACGCGCCCGGTGGGTTGGGTTCGGCATAGCGATAGTCCACCGCCATGATCTCCTTCCCGTTCAGGCCGAAATGGCAGCGGTCGTGAATGACCATGCCGGGATGCACGCCTCCCATGTGCTCGACGAGGCACAACAAGGCCGGTTGCCCCGCAACCTGCCCGGCCACAAGACCGGAGGATGGCTGTAGTCCCGACCCCGGTATCCAGCGGATGAGCCAAGGATCGCCGGTCAGGACTTCGTATTCAGGAAAGCCGATCTCAGCGCCGCTCATGGGCACGAGGCATGTGTCGACAACCAGCTTGCCAATTCGCACGCCGTCATTGCGGACGCGGCAGACATAAACCGTGCGTCCGGCATCGACACCCGTCGGCATGGCATCGGGCGGGAGGGTGTTTGGCGCTGTCGGGACCCAAGCGAGGCCCGGAACGTCAGCCGCGCTGACCTGCTGGCCGAGAGGCGGCACCATTTCGTCGCCCGGCATCGTCCCCAGCCCCTGGGCCAAGGCGGAGGTGGAAGCCAGGACGAGGCCCAAGGCTAAGGCGAACAGGTGAAATGTCATGGCTGGTCCCTTCCGGTAGACACCGCAACAGGAACGGTCCAGCTTGCTCAAACGCTCCATCTGGCACCGGAAGAACAAGACCTCCCTCGCCATAAGAAAAGGGCCGCCCCAGCGGGACGGCCCTGATAACGACTCGCGCTGGAAACGATTAGCGCGAGTAGAATTCGATGACCAGGTTCGGTTCCATCTGCACCGGGTAGGGCACGTCGCCCAGCTTCGGAGTGCGCAGGAAGGTGCCCTTCATGGCCTTGTGATCGACTTCGATATAGTCGGGAACGTCGCGCTCGCCCAGACCAACGGACTCGAGCAGGATGCCGAGCTGCTTGGAGCGGTCACGGACCTCGACAACGTCGCCTTCGCGGATCATGAACGACGGAATGTTCACGCGCTGACCGTTGACCTTGATGTGGCCGTGGTTGATGAACTGACGGGCGGCGAACGGGGTCGGCGCGAACTTCATGCGGTAGACCACGGCGTCCAGGCGACGCTCCAGCAGGCCGATCAGGTTCTCGGAGGTATCACCCTTGCGGCGCACGGCCTCGGCGTAATACTTGCGGAACGACTTTTCGGAGATGTTGGCGTAGTAGCCCTTCAGCTTCTGCTTGGCGGAAAGCTGAGTGCCGTAGTCGGACGGCTTCTTGCGGCGCTGGCCGTGCTGGCCGGGGCCGTATTCACGCTTGTTGATCGGGGACTTGGCACGGCCCCACAGGTTAACGCCAAGGCGGCGGTCAATTTTATGTTTGGCGGCAATACGCTTCGACATACGTCTTTGTCCTTTGGTTCAACGACCGTTGTTGTCCCGATAGTCCGACCCGGCAACATCCGGCGGCTGGGACCGTGGCAAAAGGATGCCTCGGAAAATGGACACCCTCCACGGCCCGCATTCTCGGGAATGGAGGGCGCATTATCCCCATGCCGGAACAGATGTCAAACGCGAAAAGAAGCATTACATTAGGCACAAGACCAACGTAACGCCCCAACACCAGGGAGGCCCGCCGTGCCCATCACCGTCGATGTTAGGACCCTGCCGCCGATGACGGTGGCCTGCCTGCACCACATCGGTTCGGTCGATGATATCGACAGCGCCATGCGCGATGCCTTGGCCCAGGCCAAAACCCACGGCCTGCTCAGTGCCGACGTCAAGCCGGTCCGCCTGTGCCACGACGTCGCCCGCAAGACGGAACCGAACCAGCGGCATTTCGACGCCGGAGTGACGGTCGCTGAAAGCACCACCAACTGCGGCCCCCTGGACCGCGCCGAGGTCAAGGGCGGCACCTATGCCGTGGTCCTGCATCGCGGCCCCCATGTGGGGGTCGGCAAGACCTATGGTTGGCTGCTCGACACATGGCTTCCCCACAGCGGATACGCCGTGCGGAGCGGTCCCAGCGTGGAGGTCTTCATCAACGATCCGGCGGACACTGCCGACAGCGACTTGATGACCGAGATCCGTGTGCCTATTCGGCCCGCCGCCTGATTAGCGCCGAATCACGGTGCGGTCGAACGGCAGCCTGTCCTGCCAGCCATAACGGACCAGTTCCGGGTCGCGGTGTTCTTCTTCGGGCCAGCCCAGGCAGAGGTATCCGACAAAGGACCACTCCTCGGGCACGTCCAGTGCGCGGGTGACGGCGCGCGGGTCGAGGATGGTGACGATGCCAAGGCCCAAGCCCCAGGCGCGTGAGGCCAGAGCCATGGTCTGGACGGCCGCCGCCACAGAGTGCTGCAAAGTTTCGGGCATGGTGCGGCGGCCGAGACCCGCCCCTTCGAGGGGCACAGTGTCGCAATACACCGCGATCTGCACGGGGGCGATATCCAGCCCCGACAGCTTGAGCTTCGCATACAGTTGCGCCTGTTCGCCGCTGTAGGCGTGCAAGGCCTCGGCATTGCACTCCTCGAAGCTGGCCCGCACCGCCGCACGCCGCCCGGCATCCTCGACCATCACGAAGCGCCACGGCTGGCTATTGCCGACCGACGGCGCCAGCACGGCCAGATGCAGCAGCTTTTCGACCAGGGCCGGGTCGACGGGATCGGGCTTGAACCGCCGGACGTCACGCCGCCACTCCAGCAGGCTGACGAATGCCGCGCGGAAGGCATCATCAAAAACAGGCGGCGCTTCCGTGCATGACGGCTTCATGGACTTTCCCCAATAGGCATTATTCGTGAACGGGTATCTTACCCCATTCGACGCTGGCCGTCAGTCCCGAGATGGCTCGTCGTCCAGCACGCCGGGCGGAAGCTCGTGCGGCACCTGGACGTTGCCCTTGCCATCACGGGCCGGACGGTCGGGCCGACGACCCCACCGCAGTTCCTTGACGATGCCGTGCAGGGTGCGGATTTCCTGAATGGACAGGCCCGCGCGGTTGAACATGGACCGGATGTTGCGGACCATGCCGGGCCGCTTGTCGGGCACGCGCAGAAAGCCGCAGTTGTCCAACTCGGCCTCCAGGTGCTTGTAGAATGCCAGCAGTTCGGCCTGGGTCGCCAGCGGCGAGGCCCGTTCCGCGGCCTGCTCGGGCGGGGTTGCATCGCCCGCCGTGAACAGCTCATAGCCGACCAGCAGCACCGCTTGGGCCAGATTAAGCGAGCAGAACGACGGGTTGAGCGGCACCTCGATAACCGTTCCAGCCAGCGCCACGTCATCGTTTTCCAGGCCGGTACGCTCGCGCCCGAACAAGATGCCGCACGGCTCGGCGGTGGCTGCGGACTGGAAGCCCAGGATCTCGGCCGCCGCCGCGCGCGGGGTCAGGATGCGCTTCATCATGTCGCGCCGCCGGGCGGTGGTCGCATAGACATGATTGAGGTCGGCAATGGCCTCCTCAGTACTGGAAAACACCCGCGCGGCGTCAAGGATGGCGTCGGCACCCGACGAGGCGCGCATCGCCTTGCTGCATAGATGGTCCTCTCGCGGGTTCACCAGCCGAAGGTTGGTTAGCCCACAATTGCCCATGGCGCGGGCCGTCGTGCCGACGTTCTCGGCCAGTTGCGGCTCGACCAGGATGATGGCCGGGCCATTCCCGAACCCTTGGGTGACGTCCTGCGGAATGAGGGGTTGGCCCCGCGAACGATCAGTTCCCGCCATTGCTGCCCTCTTTGGCGGCACCGTCCAAGCCCTTGTCCGCCAACAAACGGCGTGCTTCGGCCAGGGCCGCTTCGCGCTCCATGCCGGGCGTCAGGGCCGGGTCATAGACCAACGCGGCGGCAAGGCGACCGAGCGGATGGAAGGCCAGGGTCTTCTGCCGCTCCCGGAACACTTCCGAGGCCCATTTGGCATCAATGACATAGCCCATGGCGCGGGCCATGCCCTCGCCCAGGCAGATGTTGCGGCGGCTGGGCGACAGATCGCCGCGCATCAGCAGGGTCACGTTGGCAAGGACCGGCGTGTCGGCGCCCAGCACCACGCAGCCGTCGCGGCTGCTGCCCAATGCAGCGGCCCCGACGGGCGGCACTCCGCCCTGGTCGATGAAGGTGTTCACCTCATCGCCCGGCACAATGATGATGCGCATGTTGGCCGCCTCTCCCGCCGCCGTCATGACCGGAGACGCAAGATCAAAATCGGTCGAAGCGACCACCGAGACGTCCAGGTTGGGCAGGCTGTCATACAGCAGCGCCATGCGCCGCACGCCATCGGCCCACGACGGTTCGCTTTCGGCAACCTCGGCCGGGCTGCCGATCACGGCGATGCGCACGGCGGTAGTCCAGCGGCGCACATACGGCATCTGCCCCTTGGCGTTTTCGCTGCTGGCGAAGGCGATGCGGTCGAACAGCCGCACTACGTCCTCGACCGAGGGCGCATCCCGCCGCTCGGGCTGTGCCAGGAAAAACGATGCCAGCAGGACGGCCACAAGGCCGGCCACCGACGCCACGAGCACTTTCCAGAACATAGGCTTTCGGTCCCGTTTTGGGGCTAATCCCTACTGTAACGTCGCCCCGCTGCGGAACAGCTTGTAGGTGATGGCGTCGCGCAGCGCGTTGTATGAGGCATCAATCACATTCCCGGACACCCCGACCGTGGTCCAGGTGTCACCGGATAGGTCCGTGCTCTCGATCATCACCCGCGTCACGGCGGCGGTGGCCGCTTCGGGGGTCAGGATACGGACCTTGTAGTCGACCAGCTTGAGATCGGCCAATTGCGGATAAACCGGCAGCAACACCTTGCGCAGGGCCGCATCCAGGGCATTGACCGGGCCGTTGCCCTCGGCCACCGCCATCAGTTGTTCGCCGGCCAGGGTCAATTTCACGGTGGCCTCGGACAGCGTAATCAAGTCGCCCTTGGCGTTCCAGCGCCGCTCGTCGATCACCCGGAACGCATTGAGGCGGTAGTATTCCGGCACCTCGCCCAGGAACATGCGGGCGAGCAATTCAAAGCTCGCCTCCGCCCCGTCATAGGCATAGCCGCCGTACTCGCGCTGCTTGACCTCGTCGATGAGGCGGGCGACGGCGGGATTGGTGGGGTCGACCTCCAGGCCGATCTCGCGGAAGCGAGCCAGAAAGTTGGACCGTCCGGCCTGATCGGACACCAGGATGCGGCGGTGATTGCCGACCAGTTCGGGCACCACATGCTCGTAACAACGAGGGTCCTTCTCCACGGCCGACACATGCAGGCCGCCCTTGTGGGCGAAGGCGGCCTCCCCGACATACGCCGCGTTGCGTGACGGGGCGCGGTTCAGGCGCTCATCCAACTGGCGGGACACCGCTGTCAGGCGCGTCAAGTCGCCCGACTTGAGGCCCGTCTCATAGCCCATCTTGAGCATCAGCGTCGGGATGAGCGATACCAGATTGGCGTTGCCGCAGCGCTCGCCCAAGCCGTTCAGGGTGCCCTGAATCTGCCGCGCCCCGGCCTGCACGGCGGCCAAGGAATTGGCCACGGCGTTCTCGGTGTCGTTGTGGCAATGGATGCCGACGTGGGTGCCCGGCACATGCTGGACCACCCGGCCGACGATGTCGGTTACTTCGTGCGGCAAGGTTCCGCCGTTGGTGTCGCACAGCACGACCCAGCGAGCGCCAGCCTCATAAGCGGCCTTGATGCAGCGCAAGGCGTAGTCGGGATTGGCCTTGAACCCGTCGAAGAAATGCTCGGCATCGAACATCACTTCCTCGGCCCGCGTGCGGGCGTGGGCGATGCTGTCGGTGATCATGCGGACGTTCTCGTCGATGTCCACGCCAAGCGCCGTGATGCACTGGAAGTCCCAAGACTTGCCGACCAGGGTGACGATCGGCGTGGCGGCCTGCAGCACCGCCTGCAGGCCCGGATCGTTGTCAGCCGAGCGACCCGCGCGCCGGGTCATGCCAAAGGCACTGAGGCGCGCCCGCGTGAGAACCGGCGGGGTCTTGAAAAAGGCATCATCGGTGGGGTTGGCTCCGGGCCAGCCGCCTTCGACATAGTCAATCCCAAGCGAGTCCAGCGCGTGCGCAATCGCGGTCTTGTCGGCCGCCGAAAAATCCACGCCCTGCGTCTGCGACCCATCGCGCAGCGTGCTGTCGTACAAATAGACCCGCTTGTCATCGCTCATCGAAGTCACCAAGTCTCCATTCCATAGGGCTGCGCAGCCAAGACGCCGCCCGAAGACGCAAACAATGCACCAGCAAGCCTAGGCGCTCAAGCCGCAAGCAATCTGCAACGGAACGCTACTCCGCCAAAACGCGTCGTCGGGGCGCGATGAACGCCCGCAGGGCAGCGCCGCCCTCATCATCGAAAGCCTCGACGAAGTCGGCAAACGCGGCGGCCGCAACCGGCTTGGAGAAATAATATCCCTGCACGATGCGGCACCCATTGGCGCGCAAGAACTCAACCTGTTCCAGTGTTTCCACGCCCTCGGCCACCAGCTTGAGGTCGAGCGACTTGCCCATGGAAATGATCGCCTTGGTGATGGCCATGTCGTCCATGCTGTCGGGAATGTCGCGCACGAACGACTGATCGACCTTCAGCGCATCAATGGGGAAACGCTTGAGGTAGCTCAACGACGAATACCCAGTGCCGAAGTCATCGATGGACAGGCGAATGCCTAAGCCCTTCAAGGCCCACAGCGCTTGAATGGTCTCGTCGGCATTTTCAACCAGTGTGCTTTCGGTCAGTTCAAGCTCCAAAAGCTCCGAACTGATGCCCGAGCGGTCCAGAATTTCGGTGATACGCGCCGTGAGGTCGGCCTGACGGAACTGGCGGGCCGACAGGTTGACCGCCACCGGCACGCAAACCCGCCCGCTGTCCATCCAGCGCCCGATCTGGCTGCAGACTTCGGTCAACACCCACTCTCCGATGGGCACGATCAGGCCGGTTTCCTCGGACACCGGGATGAATTCGGCGGGCGACACGAAGCCGAGATCCGCGCTGGTCCAGCGCAGCAGGGCCTCGGCCCCGATCACCTCGGCTGTCTCCAGGTCGACCTTGGGCTGATAGACCACATGCAGTTCATTGCGCTCAAGCGCGCGCCGCAAACCGTTTTCGATCTGCAACCGCCGGACCATGACGTCCGACAGTTTTTCCGTATAGAACTGGAACGTGTTGCGGCCCTGCTTCTTGGCGTGGTTAACCGCTGTGTCGACGTTGCGCATCAGATTGACGGTGTTGTCGGCATTGTCGGGGTAGACGACGATCCCGATGGACCCCGACGTAAAGATCTCCCGTCCCTCGACCTCGAACGGCTGGGCCAGATGGTCGAGCAAGTGCGAGGCCAGACGTGCGGCGTCCTGCGGGTCCTTGAGATTGTCCAGGATGACGGTGAATTCATCGCCTGCCATGTGGGCCACGGTGTCGCCGGGCCGGACATAGGCCTCCAGGCGCGCGCCCACGGCCTGCAGCACGCGATCGCCGACGGAATGGCCCAGGCTGTCGTTGATGTGCTTGAAATGGTCGAGGTCAATGAACAGGACGCCGACCATAGTGCCATTCTTAGCGGCGCGGCTGACGGCATCCTCCAGACGGTCGCGGAAGGCGGCGCGGTTGGGCAGCCCCGTCAGATGGTCGCGGGTGGCGAGGAACCGCAGCCGTTCCTCGGCCGCCTTGAGTTCTGAAATGTCGCGCAGCATGCCGCTAAACAGGCGCTGGTCCGCGATGCGCAGCCCCGAAAGCGCAAGATCGAGCGGGAACACGCTGCCATCCTTGCGACGCCCCTCAACCTCGCGCCCGCCCCCGACGATCTGACCGATGCCGGTTTCCAGGAACGGGTTGCCGTAGCCCAGGTGATCGTCACCATCCTCGGCCATCAAAATGTTGACCGGCGCACCGACGACTTCCGATGCCTTGTAGCCAAAGATCTTTTCGGCGGCGAGGTTGAACGTCTCGATGACGCCGCGCTCGTCGATGATGACCAGCCCGTCGACCATGGTCTCCATGATGCGACGCAGCCGCTCCTCGCGCTGGATGATGGCGCGGGTGGCAATCTGCCGTTCCGTCACGTCGCGGGCGACCAGCAGGACCGAGTCCTCGCCGTCCTCACTGCTGAACTGCGTGGCGGCGATTTCGACGTGGACTTCGCGGCCGTCAGCACTCATCAGCTTCATGGGAACGCGGCCCTGCTCGGCAAGCAGATGGCGCAGCCCTTCGCCAACGATGGGAACGTAATCGGCGTGCACGAACGAACTGAACGCCCGGCCGACGCAAGACTGAACCGGCTGCACGCCCACCATGGCGGCGCCCGCCGCATTCATCAGCGTCACGATCCCGTCGCGACAGACCGCAATCAAATCCGGTTGGAGGTCGATAAGCTGCCGCGACCCGCTTTCCAGACGCGCCAGCCCCTCGAACCGGGCCGGCTCCATCAGATCTTCGATGATCTGCACCAACTGGTGGGCCGACGACGAGATATCTTTCACATAGGCCCGGTACTGCGGGTGATTCATCGGGCCGAGAAGCTCGTTATCCATCAGTTCGGCAAACCCGATGATGGAATTGAGCGGCGTCCGCACGCCGTGACTCAAGGCTTCCAGCATGTGGCTCTTGGTGCGATCGGCGCGCTCGGCCTTGTCGCGGGCTTGGACCAGGGCGACTTCCTGGGCCTTGCGGCTGGTGATGTCGGACAGGGTGACGGCAACACCGCCCTCCATCCGGGCAGCGGCAATGCGCAGCCAAACCTGCTCGCCGTTACGCGACGTGCA
Organism: Rhodospirillaceae bacterium; assembly: GCA_041676205.1. Classification (GTDB taxonomy): domain Bacteria; phylum Pseudomonadota; class Alphaproteobacteria; order Rhodospirillales; family Rhodospirillaceae; genus Cauispirillum. The sequence goes on along the minus strand of JBAYSM010000058.1, from coordinate 1,477 downwards.
ATGCTCGATGTCAAGCGTGCCGTGCCCCCCAGCGACCCGCTTCAAGCCCGCAAACACGGTCCCCTGCGCCAGATCCGGCAAGGTCTCACGCAAACTGTGCCCTGCCAGGTCACGGGGCGAAATCCCCAGCACCGGGCGACAGGCCGCGTTGCCTAGGCGCCAGCGGAAATCGACCACCGCACCGACCTCGTCCCACTCGGCGGTCAGTACGCCCGACGCGGCATACATGCTGTTGAGCAAGCCTTCGAGGATGCCGCCCTCTTCGCCCAACCCCTCGAACACGGCTCGGCGTTCCACGGCGTACAAAAGTGAGCGGCGCAATCCGGCGCCGCTGAGTTGCGTCTTGATAAGATAGTCCTGGGCGCCGTTGCGCACGGCTTCCAAGGCCATCTGCTCGTCATTGAGGGCGGTCAGGACCACCACCGGCGTCCCCGGAACGGCGGCCAGCATGTGGCGCAGAGTGTCCAGGCCTTCGGCCTCGGGCAGCGACAGGTCGAGAACAATGGCGTCGAAGGTGCGCTCCTTCACCGCCTGCGTGGCGCTGGTCAGGTCTGACCGCGTGTGCACGCTAAAGCCGCCCGGTCGCGTCTGGGTGAGGAGGCCCTCGACCAAACGCGCGAACACGTCGTTGTCCTCTACCAGCAGAATTTCAAGCATTCACCACAACGACCTTTTATCTCTACCGCGCCCAGCCGACGCGGAAGGCGGCCAGGGTGCCGGACCCCGTCCCTCGCGACCGTACCCCCTTTAGATTGGATGCAGTCCCATGGGCCAAGACTTCACTACACCAAAAGCGGTAGCCCTGTTGCAACAATTCTTCGCCGGCGGCATCATCCCCAGCCAAGATTCTTTTCGTGCGAGGCGTCAATGCTGCGACTGATGATTGGTAACAAGGCTTATTCATCATGGTCCCTGCGCGGCTGGCTGGCCTTGCGCCATGCCGGGGTGGCCTTCGAAGAAATCGTCGTTCCGCTCCGCCAGCCCGATACCAAAGCCCGAATTTTAGAGTTTAGCCCGAGCGGACAAGTGCCGTGCCTGCACGATGGGGCGATCGCGGTGTGGGATAGCCTCGCGCTGGTCGAATGGGCAGCCGAACGCGCCCCCGCCGGGCGCATGTGGCCGAGCGACGCCCAGGCCCGCGCGGTTGCCCGGTCGGTTTCGGCGGAGATGCACTCCGGGTTCGCGCCGCTGCGCAAAGCCATGGGCATGAACGTGCGCAAACAACTCATCGGCAAGGGCTGGCCCGATGATCCGGCCCAACGCGCCCTGGTCGAAGCCAATATCGCGCGCATCCAAGACCTTTGGACCATGTGCCGCACCGACTACGGCGCCGGCGGCCCGTTCCTGTTCGGCCAGTTCTCTGGCGCTGACTGCATGTATGCCCCGGTGGCGACGCGCTTCTGGACCTACGGCGTGAAGCTCAACCCTGCCGCCACGGTCTATGTCCAGGCAATGATGGACCATCCGCTGATGCGCG
>JBAYSM010000057.1:0-17550 GCA_041676205.1 Rhodospirillaceae bacterium | reverse complement strand
CGGCAAGGCCCAGGTCATCCAGGGGCGCGGCAATGGCCCCATCGCCGCCTTCGTCAACGCCCTGAACGCGCAGTTCGGGCTGGGGATCGCGGTGCTGGATTACTCCGAACACGCCGTGGCCGGGGGCGCGGACGCTCAGGCGGCGTGCTACCTGGAAACCACGGTGGACGGCAAAGGCCCCCTGTTCGGCGTCGGCCTGGACACCAACATCACCATGGCCTCCCTGCGCGCCGTGATGAACGCGGTCAATCGGTCGGGGCGGAAAAGATAAAGGGGATTGTTTGCGTCCCCCAATCCGGTGTAGCACAAGTATGGCGTGCTAATGCAAACAGGAACGAGGCTGATGGCGAGGCCGCCAAATGACCCTTCGCGTGTCGTTGCGCCCCTGGGGTCGCTTACTCTGGAGGTTCTGAAAGACCTTGCGGAACGGGCCGAGTATCAAGGTTATGCAAAGCATAAATTGCGGCCGGGTGATTATGGGCTGCACCCTCCTCAGAACCCGCGCCCCAGTTTCTCGGTATGCGATGATCGCCGCGCCATTCGGCTTTCAGAAGCTCAGGACTTGTTAGCCCGTGGTATCCTTCTTGGAATGGTTAGTAGATTTGAACCCAATGGAACTCCGAAGTATGTTTGGAGCGTTGATGCTGAGGGTGAGGTTTATGAAGCCAAAACAAAGGCTGAACGTGAGTCGGTGTATCATGGCTACCGGCTGTCCAAGGATGACAAGCAGCGCGACTACATCTTGGTAGAATGGAGGCGGCGGTGCTCGGAGAGCTAGATCTTGCAGTTTCATGGGAGTCTCTGGAGGATGGGACACCAGAGGAATGTGCGGCGTTTGGGCAATTTGAGATCCGCTGCGGCACTGTTTGCCTGACGGAGGGTTATGACCATTACATCAGGGCGCTTAGAGGCGGGCCGCTCGTCTCAGGATATCATGTGGCGGAATGGATGGCGTGGAACTGGTGGCGGCTGCGCTGGGAACCGCGCCGACAACCTCAGGATGCCCCGGAATGGTGGCGGGCGCACGAGATGACGGCCATTGGTGAAGGGTATACGTGGCCGAACCTTGTCATATACTCTGATGGAATCCGGACGGTGTTGCAGGCTCGACGATCACTAGAGCCTGACGCTAAGCCATTCCGCTATATGGGCGCTCTGCCGTGCATTGTGCCATCGGGGCAGTTTGAGGACGCCGTCGACGCATTTCTATCGCAAATACTTGGGCGTCTCGATAGTGTGAGCTTGAAGAACACCACTCTCCATGCCGTGTGGCAAGAGGTTCAGCGGGAGCGCTCGGACCCTGCGTTAACTATGCGGAGGCGTTTCGAGGCATCGCTGGGATTTGAGCCGGATCATGACGAACAGGCGATTGACGGCTTGCTGTGCGATGCAGAGCGGCTGGGCGCGGAAGCAATGCTGGAACTGGCGGCTGACCACCGGCAAGGAACAGCAATTCCAAGGGCTGCCAATCTAGATGATCTTGCCCGGTCCACTGGTCTTCAGGGGGCTGTTGGTGATCGCGCATGCTTGAACGACAAATCAACGTGGTTTCAGAACCTTTCGGAAATTCCGGCGTGGGTGGTTGGGAAGCAGATCGCACAGGCGCTTCGCTCTCAGGAAGGGCTGGGCGACGGTCCGATCACCAATGATCTTCTTTGCACAATGGCGGGGTTGTCGGCAAACGCATTGGAACAAGACCGGGTGGGCAGCGATATTTCGTTTGTCCTTGATGAGCAAGAGACTAGTCGTGTCGTTCTTCGTTCTAAGTGGCCTACGGGCAGGCGTTTTGATCTTGCTAGGTTGTTGGGGGACTGTCTTTTCGGGCAAGATGAACGTCACCTGTTTCCTGCAACGCGGTCGCACACGTATCGGCAGAAATTTCAGCGTGCATTTGCCGCGGAATTCCTGGCTCCCTTCACTGAGGTCGTGAGCCTAATGGGATCGGATACATCAGAGGAAAGCCGGATCAACGTGGCCAAGCGATTTGATGTATCTGAATTGACGATTCGGACGGCGCTTGTGAACAATAACTATTTGGACCGTGATGAACTGGATGAAGGTGTAGGGCAAGGTTTCGCGGCAGCATAGCTGAAACAGTTTGCTTACCCCGTGAACTCCGCCTTCCGGTAGCCTTGTGCATACAACAGCGCGGTCAGGTCGCCGTGGTTGATCTTGACGCGGACCATGTCCTGGACCATTGGCTTGGCGTGGAAGGCGACGCCCAACCCGGCGGCCTGGAGCATGGCGACGTCGTTGGCGCCGTCGCCCACGGCACAGGTGCGGGTCAGCGGCAGGTGGCGGGTGCCGGCGGTGTCCATCAGGGCGCGAAGCTTGGCATCGCGGCCGAGGATGGGTTCGCCCACCGTGCCGTCCAGGCGGTTGCCGTCCATGCCCAGCGTATTGGCATAGGCCTCGTGGAACCCGCAGTAGTCGGCGACGCGGTCGGTGAAGTAGGTGAACCCACCCGATACCAGCATGCAGTGGGCGCCGTTGGTGCGCATGGTCTGGACCAGGGCGCGGGCGCCGCCGGTGTATTCGATCTCGGCAAAGGTCTTGGCGAGGGCGCCGGCCTCCAGGCCCTTGAGCATGGAGACGCGCTCGCGCAGGGCGGACTCGAAGTCCAGTTCGCCGCGCATGGCCCGGCTCGTAATGGCGGCGATCTCGTTTTTCAGGCCCGCGAAGGCGGCCAGTTCGTCCAGCGTCTCGGCCGTCACGATGGTCGAGTCCATGTCGGCCACCAGCAGCATCTTGCGGCGGTCTTTGATCGGCTGGCACACCACGTCCACCGGCGCATCGCCCAGGCGGGCGCGGACGGCGGCGTCGGCCATGTCGGGGTTCAGATCGCTGAACGCCACGTCGCACGCCTCGGCCGGGGCCAGCCAGTCCGGCGGGGATACCGTGGCATGACGCTCATGCAGGGCATCGCGCGCCGCCGCCACCAAGGCATCATCCAGGGGCGCCCGCGCGGAGGCGATCAGGGTCAGCACGCATTCCATGACGGGGGATCCCCTCGGGTGTCAGTGATACCGTCGGGGTATACGGTCCGGCACCCGCCATTGGCAAGGAAACTGTGCGGGAGGCTCAGCGGCTCAGAACAGATCGTCCAGGCCGACGTTCAATGCCTCGGCAATGGCCTTGGCTGTCGGCAGGGAGGGGGCTCGTTTGGCCTTTTCGACTTCATTGAGCATGGCTGGCGAAATGCCCGCAGCCGCCGCCAAGGCCCGCTGGGTCATGCCGCGTTCCTCGCGCCACAGCGTGACGGCGCTATGCCCGGCCATGAGCCGCTTGACGGCATCCAGCGGCAGGCTGGGCTCGTGCCGTCGGGCGGCAATCAGCGTCATGTCCTCCAGGTCCGCGATGCGGGACAGGAGGGTGTCGTACTCGGCCTTTGGGATCGTCACGGTTTCAGTCATAGGCTTCCCTCCGGTGGCGGATGGCCTCGACCAACATCACGGTCAGTGTGCCGTCCTCTTCTACGGTGAACAGGACACGGTGGTCGCCGACGCGCAGGCGGAACTGGTCGGAGCCCCTCAGGGCTTTCACGTTATTGGCGAGGCTCGTCGGGTCGGCCGCATACTGCTCGATCTTGGCGAGGATCGCGTCCCGCCCTGGGCCGATCCTCTTTAGTTCCTTGATTGCGCTGCTTGTAAAACGGACTTCCATGGCGTACCCCCTGCCGTTCGGCTATATTCGCTCGCAGCGAACTGAATGGCAAGCCGGTAATTCGCGCAGAGCGAATTTTGGGAGGAGAAATGGGCCGCATCATCACCGTCGCCGGGCCGACCGCCAGCGGCAAGAGTGCCCTGGCGCTGGACCTTGCGCGGGCATTCGATGGCGTGGTCATCAATGCCGACAGCATGCAGGTCTACCGCGAGCTTCGGGTGATCACCGCCCGGCCTTCGGTGGAGGAGGAGGGGCAGGCGCCACATCGGTTGTACGGCGTGCTGCCGGGGGCCGAGGTGTGCTCGGCCGGGCGGTGGGCCGAGATGGCGGCGGCCGAGGTGCGGGCGGCCTGGGCGGCGGGCAAAGTGCCCATCCTGTGCGGAGGAACGGGACTTTATATTCATGCCCTGACCGTGGGGCTGTCGCCTGTTCCAGCCATTCCCGGCGATGTGCGGGCGCGGGCGCGGGCCGATATGGTGGAGCTTGGCAACCCCGCTTTTCACGCGCGGCTGGCGGCAGCCGATCCGGTCATGGGCGCGCGGCTGGACGTCGGAGATACCCAGCGGACGATTCGGGCGTGGGAGGTCTTGCAGGCCACCGGCCGAAGCCTTGCCACCTGGCAGGCCGAACCGCCGGTGCCGATGATCGAAGCATCGTCGTTCACGCTGTTGATCGAGCCGCCCCGCGATATACTCTATGCCCGCTGCAACGCTCGGTTTGCGATGATGATGGAGGGCGGCGCCCTCGACGAGGTGCGGGGGTTGGACGCCCTCGGCCTGCCACCCGCCGCGCCCGTGATGAAGGCGCTGGGGGTGCCTGAACTGCGGGGTTTTCTGCACGGCGAGGCAACGCTGGAGGCTGCCGTCACCAAGGCCCAGCAGACTACGCGCAACTTTGCCAAGCGTCAGGGGACGTGGTTCAAGGGTCAGCTTCGTGCGGATGAGACGCTCCGTGCGCAATATTCAGAAAGTTTGCGCGAGGAAATCTTTGCGAAAGTTCGTCGCTTTTTGTTGACCGGGACGAAATGACCGACTAGGTTGCCCGTCTCTCCCGCCACAAGTGCGGGCGAAGGGGGAAGGCTGCGCCTTACGGGCCGACTTTCCCGCATCCGTGATTTTGAAAGGTTAGGCATATGGCCCAGGAACTCATGTCGGGAGCGCAGATCGTCCTCAAGGCTCTGGTTGATCAGGGCGTGGACGTAATCTTCGGCTATCCGGGTGGTGCTGTCCTGCCCATCTACGACGAACTGTTCCAGCAGAACCAGATCAAGCACGTTCTGGTCCGGCACGAGCAGGCGGCGGTGCATGCGGCGGAAGGCTACGCCCGGTCCACTGGCAAGGTCGGCGTGGTCCTGGTAACGTCCGGCCCCGGCGCGACCAACGCCGTGACCGGCCTGACCGATGCGCTGATGGACAGCATTCCGCTGGTCTGCCTGACCGGGCAGGTGCCGACGCACCTGATCGGCAACGACGCCTTTCAGGAGGCCGACACCACCGGCATCACCCGCCAGTGCACCAAGCACAACTATCTGGTCAAGAGCCCGAACGATCTGGCCCGCACGATGCACGAGGGCTTTTATGTCGCCCGCACCGGCCGTCCCGGTCCGGTGGTCATCGACCTGCCCAAGGACGTGCTGATGACCAAGGGGGAATACCTGCCCCCGGCCAAGGTCAAGCACCGCTCCTACAAGCCGCAGGTCAAGGCCGACACCAAGCGGATTCAAGAAGCCGTGGCGCTGCTCGCCAAGGCCAAGAAGCCGATCATTTATGCCGGTGGCGGCGTCATCAACTCCGGCCCGGCGGCCTGCCAGTTGCTGACCAGCTTCGCCCGCATGACCGGGTTCCCGGTGACGCTGACCCTGATGGGTCTGGGCGCCTACCCGGCGTCGGACAAGCAGTATCTGGGCATGCTCGGCATGCATGGCACCTACGAGGCCAACTGGGCGATGCACGACTGCGACGTCATGGTCTGCGTCGGCGCCCGTTTCGATGACCGCGTGACGGGTCTGGTGTCGGCCTTCGCGCCCAATTCCAAGAAGATCCACATCGACATCGATCCGTCCTCGATCAACAAGAACGTGGCCGTCGATGTGCCGGTGGTCGGCGACGTCGCCCATGTCCTTGAAGACATGATCAAGCTGTGGAAGTCCAGCCAAGCCAAGCCCGACGCCAAGGCGCTGGACGCATGGTGGAAGCAGATCGACAAGTGGCGGTCCATCGACTGCCTGAAGTTCGAGAACTCCGACACCATCATCAAGCCGCAGCACGCCATTCAGCGCCTGTGGGAGCTGACCAAGGACCGTGAGACGTACATCACCACCGAGGTCGGCCAGCACCAGATGTGGGCCGCCCAGCACTATCGCTTTGACCGTCCCAATCAGTGGATGACGTCGGGCGGGTTGGGCACCATGGGTTATGGCCTTCCCTCGGCGGTCGGCGTGCAGATGGCCCATCCGGGCGCGCTGGTCGTGGACATCTCCGGCGAAGCCAGCTTCATGATGAACATGCAGGAGATGGCGACGGCGGTGCAGTACCGCCTGCCGATCAAGATCTTCATCCTCAACAACCAGTACATGGGCATGGTCCGCCAGTGGCAGGAACTGCTGCACGGCAGCCGCTACTCGGAAAGCTACTCCGAGGCCCTGCCGGACTTCGTCAAGCTGGCCGAGGCGTTCGGCTGCGTTGGTATCCGGGTGGAAAAGCCCGGCAGCCTGGATGACTCCATCCGCGAAATGATCGCCATCGACCGTCCGGTCATCATGGACGTGCGGGTGGACCAGACCGAAAACTGCTACCCGATGATTCCGTCGGGCAAGCCGCACAACCAAATGCTGCTCGGCCCGACGGCCGAGGGCGAGGAAGCCATCGCCGACGAAGGCAAGGTCCTCGTCTGAGGCCGGGTGAGAGGGGAGCAAGGTAAGTGAACCACATCAACACCGACGTCCGCAGCCACACCATCTCGGTTCTGGTGGACAACGAATCCGGCGTCCTGGCCCGTGTCATCGGCCTGTTCTCCGGGCGTGGCTACAACATCGAAAGCCTGACCGTGGCCGAAGTGGACCCGCGCGAATGTCTGTCGCGCATCACCCTGGTCACGTCGGGCACGCCCATGGTCATCGAACAGATCAAGGCGCAGCTTGGCCGCCTGGTCCCGGTGCGCAAGGTCCACGACCTGACCGTCGAAGGTCCGCACGTGTCGCGCGAACTGGCTTTGGTCAAGGTGGTCGGCACCGGCGAAAAGCGGGTTGAAGCCCTGCGTATCGCTGATATCTTCCGTGCCAACGTGGTCGATTCGTCCAACGAGAGTTTCGTGTTCGAGATCGTCGGCAAGACCGACAAGCTCGACGCCTTCATCAAGTTGATGGAGCCGCTCGGTCTGATCGACATCGCGCGCACCGGCGTTGCCGCCATTGCGCGCGGCACCGATCCCATCTGAGGCTCCGTCTCCAGCCTCTGTGAACAAACGCCATCTGAGGCTCCGGCCTCTGGAAACAAACGGTTGTAGATTTAAAGGACAGAAATCATGCGCGTTTATTACGACCGCGATGCGGACGTCAACCTGATCAAGGGCAAGAAGGTCGCCATCGTCGGTTACGGTTCGCAGGGTCATGCCCATGCGCTGAACCTGCGCGACAGCGGCGTCAAGGACGTGGCCGTCGCCCTGCGCGAAGGCTCGCCGACCCGCAAGAAGGCCGAAGGCGAAGGCATCCAGACGATGACCCCGACCGAGGCCGCCAAGTGGGCCGACGTGGTCATGATGCTGACCCCGGACGAGCTTCAGGCCGACATCTACCGCGACGAACTGCACGCCAACATGAAGGAAGGCGCCAGCCTCGTCTTCGCCCACGGCCTGAACGTGCACTTCAGCCTGATCGAGCCGCGCGCCGACCTCGACGTGTTCATGGTCGCCCCCAAGGGTCCCGGCCACACCGTGCGCGGTGAGTACAAGCGTGGCGGCGGCGTGCCCTGCCTCGTCGCCGTGGCCCAGAACGCCTCCGGCAATGCCATGGACATTGCCCTGTCCTATGCGTCGGCCATCGGTGGCGGTCGGTCCGGCATCATCGAGACCAGCTTCAAGGAAGAATGCGAGACCGACCTGTTCGGCGAACAGGCCGTGCTGTGCGGCGGCCTGACCGAACTGATCAAGGCCGGCTTCGAGACGCTGGTGGAAGCCGGCTATGCTCCGGAAATGGCCTACTTCGAGTGCCTGCACGAAGTGAAGCTGATCGTCGATCTGATGTACGAAGGCGGCATGGCCAACATGCGCTATTCGATCTCCAACACGGCGGAATACGGTGACTACGTCACCGGCCCGCGCATCGTGACCCCGGAGACCAAGGCCGAGATGAAGCGCGTTCTGGAAGACATCCAGTCCGGCCGCTTCGTCCGCGATTGGATGCTGGAATGCAAGGCCGGTCAGCCGTCCTTCAAGGCGACCCGTCGCCGCAATGCCGAGCACCAGATCGAGGAAGTTGGCGAGCGTCTGCGCGGCATGATGCCGTGGATCAAGGCGAACGCCCTGGTCGACAAGGCCAAGAACTAAGCCCGCTGACCTAGTTCAACGAAAGAGGGGCGCTCCGCGAGGGGCGCCCCTTTTTCTTGTCGATATTTTGGGGTCAGGAGGCTACGGGGGCAGGTGACAGGTCCGGCATGGGGGTGTCTACGACCGGCTCGGCGCCAGCGCTCAGGTGGCGGTACATCATTGCGCTGAGAGTGATGTAGAAGGCCGTCGCCAGGGCGTTGAGTAGGCCCTGTACGATGCCGCCGAGGATCATCAGCGGCACGATTGCCAGCTCTAATTCCAGAGCCGCCATGCCGATGAGGGCGGCGGCATAGATGAGCGTGAATGGCAGGGTCAAGGCCAGCATCAGGCCGCTGCCGAGCAGTGCTGTCTTGATAATGCCCCACACATTGCCTCGTGACATCCGCCAGCCCACGGCCCACGGCGCGGGACGGCCCAACCCGGCAGCCACGAAGCTCGGCTGCATGCGCAGGCTGACGAACACGCCGCCGATGAGGAGCGGCGCGGCCACTGCCAGCAGCGCCCACGACCATGATGCACCGGTGTTGCCAGTGACGATTGCACCGGCTGCGCCAGCGAGAATGGCGCCGCCGACGGACACCGCACCGGTCATGAGGGTAACTACAAGAATCATCAACTCGCACCGGCCGATGCGGAACAAGCTGCCAATACCGAACGTCTCCCGCTCCCGCCCCTCCAGCAGGGCGCGGTAGATGTTCACCGCCAGAGGCAGGACGAACCACATGATGAGCGGCAGTGACGGCAGCACCACGAGCGGCGCCGCCGGGTGCGGGAGCTGGGTGATCAACCCGACTAAGACAGCAATAACCGTGAACGGTGCGGCAAGGAACGCCATCAGGCGCTTGTTGTCCCTCATGCTGCGCATGGTGTCCTTCACGATGGCGCGCGCAGAAATTCTCCTCATCCCTCCCTCCCTCTTGGTTGCCGCAAGGCAGTGCGCTCGGCCCCTGATGGTAGGCTACCGAAGGGGGAACTGTCAGTATTAATTCTCCTATAACGAAGGGCGTATATCTTGGGCCGCACCGCTGGCGGGGGCTTTTCCGTTGGGCCTCCGGCAATGACAGTATTGTTCAACGCCGCCCGGCATTTTTCCCGTACTTACCGCTTTGGCGAGCATTCTAGAAAGCGAAGTTCTTTAACTGTGCGGAACCCAAGCCCTTCGTGTATTATCCCCGCATAGATTAATGCGGTTTGAAGTACGGAGGGGGTTATGAAGAATTTCAAGATCGGCACCCGCACTTATGCAGGGTTCGGGCTGATACTCGCGCTATTGCTGGCGGTCGGGCTGGTGGGGGTAATGGGTGCGCGGTCGGCCGGGGTGGAATTCGGCCACTTCGTCGAGGAGGCAGGCGTCACGGCCAAGGTCGTGCAGGTCGAGCGCAATGTCACCGACATGCGGCGCAACGTCGTCATGTTCTACAATGATGGTCGCCCGGCGGCATTCGAACGCGTCGGTGAGTTGAAGAAGGTCCTGGCGGCGGACATTGATGAACTGCTGCGGGTTACCCATGACCCGGAGTCGGTTAAGCGTCTGCGCGAAATGAAGTCCCTGTTCGACGCTTACTCGGCCGACTTCGACAAAGTGGTGGACCTCCGCCAACAGCGTCAGGCCTTGATCCGCGAAGGCACCGATGTTCTCGGCGTCGAGGGCAGCCGGTCCCTTGCCGCTATCCTGGACACTGCCTCCCAGCGTCGTGATTTTGACGGATTGCTTCTGCTGAGTGAAGTCCAGAACGATTTTACCAATGCGCGCCTTGCCGGCCTGCGTTTCCAGGCTCGCATGGAACAGGCCGAAGGGGACGCCGCCCAAGCCGGTCTGGGCGAAGCAATAAAGCATTTGCAAGAGGGGCTGCCGAACCTGGAGTTTTCGTTGCGGGAGCCAGCCAAGCAGACCCTGGGCATCATGGAGGCTTACCTCGAATCGTTCACCCGTCAGGCCAGCCTGACCATGGAGTACGCCAAACTCGTCAATGAGACGATGGCGGACCGTGCGGTGGAGTTTGCTCGGTTGTCCAGAGAGGTGGTGAAAATCGAGCAGGACTTGGAGAAAAAGTCCGCCAATGCGCTCCAGGCTGGGTTGGACGACGCCGTTCAGGCCGACGTGGTGCTCATGGTCATCGCGCTGGGCGTCGGCATTGTCATTTCCGTGGTGCTGGTGCGCGGCATTGTCGGGCCGGTCGGCGCCATGACCGGAGCCATGGGGTCATTGGCCGACGGCGACCTGACGGTCGACATCCCGGGCAATGATCGCGGCGACGAAATCGGCCAAATGGCCAAGGCCGTGCAGGTGTTTAAGGACAACGCCCTGCGCGTCAAGGCGATGGAGGAGGAGCAGAAGGCCGCGGAACTCCGCACGGCGGCTGAAAAGCGCCGGATGATGAACGAGATGGCCGATCAGTTCGAGGCCAGCGTCGGCAAGGTGGTTGAAGGCGTGTCGTCCGCCGCGACGCAAATGCAGGCCACCGCGCAGTCCATGTCTTCGATCTCCGAAGAAACGTCGCGCCAGGCCACCGCCGTTGCGGCGGCGTCGGAGGAAGCTTCGTCCAATGTTCAGACGGTGGCCGCGGCGGCCGAGGAACTGTCGTCGTCCATCTCCGAGATTGGCCGTCAGGTCCAGCATTCCTCGGAAATCGTCGACCGCACCGCGCAGCAGGCCCAGCGGACCCACCAAGTCGTCCAGGGGCTGTCTCAGGCCGCCGGCAGGATCGATCAGGTGGTCAGCTTGATCACCGACATTGCCAGCCAAACCAACTTGCTTGCCTTGAACGCCACCATCGAGGCGGCTCGCGCCGGGGACGCTGGCAAGGGCTTTGCGGTCGTCGCAAACGAGGTCAAGAACCTCGCCAACCAGACCGCCAAGGCGACCGAGGACATCAGCCGCCAGATCAAGGCGGTGCAAGACGAGACGCAAGAGGCCGTTGAGGCTATCGACCAGATCGTCACGCGCATCAACGAGGTTAACGAGGTTGCCTCGACCATCGCCAGCGCGGTCGAGGAACAGAATGCCGCTACCCAGGAAATCGCCCGCAATGTCGAGCAGGCCTCCGAGGGGACGGCTGACGTGACGCGCAACATTGAAGGCGTCACCCAGGCCGCCGGGGAAGCCGGCACTGCTTCGGAGCAGGTGGTGTCAGCGGCAACCGAACTGTCCCGCGACGCTATGGTCCTGAGAAACGAAGTGACCCGTTTCCTGGACACCATCCGCAAGCAGGCTTGACCGTGATGTAAGCCATTCCCGCTTCCGCCATACCCTCGGCGGAAGCGGGAACTTTTTTTAAGAACCCAGTTTGGCCTGAGTGGAAATAGCGCGCAGGCTGCGGATGCTCTGTTCGGCCATTTCCGGGGGCAGGGCACGACGGACCAGTGGTTCGGCGCGGTCCATCTGGCCGCGCATGGCATAGAACAGGGCGAGGTTCTGAAGGGCGTTGACCGGTGCCTCGGACCGTTTGCTGACCGGGATCAGCGTGTCGATGGCTTGGTCGATCTGGCCGTTCATAGCCAGGGCCAGGGCCAGATTGTTGGCCGCCTGCGGTTCCAGCGGAGCAAGTTTATAGGCCTTCTGGTGCGCCGCCATGCCTTCGGCCATGCGGCCTTCGCGGTCGTGCAGGACGCCCAGCGCGGAATGCACTTCCCAGTTATCGGGCTGGCTGCTTTCCAGCGCCAGCAGGTGCGGCAGGGCCTTGGCCGGAGCGTCGTCGGCCAGATGCGCCTTGGCCAGTTCCAGGGTCAGGGCGGGGCGTGGGCCGAGCGCTGCAATCTTTTCGTCCAGGAACAATACCGCGTCATAGGGTTTGGCCCCGTACCGCAAATTCCTCGCCCGGCCGAGGATGGCGGCCTCGCTGGTCGGATCGACCTCAAGCAACGTGGCAAAGTGCCGGGCAGCGGTGTCGTAGTCGTTGCCGCGCTGGGAGTTCTCGGCCATTTCCCACAGGGCGCGGTGCATGGATTGCGCGTTGCCAGCCACCCCCGCGTCAAGCTGCTGTGGGGTCTGCTGCCCCCCGGCACAGGCGGACAGGGCCAAGGCGCAGGCGGCGAAAAGGGCGGTTCGGCGGAGGGGCATGGAGGGGTGTCCGGTCTACAGGTGGGCCAGCATGCGCAGGCGGGCGTGGTTCTTGATGACCAGCGAGCGATGGCGCCGTTCGACCACGCCCTCGCGGGCAAGCTGGCCGATGGCGGTGCCGACGCATTCACGCGGGGCGCCTGCCCAATCGGCGATATCGCCGTGGGCCGGTAGCGTATCGATGATCCACGACCCGTCGCCCTGCGGATTGGGGTGGGACAGGCGGAGAAGCTCCAGGTACACACGCTGCTGTGGCGTCATTGTGGCCATGCTGTAGACGCGCCGGTTCATCGACCGCAGCATCCCGGCAAAGCGCCCGAGCATGGAGATGGCGACATCGGGATGGTGACGCAGTAGGTCGAGCATGTCGGCGCGCGGCAGCATGGCGATGACGCAGTTGTCCGACGCGATGGCCTGGGCGGAGCGGGGCTGCCCGTCGATGGCCGAAAGTTCGCCGAAGGTATCGCCGGTAAACATCTCGGCCAAGGCAACTTGTTCGGCATGGCCTTCGGCAACTTCCCCTTCCTCGGGACGGCCGAAGATCAGGATGCGCAGCTTGCCGCGGGCGATGAAGCAGACGTCGGTGCCGTCATCGTCGAGGTCGAAGATGATCTCTTCGGGGCTGTATTCATGCCACGCACACTTGCTCTCAAGGGCTTGAATGGCGTCGTTGGGCAGGCCCTGCAGCAGCCGGATGCCTGCCAGGGAGTGGTGGGGCGTCATGCGCGGTGTCTTGGCGGCTGTGTCCGAAGCGGTGTTGGCGTCTGGCATGCGATGTCCCCCTTCTTCTTGCCCTTTGGCAGCAGTCTAGGACTGCTGGTCGGGGTGTGGCTATAGGGCATCGGCAACGCCGGTGAGGGTGTCGCTCAAGCTGGTGCCCAAGATGGTCACGGCGCCGATGATGACCAAAGCGATCAGGCCCGCGATCAGGGCATATTCGATGGCTGTGGCGCCTTTGTGATTGCCGAGCAGGCGGCGCAGGGGAGGTGGGTTCGGGGGCATGGACTGTACTCCGATGGGTTACTGGATAACGGGCATCCGCGCCGTGGCGGTCATGGTCAGAAAACTGGGCGGCGGCGTGCCGTCGCTGTCGCGCATGAGCGGCATCAGAAGTTGGTGGTTCAGGGCGGCTTGAACCGTGACGTAGCGAATTCGGGGCGATGCGCCGGGTTGGTTGGTCACGGTGTAAGCGACGACGGCATCGTCGCTCAGCACCGTGCTCATGGCGGTTGCCACGGCGGCGATTTGGGACGCTGTTGCGGTGGGATTGGCGGCGGCATAACGGGTTGCTTCCTCGACCGATAACTGGAGGACGTTGTGGGTCCACACGCCGCGCCCGACCTCCATCACCATGTACAGGACGAAGATCAGCACCGGCAGGACCAGGGCGAACTCCACCGCCACCGCGCCACGGGTGTCGAGAAGCACGCCCGGTTTGCGTTTTGATCTATTGCACACGGCCTTCGGCGCTCCCTCTGATGGTGAACTGCTCGGTCAGGCCGCCCCAGGTCATGATGGTCGTGAAGGGCTTGGTGATCTCGATGCGCACATAGGTTCCGGGCCAGTCTCCGGCGGCGCAGAATCCGGGCTTGGCGGGGCGGGTGCCGTTGGCACACTCATAAAAGCGGCTGACGGTGACGCTCAGGTCGCCCGCCGTCAAGCCGGTCGCCAGGAGGATGGCCGAGGATATCCCCGCGTTGTCCTTGGGGTCGTAGATGGCGTACTGCAAGCCGGCGCGGGCCGCCTTCTCGGCCTGCATCTTCTCCCGGAACGCCATGCCGAAGTCGGCCGAGGCGACCAGCAAGAGCATCAGGATCGGGACCAGAAGGGCAAATTCCACGGCCACGGTTCCCCGCTCGTCGAGGGTTCTACGCAACCATGGCAACAGTGCGGGGATGGCGTGGGGCATGACCGCGTCTCCCGCTCAGCGCAGCAACCGGACGCGGGCGACGCCGAGCGTCTCGGTGCCATATGTGGCGCAGTTGTTTGCGAGCTGCGAGTTGCCGGTCATGATGACCTGCCGGCCGATCAATTGCAGACAGTCCGATGCCACAGTCGCGTTGCCGGTGTACTCAATGGCTTGGCTGGGAAAGTAGACCGCGCCGTTGAGCACCATGTCGGCGCCGCCGGTAAAGGTGTTCGTGATGATCTTCGCCCCCTGGAACGACGGGGCGTTGCGGTCCTGGTAGAACAGGATGCCGCTCCAATCACCCGACGCCGGGGCGTTCAACTCCATGTCGGCGCCGCCGTTGATCTTGACGGTGGTATAGTTGCCGCCTGCATCGTCGGTCAGGATGATCGTCACGTCGTCGCCGCGAAGGGACGCGCCACCAGCAATATCGAACGATCCGCCGGCCATGATGTAGACGCCCGGATCAAGGGTGATATTCGCCCCGGCATTGGCCTTGAGTCCGCCGCAGTAGACGCCGGGCGACAAGGTGACAGTGTTTTTCGCGGTAGTGTTGGTGGCGGTGCAGGCGCCGAACGGCGGCACCTCCAGGTCGGCATAGGGGTCGACGACCGGCGGCTGTCCGGTGCGCGGCGGCTCCGTGAAGTTCACGGTCGGGTTGCCATTGAGGTACATATTGCCGGAAATGCTCGCCGACGAGGCCGTGATGTCGACACTGCCAGCTATGGCTAGGGCCTTGTCCGAGGTCGAGTTGACGGCAATGCCGCACGACATGCTGACGGACGCGTTGCCTTGCACGTTCACGGCTGAGGCCATGGCGGGGTCCAGGCCGAGGATGCAGAACTCATCGTCCAGGGTGGTGCCGGCGGTGGCCCTGACCGTCACCGTGGCCACACGGTCGCCCAGCAGGCGGGCGTAGAACATCGGCAGGTTCTCGACCAGGATGACTTCGACGGCGGTGGCGTCCCCCGCGCCGGGGCCATTGGCTGGCGGGTTGTTGACCGTGATGGTCCCATTGCCGGGGTTGAAGCCGTTGCGTTGCGCGTCGCGGCTGGCGATCGCGGTAACAGTGCTGACGCCGTAGCCATAGGCCTTGTGCAGGGCGCCCGCCAGGGCCGCGGCATCGACCGCCGTCTGAAGCTCGCGCCGCTCGGAATACCATACCGACGCATCGACGCCCAACATGCCCATGCCCGCGACGATCGGCAGGGTCAGCCCGACGATAACCGCCGTGGCTCCCGCTTGATCCCGGAGAATGCGCTTGAATGACGTCTTCATTGCGATGCGCCCGTCGGTTCTGTTCGCGACGACTCGATCTTAGGCCCGGTCCCGTTAACCGGCAGTAACGATGGTCACACTTCGACGCGGAACTCAGGTGGGGGCCATGGCATAGGGTGTAGACGCTACCTCGTATGGCGCCAAGTATTTGATCTTCTTCATTATCTTCGTCTGGATCAGGAACCGGCCAGCAGAAGCGGACGTTCGCAGACAGTGACCTACGGGAGGCGACATGTCTGCGACAGTCTTGGTAACCGGCGGCGCCGGATTCATTGGTTCACACCTGGCTGACGCGCTGTTGCAGGCGGGGTATCGCGTCCGCGTGCTGGACAATCTGAGTGAACAGGTCCACGGCCGGTCGGGCGAAGTCCCCGCCTATCTCGCCAAGGATGTGGAGGTCCTTCCGGGTGACGTGCGCGATCCCGATACCCTTCGTCTGGCGCTGAACGGGGTCGATGCGGTCTATCACCTCGCCGCCATGGTTGGCGTCGGCCAGAGCATGTATCAGGTTGACGACTACGTGGCGGTTAATGATCTGGGCACGGCCAATCTGCTGCAGTGTCTGATCAACCGCCCGGTGAGCCGGTTGGTGGTCGCGTCCAGCATGAGCATCTACGGCGAGGGACTGTACCGCACCGCCGATGGGACGCTCGTTGAACAGGCCGCACGGTCGCTTGAACACATGACCGCCGGGCAGTTCGATCCGGTGGACGCCAATGGGGCGCCGCTCGTCCCGCTCGGCACGCCGGAAACCAAGGCGCCGAGCCTTGCTTCGGTTTATGCGCTGTCAAAGTACGTGCAGGAACGCATGTGCATGATCGTCGGCGATGCCTACGGTATTCCGACCACGGCGCTGCGGTTTTTCAACGTCTATGGCACCCGTCAAGCGCTGTCCAATCCCTATACGGGGGTACTGGCGATCTTTGCGTCGCGGCTGCTCAACGGTCGGCCGCCACGCATTTTCGAAGACGGTCGGCAGCTTCGGGACTTCGTGCATGTGCATGATGTGGCCCAGGCGTGCCTGCTGGCCCTGGAAACCGACGCCGCCAAGGGCGAGGTGTTCAACGTCGGGTCCGGCAATGTCTATTCGGTGGCCGAGATCGCGCACCGACTGGCCCGCGCCATGGGCCGTGAGGACATCGGCCCGGAGATTACCGGAGAATGCCGCAAGGGCGATATCCGCCATTGCTTCGCCGATCTGACCAAGGCCCGGTCCCTGCTGGGCTTTTCCCCCAAGGTGGATTTTCAGGCTGGGCTGTCTGAACTGGTCGAATGGGTGGCCACTCAAGCCGCCGCCGACCATGCGGAGGAAGCGGCGTTTGAACTGCGGCGGCGGGGGCTGGTGGCATGACGCAACCGCACCTGGGGCTTGTCGAGTGGTTGCGGCCCGGTGATCACGACCGGGTCGAGCGTCTGATCGCCGACCTGCGCGCTATGGGCATCGCGCACTTGCGCACCGGTATTTCGTGGGCCGATTACTACACGGCCGAGGGGCGGGCCTGGGTGGGCTGGATGCTGCCCCGGCTTGCGGCCGAGGTGGAGGTTCTGCCCTGCGTCACCTATACCCCTCCGTCCATCGCGCTGCTGCCCAAGAGTTCGGCCCCGCCGCGCGACACCAAGGCGTTCGCCGACTTCCTCGACGTGCTGGTGACGGACCACGGCCAGCACTTTGAATGGGTCGAGTTGTGGAACGAGCCGAATAACATCAATGACTGGGATTGGCGGCTCGATCCCCAGTGGCGGATGTTCTCGGACATGATCGTCCAGGCCGCCTACTGGATGCGCCAGCGCGGTAAAAAGACGGTGTTGGGCGGCATGTGCCCGACCGATCCGAACTGGATCCGCACGGTGGGCGACGCCGGGGCGCTTGAAAACATCGACGCCATCAGCCTGCACGGCTTCCCCGGTACCTGGACCCATGGCGAGGCCGCCTGGATCCATCAGGTCGAGGACGTGCGCGCCGTGCTGCCCGCCGCCGCGCGCGACGTCCAAATCTGGATCACCGAGGGCGGCTACTCGACCTGGAGGCACGATGAGCGCGGACAGATCGAGGTGTTGCTGGACCTGCTCGACGCTCCGGTAGAGCGGGTCTACTGGT